>JBBQPY010000044.1:0-30999 GCA_038216735.1 Chthonomonadales bacterium
GCAAGCGTGACTTGAGCGAGTACTTGGTCATACTCGCACAGGGTGAGACCGGTGAACTTTTGGAAGTGACGCGGCTTGCGCCGTAGCTTGGTTAAGGTAATCATGCCAACCAGATTACCTTATTTCGCAATCGATCTTAAGCCCATCGGCTGAAAGAGACTATGAACTAGGCTAGTTGTCGGCCTGGAGGTGAGACTCGACGAACCATGTCCATTTATCGATACCACGCGAGACTTCCGTGAAAACATCTGCAGTGTCTTTGTCCCCGAGTGCATCGGTCTCGTCGATGGCTTTGCGAACCAGTTTGCCGTACTGGGCAAGCGCGCTCGAGAGTGCCTGGCAGTGCTCGATGCCCCCGGATATATCGAGTGGATATTCGGAAAGTGAACTGGATTTCGCAGAGGAGCGTACCGTTCCGTACGTATAGCCGCCGAGCTGCATCGCGCGCTCGGCGATCGTATCGGTATACTCCGTTACGGCCGTTGCGATGAGGTCGAATAGTTCGTGCAGACCGATGAAACGCGGGCCCTTTACATTCCAGTGCGCCTGTTTTGTCTGGGAATAGAGGTCGAGCGAATCGGCAAGGCGGTGATTGATGATTTCGATGACTTTTTTGCGAGTGTCTTCGGGCAGGTCGTCTTTGGTTTTGTACATGAGTTGTCTCCGGCATGGGATTTGAATGGAAAGGTCGATGCAAACTACTGCTTCGAGAGCTGTTACGAAACAAGAATACAGTTTATAGGAAACCTCTTGGCTTCAAAGTAATCTACGAACCGATAGTAGAGTTGGTTGCTTATTGATCGCTCATGGGCAAGGTTCGATCAGATAGTTGAGAACTTCTGAACCGGGATTGTTCCAGTAGTTCGAAGATCGCGAAACGCGTGAAGCAGACCGGGAGTAGTTGATGATAGGAAGTGGATCCATGTTAAAGCGGAAGCCGCGTAGTTGCTGCGCCCACGATGGATTCGAGAAGGATGGGAGAGCTATCCTTAATTTTCTGGCAAAAGAAGTGCGCTGAGGGGCGCGAAGGGAAACTGTAAGATGACACTCGCTTATGTACAGTTCGGAATCGCTATTTTTATCGGGCTGCTCGGTACGCTCGTGGGTCTGCTGATGGCGTTGGCGATCCTGCTGCCCGTTCATACGGCGAAGGCGGAAGCTGCGCTCAGCAAATCGCCGAGTCGATGCTTTCTTGTCGGGCTCGGCACTTTGATATTGACCGTTCTGGCTGTCTTGATGCTGAACGTGCCCCTGCTGCGTCCTCTGGGTTTCCTGGGTTTGCTGGGGCAGGGCGCGGTGATGTCGGTCGGGATGGCCGGTATCGCGCAGGTAATGGGTAAGCGAATCAGCGAGATGTCGGGCGCGAAAACGTCCTTTGGCACACTGGTTCGTGGCAGCTTCGCCTTCAGCGCAGGCGTGTTCTTTCCACTGTTGGGCTGGTATCTACTGGCTCCGATCGCGGGGGTCTGTTCGCTCGGTGCGGGCGTGATGGCATTCGTTCCGGCACGGCGCACAGCAACTTTGCCGCCACTGCATGGAATGGACGCCTTCGAAGGACAGGGAGCGATGTGATCGATGGGCAGCGAAGACAGCAATAAAATGTCAGCCAAACTCGACAATAACCAAGAGGCGCCAGAAACTGGCAAAGATCGTCAGGCAATGAGAGAGAGCGCCAGTCAGATCGACCGACGCGGGTTTCTGCAGCGAAGTGCAGTTGTCGGTTCAGGCGTTGGGATGGCGCTTCTCGGCGGCGCAGGATGCCGGGAAGTGCGCGAACGCGCGCTGATCGTCACCGGTCCTTCGACCGCACAATGGACTCCCCTGCCGCACGATGCGACTGCCGCCGAGCACGCGCGGCATGTCCTCAATCGGGTCGCCTGTGGCCCGCGACCGGGCGATATTGCCCGCGTTGCGGCGATGGGCGTCGGAGCCTATCTGGAAGAGCAGCTTGCCGACAAGATGGAAGAAGACCCGACAGTCACATGGCGGGTCGGCGGCCTCGACATCCAGCAGACGGTACAGGACGCCCCCGACACGCTCAACAGTATGCCCGACGATCAACTGCTGACTGAAACGCAGCAGGCAGCGTTGCTTCGCGCGGTCTACAGTCGTCACCAACTGCGCGAAACCCTGGCGGACTTCTGGACGAACCATTTCAATATCTATGCGCTCAAAAATAACGGCCGCGAACTGATTCCGACAGATACGGAACGTGTGCTGCGCCCGCACCTCCTTGGCTCGTTTCATGAAATGCTGACGGCGTCGGCGCACAGCCCGGCGATGCTCGCCTACCTCGATAACAATCAGAATCGACGCGGAATCTCCCGAACGAACGAAAACTATGCCCGCGAACTGCTTGAACTGCACACGCTCGGCGTCCACAGCGGCTACACACAGCGCGACATTCAGGAGGTGGCGCGCTGTTTCACCGGCTGGACGATCGATGGCGGATTTCACAACGGACAGTTCGTTTTCAGAGCGGCTGATCACGATCAGGATGCGAAATACATTCCCTTTTTGAACCTGAACATTCCTCCGAATGGCGGACAGAGAGACGCGGAGGCGGTGCTGGATGTGCTTGCGAAACATCCGGCGACGGCACGATTTATCGCGACGAAACTATGTCGCCATTTCCTGGGTACGGCACCGGAAGCGGTCCTCGCAAAGGCTTCTGCCGCCTACCTCAGCAGCGGAAGCATCATACGCTCGACGCTGCGCCCGATCCTGCTAGAGGGTCTCGCGAACCCTGAACAGAACAAGCCGATCCTGCGTCGTCCTGTCGAGATGCTCGTCTCTTCGCTGCGCGCGTTGGCGGCGGACACGGATGGGGGCTCAGCTATTCAGACACACCTCAACGCGATGGGGCAGCCGCTCTATCAGTGGCCGATGCCAGATGGTTTCCCTGAGAAGACGGGTGCATGGACAGGCTCACTGCTCCAGCGCTGGAACTTTGCGCTCGCGCTGACGGCGAATGCGATTCCCGGCACCAAAGTCGATCTTCCTGCGCTCTTCACCGCAGAGAATGCTCACAGCGATAAAGAAAAGCTCGACGCCTTGATTGAAGCGATTTATGGGCGTTCTTGTGAGGCTGCGGATATTGCCAGTGTTCGCGAGCAGGTCACAGCCCATATCGCCCGCGCAGGCAAGTCGATCACCGGCCGTCCTTCTGCCGATACTGCTAGAAGCGCTGCGACTTCCAACACTACTTCCGATACGGGACTATGGGCAGAGGCGGCAGGACTACTGCTCGCTGCGCCGAACTATCAATGGAAGTAATGGAAGTAAATGACAGAGAAATAACGGAAGGCAATAGGACCGGAAACCAATTTGGATAACCGACCGCTGAGTAATCTGACAGAAGAGCAAGAGCTCGAAGCGCAGTCGGCGCCGCTGCTGTCTGCCGGAGTGCAGGAGACGGACACCCTCGTCGTACGTCGTCTGCGCGGAACGCTGCCCGAACGGCAGACGATGGCGACCGCTGTCAACGAAGAGCAGGCAGAGCGGCGGTTGGCGGTTGAGGAAGCGGTGCAGCGTCGCAGGCGAATCGCGAAGACAGCGACCGAGGCGATCAATGGCGAGGACACTCCTTCCCAGCAGCTCGCGGATATTTTGGAGACGTTTGCTGTCTGCCTTGGGAACGGAATGACGGAGAGCGAGGCGTGGGAACGCGCAACGAAAGAGAGTTCAGGGCTATGGGAAGCGATGACCTCGGGGGTCGCCGGTCGGTTGGCTGCGGGACTATCGCTGCCTCAGGCGCTGGAAGCCCATAAATACGAACTGCCCGCCATCGTCGTCCCGATACTGCTCAATAGCACCCTTCATGGGACACTGGAGCGAGCGGTGCGGCAGGTCGTTAAAGGTCTCAAATCGCTGGCGAAAGCAGACCTGAGGAACCAGTACAGCGCCTTCAATCCTGGTCTCATCCTGCCTCTTTTCATCATGCTCTCGACGCTGATGTTTGTGCCTGTTGTCGGATTGCTGCCGCATAGCGAGATCATTTTTCCGTTATATATTATCGGCTGCCTTGCGCTGAGCATTCTTGCATGGACAAAGCGTCATGCGCTTGCGGCACGTAAACCTAAAACGGAGGGCAAGGCGTATCGGCAGTTGACGGGTCCGTTCGGCGGAATCCATCGACGCGAAATGTCTTCTGCAAATTGGTCGCGTACGCTTTCGATACTGGTGGACAGCGGGGTCCCGATCTCTTATGCCCTCGAAACCGCTGCGCTCGGCGCTCGAAATCAGCACTATGAAAAGGCGTTGAACGATGCGGCAGCGAGAACGCGGGCCGGACACACGCTGAGCGAAAGCCTTTCAGGCGCCAAACTGATGCCCGATCATCTGCTGAATGTCGTGCAGACTGGCGAAATCGGTGGCAGACTCGATGTCGATCTGGTGCAGATGGCGGGCACCATGGAGGACGATGCCCGTAAACACGCCGCCCAGAAAATCGCGCGTATTCTATTGTTCCTGTATGGGATGTTCGGGCTGCTGGCGATCGTTGTGATCATAATCGCGAGAAAGATGCTGGAAGAGCCGTATAAACCGCCCGTAGCGATAATCGCGGTTATGATGATCATCTATGCAATCTTCCTGTGGATCGTCTGGTCGGGTACCCGTCCGAAGGAATGAAGTTCGCCGATTGAAGGAAAATGGGCTCATTGGCGTGGAGCTGAAGTCTCGATCTGGCAATGCGAATTCCGCCTTCGCGGACTGATACCGTGCGGGGTTTTCCATTCGGATGTGTTGCTTCTGCCAGCTAGATTCGGGTTGGAACTTGAGTAGAATAAATGAGGAATACGGTCATGACGACACAAATTACACGAAGGCAGATACTCAGTGGGGCGGCGCTTGCGGCGGCTGCCGGAGCAGCAGGCGGGTTCGGGCGCAGCCTCTCAGCGCTCGCAAGCATCACCGTTGGCACACATACGGCGCGTACTGACAGCGACACGCTCGTCGTACTGTTTCTGCGCGGGGGCGCAGATGGCTTGAACATTCTCGTCCCGCACGCCGATGATGACTACCACCGACTCCGCCCGACGCTCGGACTTGCCCGCCCTAACGATGCCCGTACCGCGCTAAATGCCCGAACGATCGATCTGGACGGCTTCTATGGTCTACACCCTTCCCTCGCACAGCTCTATCCACTCTACAAGCAGGGGCAGCTGGCCGCGATCCATGCCGTCGGTTCCGGCGACCAGACACGTTCGCACTTCGAGGCGATGGCGACGATGGAGCGTGGTCTGGCACACGACACCGGTGCGGCAAGCGGCTGGCTCGCGCGGCATCTGACCAGCACCGCCACTGAGACCGACCCACCACTGCGGGCTGTCGCCGTCTCTGAAACGGTGCCAGACGCGCTGCGCGGCGCCTCGAATGTGACCGCGCTGACGAACCTCGCCGACTTTCGCCTGAATGCGCCGAATGTGCTTCCGACAGGAGCCGACAACGCCGAGTTTCATGCGCCCCCCAGCGCCGACCGCGCCAACGCCCTCACCGATACGCTCAAAGGGATGTACAGCGGGAGCGGCAGTACGCCGGATACATTGCGGGAAGCAGGGGCAGAGACACTGTCGGCCATCGATGCCGTACACAAACTCGACCCCGCGAACTATCGCGCCGGAAATGGTGCGATCTATCCGGACACCGAACTCGGCAGAGGTTTCAAGCAGGTCGCATGTATGATCAAGGGAGAAGTCGGGCTCGAAGTTGCCTGCCTCGATCTGGGCGGCTGGGACACGCATGTTGCGCAAGGGCGTGATAGCGGCTGGCAGCCGCTTCGCCTTGCGGAACTGAGCGGCGCGCTGGCGGCATTCGCAGCGGATATGAGCGGTAAAATGGGGCGTATCACGACGGTCGTAATGACGGAGTTCGGGCGGCGCGCCTACGAGAACAGCGGTTATGGAACCGATCACGGGCGTGGAAGCTGCATGTTCCTGCTGGGCGGCGGGGTTATTGGCGGCAAAGTCTATGCGGAGTGGCCCGGGCTCGGTACTGCACAGCTCGATGGTCCCGGCGATCTGCGCGTGACCACCGACTATCGCGATATTCTTGCCGAAATTGTCACGAAGCGACTAAAGAATCCGCATCTCGCCGATGTTTTCCCAGAATATATACCACGCTCGCGGAGTGTGCTGCGGACAGCTTAGCAGACGAAGTAGCCTTTTTATGAAGTCCAGCGCGCACGAAATGAAAGTCCTGAGCCGATCACATTGTCATTGTGATCGGCTCAGGACTTTCTGCAAACAGACGGATCAGATTCCCCATAGTATACGAGCGCAGGAGGGATTATTTCCGCGATCGGTCCAGTACTGTCGCTGAATCGACTTATCGACAAAGCTGTCGGCGAAGTGTATGGGCATGTAGCTCTTTTCCATGTAGTTTTTGGTACTCAGTCAGCCCTTCTTCCAACCTTACTCCGAAAGCTAAGGCAGGGTGTGCTACTCCCCTCCTTACGAAGGAGGGGCTGGGAGTTGTGCTCCCCTCACCAGGGTCCGTCATTAAGAAGGATGACGCTGAAACCGGCTGAGTACCTTTCTCTCCTCAATCGCCGTAGAGTGCGGTCGTAGTGAGGTCTGCCGCTGTGCTGCCTGTTCCCCAGATCGCCCGGTCGCCCCAGACACTGGTTCCCCACAATGCCCGATTGACATTGAGAATGTCCATACCGGTTCCCCAGATCGCTCGTGTTCCCCACAATGCTCGCGTATCCGTCACGCCGTTCACACCCCAGATCGCTCGTGTTGCCGTCAGCGAGTCCGTGCCCCAGATCGCGCGGTCCATGTTGATATAGACGTTACCGTTGGCATCGACGGACAGGCTCGGGCTCATCGCGAATTGGTTGGGAACTGCCGTCGAAAGCAGCGCTGCCGGAATATTGAGGTAGCCCGCTCCGTAGGTACACGGATCGGCAGTGCCATCGGGCGCAGTCCACTTGTCGGCAGAGAGCATCAGACGCGCTTTGATCGTGTCGGGCGTCAGCGTCGGGTCTTGCTGGAGCAGCAGCGCTGCCGCACCGCTGACCACCGGCGCGGCCATGCTCGTGCCCGACAGACGGAAGTAGTCGCCGGAAAGTGTGCTCCCGGACTGTTTACTTCTGATCAAGTATGCAGACTTTGGAATATTGTTGGTGCGTCCTGCTACGACATCGAGGGTTGCCAAACGCGCATCGACAGAAATGATCTTGTTGCCCGGCGCAACGATGTCGGGCTTGAGGATCAGATCGAGGCGCGACGGACCGCGGCTGGAATAGGTGGCGATACGGTCGTTGTTGCGGTTGTGCGTCCACGTCCCATCGCTTTTGATGAGCATATCGGTCGGCTTCATCGCGCCTACCGTGATCACATACGGATCGTTGCCCGGCGATTGGATCGAGCCATAGGCGGTTCCGTAACACTCGTTGTCGAGTGTATGGTCGGGAACGTTCTGCACACGCCCTGCGTTGCCTGCCGCACACACGACCGTGATACCGGCTTTCCATGCCTGCTCCAGCGCCTGGCACAGCGGATCGGTGGCATAGCTTTCGCCTACGGGATGGCCGACGCTGAGGTTGATGATGCGGATTTTGTAGGCGCTCTGGTTCTGGATGACCCACTGGATGCCCGCGATCACGGTGCTGACATCACTCTGTCCATTGGCATCGAGCACGCGCACATTGATGAGATCGGCTTGACGCGCGATACCATAGAATGTCCGGTAGGCAATCGACAGCCCACTGGATTTAGCGCCGTTGCCGCCTACGATACCTGCGACATGAGTGCCGTGTCCGCAGATATCGTCCACAGCATTTGGATCGATGACGCCGTTCTTATCGGCGACAAAGTTGACTTGAGCCACCAGCCGCGGCGGGAGTATTCCCACACTTCCGAGCACAGGTATAGGGCTTAAGTCCGCATTATTGTGGATGCCACTGTCGATGACGGCGACACGGATGTTCTGCCCGGTCAGTCCCGACTGCTTGAAGGCAGTCCCGGCGCCGCTCGACTCGACGCTGAACTCGTCGCACTTCTGCACTGCCATATCCGAGGACAGATGCAGGATAAACGGCAACGCCGCGAGCTTATTCAGGTTGCGGGTCGGAATGCGCAGAGCGAGCGAGTGGATCACGCTGAGATGACGTCGGACATCGGCTCCGATTGCTTTGAGCTGCTGCTCCTGCGCGGGGCTCAACGCTTCCTGGCAGCGTGCGATCACGGCACTCCACCCCGATGCCGTCGCTTTGCGATGGGAGAGGAACAGGTCGGCTTTCCCGTGCAGGTTCTGGGTAAGGGCAGCTTTGCCAGGCAGGTTCTGGGCGTGAGCGGCGAGCGTGCTGCCGCTGAGCAGAGTGGCCGCCAGTCCCAGCGCCGGGACGAAACGAGCCGTTGTTTGTGAGAGGGAACGTGCTGCAAGCGAACCGTATTGCAGACGCTGTGATTGTTTACGAATAGTTGGCATAATTATTTTCTTGATAGTCGGCATAAATTTCTTTCTGATATTATTTGTTAAATCATATCAAAAAGAGTTGACGGTCCCAGATCGCTTTCCTCATCGAGCTACTTCATCTGTAAAGCAGCAGGTTGAGTTTAGCAGCGGGGCGGTCGCCCATGTCCCCAGGCGAGTTTGATACGCATCGTCTAACTCCTCGGATCTATTTACCCTCAGTAGTGATTCTTTTTTGTATCTATCCAGTAATCTGATTTTAAGTATTGTCTTGCGGAGCAAGGGTGAGATGGAAAGATAGGGCGGGCTGACTTATAGGTGCCGCCAGGGAGGTTATGCCGTGTTCGAGGGAGAGGTCACGCCAGTCACATTGCTGGATAATGAGGGCAAATCAAGCTGCACGCCGCAGTTTTTTCGCAGGAAGCGGCGAGGTGATCGTGCGCTCCTTACCTGCCAGACCGCCCAGCTTACGCTCGGTCTTCCGATGATACATCTCGGTGTCGGCAGCAGACAGCAGGCTGGCGCAGTCGTCGCCATCCTGGGGGAAGCAGGCATATCCTACGCTGACGCCCAGATGCAGCGCACCCAATTTCGGATGGACGAGATCAGGATCGTAGCTTTCGACGGCTTCCTGAAGACTCTGGCACATCTCAATGGCTATACTCGCGTCCGCGCCTTCTAAAACGATCAGGAATTCGTCGCCGCCATAACGCGCCACAATATCTGCCGGGCGTACAACAGACCGGAAAATATTTGCCAGAGCACTCAAAACCTGATCGCCCTTCTGATGACCGAAGTTGTCATTGATCGGCTTGAAACTATCCAGGTCGAGACAGAGCAACGCGAAGGACGAAGCTGGCTGGTTGCTCGATGTCTCGACCCGACAGCGCTCTTCGACATATTGCGTCAGATAGCGAATGTTGTAGGCCCCAGTAAGAGGATCGGTGAAGGCATGTCCCCGCGTGCGGTCGTACAATAATCCGTTATAGAGAGCCATCGCAGCCCGCTCGGCAATCGTTTCCAGAAGCTGCTTGTCATGGATACTGAAGGCCTCCGGATGAGGCGAATACAGGTTGATCGTCCCAAGAACTTCGCCCTGATGGACGATGCTGACGATCAGGGCAGTCTGAAAGGTGATCCATTGCGCCGATTGCGAACTGGTCAGCAGCAAGTCATCCTGATCATATTCTCCGACATACGTCTGGCGTGAATTGGCGACTGCGAGCGATCTGCTGCGGGCCCCGATAGTGCGCGAGGTCGCAAGGAATTCACAGTTCAACCCTACGGCAGCACGAGCAGCAAGCATTGTAACCGCTGCATTTTTGCCCTGGTCCTTTTGTGAAACATCCATTCCAGCCGGCGTGGATTGCCCTGGTCCAATGAGTACCAGATTCGGCTGTCCTGCTCCCGCTCCTGGTAGAATTAATTCACCATGTCCTGGTTCAGTCTGCTCTTCTTTTAGCAGAAACATACATGCGCCGCCCGGAAAGATCGCCTCCAGTTTGCGCGCCAGAATATCGATTGTCTCCTGCATCCCGAGGCTGGAGGAGAGAGTTTGCGCTACTTCATACATTGCCCATAGCTCTGAAGAGGCTCGCTGAATATCGCGTGCCGCGCCCTCCATCTTCGTCTTTGGCTGTTCGATTTTGGATGGCGGCACCAGGGGTCCCTCGCCTTGCAAGGCCATCTCCTGTATTACGCCTTCGATGATTTCCATGAACGCCTCTACAACGACCGGATCGAAATGTGTTCCCACGTCCTTTTTGATGACGCCCAGCGCGCGCTCATGCGTCCAGGCAGTCCGATAGGAGCGTGAAGAAGTAAGCGCATCGTAGACGTCGGCAACGGCGAGGATGCGGGCGGTACGGGGAATGTTTTCCCCGGCCAGTCCTTCGGGATAGCCTGTGCCGTCCCATTTCTCATGATGGTATTTGACGACGGGCAGCACGGGCCAGGGGAACTCGACAGGATCGAGGATTGCCGCGCCGATCTCCGGATGTTTTTTGATTTTGGCGAATTCCTCTTCGGTCAGTGGTCCCGGCTTGAGGAGAATGTACTCCGGCACTCCCAGTTTGCCGATGTCATGCAGCAGAGCGCCTGTGTTGACGCCTTCCAGTTCCGCGCCCGTCAAGCCCATATGCTTTGCAATGGCGACCGCGTAGCGCTGCACGCGCAAAATGTGCTGGTGTGTGTACTGATCTTTCGCATCGATGGCAAGCGCCAGGCTTTTGATCGTCGCCAGATACAGATCGGCGAGATGCGCCTGATTGACCTGCAGCTCTTCGATGTGCAGCTGCTTCTCTTCCTGTCTGCCGAGATACGTTTTATAGGACTGATAGGTGAGATAAGTGACCGGGGAGACGAACAGCAAAACAGGTACAACATGCCGCCCGAACAGTAACAACGCAAGCGTGCTGATACACGCGCCCGCAAAATAGCTGGGCGCGGTCCATAAAAATGTCTGCTTCCAGAGCGCCACGACCTTCTGTCCGCTGCACAACGCGATGATATTGGCAACGCCCCCGGTGTTGATTAGAAAGTTTATGATCGAGGAGCCGACAACGGCAATAAATGTCTCCAACGGGCGCATCTGTAGAGTGCCGCCATTGAGCCAGAGGAACACCTTTCCAGCTACCCAGGTCTCGAGTACTGCGAGACAGGAATTGAAAGTGAGCTGGTACAAGGGCTGTCGACTCGGATAGAGCCCGCTCGAAAGACAGGAGGTCAGAGCGATCAGCGCGCCTGCTCCGGAACCGAAATGCTGCATTGCGGCAAAGGAAATGGCAAACCCCAGCGACATGGATCCCACATCCTGCTCGGATTTGTGCCGCATCAGTGTGATTTTTTGCCCGCCCGCCAATACGGCGAGCGCCATGAAGACGAGCAGTTCCCATAGTTGTGACTTTGGCTGTAAAACTACGTCTGTACAGGCTCGTACCGCCGCGGCGAACCCGATCAGGCATACGGCGACAAGATATAACTGCGCTTTGCGCGGCAAACTGCGCATTATTGATTCCTCATCTCGCTGGCGGGAGCGTGACATCAGGATTGCCGATGCCGTTTGTATCTCTTCGCACTTCTCTGTCACTTCTTAACTTCACGGAAGCGCCTGGCTGGCTTTGCTAAACTCTGTTTATCTGCGTGTCGCTCAAGAATGGTCGACTGCAGTAAGGGTGCTCTGAATGGCCATTCTTATTGATTGCGATAACATCCCGAAAAACAGGGGTCAGGTAGATTGTTCCACCTTTCTGCACCGAAATAGCAGGTGAATTACTCTGCCAGATATGGAATGCTCAACTGTCGCGCCGAAAAATGTGATAGCGTACTCGGCGCTGGCGCCTGCATCTCCATTGTCCGATCTCAGCAGCGGTTCGATTTCAGAAACAGCTAACGCAAGAAACAATAGCACAAAGCTAAAGAAGAAAGTAAATAGAAATATAGTCACCCTCATTCGTCTCTTCTCAAAAACTCTCTACCAAATATCAGGATCAGGAGGAGACCAGGAAACGCTTCAAGAGGGCGACTACTTATTGGAAAGAAAAGCATAATGAAACAAAAAGCGGCATTTACACTGATCGAGTTGTTAGTGGTGATCGCAATAATCGCCATTATCGCAGCCATATTGTTCCCGGTATTTGCACAGGCGCGGGAGATGGCACGACAGACTGCCTGTCTCTCCAACACCAGACAGATCGGGACAGGGGTTGTGATGTATGCGCAGGATTACGATGAGATGGTGCTGCCGTGGCGCAACTGTCCCGTTCGCACTCAGGATGGAGTCGTCGCCTGCACCGCAGATGCACAGGCAGCCTCCCTGTGGACGGTCACCATTCAGCCCTATCTGAAGAATGGGCAGGTACTCTTTTGCCCTTCCTTCGACGCTTCAAAAACGGCGCTGGCGATGGATCAGGCGGATTGCGATGGGGATGGAACACCTGGCAGTGGTTCTGGAGGCGCGCTGCCTGCAGACACCTATTTCTCGCACTACGGGCTGGCATATCATGGGGCTTTCAACACCGGAAGCTGCGATACGACTGGGAGCACACCGCATGCACTGTTTCCAGGAAGCGGCTGGACGGCTGAGGGGGGCATCTACCACTTTTTCAATCAGAGCCTCTCTTCCATAGTTGAGACCGCCCGCACCGCCAATGTAGGGGATGGATTGACATTTCAAAGTCACGATTCAAACGGAAATCCATTTCTCGGGACGCTGTTTGGCTGCGAATCACGCTATCGTCACCGCGGCGGAGCCAACCTGACCTTTCTGGACGGTCACACCAAATGGGTCAGCGACAACCCCGAACGACATCTGGATACGGACAGTTCCGGCTGCTACTACGAAAAATACTTCGCGGCTGACAAGTGAGGAAATGTGTGTTAGATTCCTCGGGCGCTGGAATCCCCAAGAAGGCGCAGCTCTTTTGAAAAAGATGCGGCACTTCTGCGGCGGGAGGAGCAATCGGCGCCCCAGGAATGCTGGAGGGCGGAGGGAGGTGGAAACTGCAGAAAAAGGCTCTGTGCCGTCCTTCTCCTCCTCCTCTTCGAAGCAAAGCAGATTGAAACAAAGCAGATTGAATTAAAGCAGAGGAGCATATGCATCTCTTTAACCCCCTCCTTGAAGTAAAGCAAGAGAGGGGGAGAAATGCCTGTTGCCTCAATGGGCATACTAGAAGATAACGATACGCGAGTAGCGATAGCCGACAGTCGTGGCTACTTTGTGCCGGGAGGCGTTCCGGTCGGTGGTACGATGGATGGCTTCGCCCGCTTTTCGAGTCGGTCCAGGTTGCGCTTTGCAAGAGCATTGTTCGGGTCGGTTTGAATCGCTTTACGGTAGCTGACGAGGGCGGAGGAGATGTCACCTTTTGTTTCGTAGACGACGCCGAGGTTATTCCAGCCGTCGGAGAATTTGGGACTGACGGCAACCGCTTTAAGGAAGCTGCTGAGCGCGTCATCGAGCTTTTTCTGTTTTTGTGCGACCAGCCCCAATCCATTGAGCGCATCCGCATTATCCGGTGCTTCTGTGAGGGATCGGCTGTATTGATCGTAGGCTTTTGCGAGATGGTCGGCATCGCCGCGCCGGTAGTAGTAGGCTCCCAACAGGCGGCGAAACGCGGCCGTCTGGCTCGATTTTCCGCCTAGCTTCAGCGCGGTTTCGAGCGTGGTGACGGCAGCCAATTCATCCCCTTTTTTGTCCTGTGCCGCGCTCAGGTTCGTCCAGGCGCGTATGTCTCCAGGATTTTGCTTCACCAACTGTGTATAGGTGCCCACCGATTCGTCGTATTTGCCCTGCCGGAATTGCACGAATCCCAGCCCGTGCAGTGCATCGACATTGTTCGGGTCGATCGCCAGCGCCTTAGCATACGATGTCCCTGCAGCCGCCAGTCGTCCGGCACGTCCCTGTGCGTGTCCGAGATTGATGAGCGGTTTGACCTGTTTCGGAGCGATTTCGATCGCCTTTTGGAACTGATTGACGGCATCGACGTCGCGTCCCATCTCATAAAGCGCTTCCGCATAGGTTTCTCGTGCCGTATAGTCGCCTGGCGCAAGCTGGACGGCACGTGCGAGCGCGACACGTGCGCCGATCCATTCGGGGCGTGCGTCTTTTGGTAGGTTCGTTTTCGATGTACCATCCGGGCTCGATGAAATCGTTGAAGTCGTCGTTTTGCGCGCCATAGCGACCTGCACGAGCGCGAGATTGAGCGCGAAAGCAGCATTATTAGGGTCGATCGTGTTTGCTCGTCGGCAGGCGACGAGTGCTGCAGACAGGTTCCCGGAAGCTTGCAGAGCAAAACCTAGGCTGTCCTGAATCAGAGCGTCGTTGGGCGCAAGCGCCGCCGCCTTACGGTAGGCGGCGACCGAATCCCCGATCTTGCCCATCTTATAGTAGACGCTCCCGAGGTTGTAATAGGGGTCGGCGGAGCCAGGCTGCATCTTTGCTACGGCGCTAAACTCCTGTACCGCCATCGCATAATCCTTCAAGCCGTCATAGACGTTACCGAGATTGAGATGCGCCTCCGCCGCGCCGGGTTTCAGCCGAATCGCCTCTTGCAACGGCTTCAGAGCCTCCTGATATTTCTGCTGCTGCAGGTTAATGAAGCCGATCCAGAACAGCACGTTCGACTCTTCGGGCGCTAGCCTGTGCGCTGCCTCAAACTCCGTCAGCGCCTCGGCATATTTCTTCTGTTTGTAGAGCGCAACTCCCTGATCGAAGCGTTCGCGTACCGTCAGAGTCGGCGCTTCCTGCTTCGTTGGAGTATCCTCCTTAACCGGTTTATCCTGTTTGGGATCCGTTTTAGTGGGGGTATCCTGCTTGACCGATTTGTCCTGTGGCGTTGTAGCCTGTGCGGCGGCAGGCGAAATAGGTATTAAGAGTGTGAAAGCCAGCAGACAGCGTTTGAGTGAAAAGTGCATCATTCCTGCTCCTGAAAGCAACAACCATCGTGCAATTGCGAATGATTTCTGAGGGATAAATCCTGGTCTGGAACTGCGAAGTCCGACGCCACATGCTCACCCCCTCTTTTGCTTGCTCTTCAAGAAGAGGGCTGGGGGTGGTAGCCTTGCATCCTTTTTCAATGCAGATGGCACGACGGACTAAAGTCCATCGTTCAAAAGTACGAGCGTCCTGCGGACATCTGACGGAACGCCAGCAGCGACGGACTTCATTCTGTTGTATGGCCATTCTGGCAGCATACAACAGAGTATCCCCTCGATTTGCTGCTCGGGACGAAACATCCGTTGCGCTCGCTTTGGGCGCGCCTTTCACGGTTGTGCGGCACTGCAGTCGGGCTCGCTGCGCAGGCGCAGTGACATATACCGTCGGGAAATCTCAAGAAAATCAAATGTCGGACAATTTGCTTCTCAAATCCTGACGCTGGATACGCCGGTAGGATTGCAGTGAGAAAACCTGAAAGATGATTCCAATTCCAATTACGCTGACGCAGAGCAGAAACGCCGTGCGCCAGCTTCCGCCGAGCAGGTGCAGCAGCGGCATCGCAACCAGCGGAGCAATGGTGCCCCGGAGCCCGAAAAAGGTACTGTGTACCGCCTGATACTGCGCGACGCGCCCCGGCTCGGCAAACATCAGCGTGGTGTTCAGATAGCCCAGATCGACGCCGTAGCCCGCGATAGCAATCACCGTCGCGGCGGCGTACAGCCAGGAGATGTTGGACCCGACTGCGTAAAATATCGGCGCGAGGCAGTTCAGAAGTACGCCGACAAGCACGGTCGCGAGCGACCCAAACCGATCCAGATACCAGCCCCAGAAAAACAGGCTGAACATCGAAAGTATGCCGCCAATGTTCTGCATTGTCGCGATCTGGGTCGGGGTGATCGAGAAATGATCGACCTGATAAATCGGATAATACGTGCTCGCGACGAGATTGCCGAAACCGGTGATGATCACACTCATCGTGAACCACCGAAAGCCTTTGTTGTGGATCAGAATCCCGAACGTCTGCCGCAGAAACGTGCCAACCGGAGGAGGCGTACTTGCTGGAGGACTTTCAGTGAGTCGCAGCTGTGTGAACGCATAAGCCGTATAGACGCCGAACACACCGCCGATCGCGAACATCCAGCGGAAATCCAGATGCCCGTGCTCCTGCCACCATCCCATCAGGCGAGCCGTGAGCAGCATCGCTGCCGCCATCGCGATACGCACGTAACTCATCAGCCGGCCGCGCAGCTCATCCGGATAGATATCCTTCATGATCGAGGTATAAGCAGGAGTCGAAATCGAGAAGATAATCGGCGCCATGGAGATCAAGAGGATCAACATGCTTCGACTGCCACTCCCACGCACCAGCAGCGGCGTCAGCAGAAACAAACCGCGTGAAAGCATCCACGTGACGGTGATGAAGGGCATTTTGCCGCGCCCCTCCATCTGCCGCGCCCACAAAATTGAAAACAGATAGCCGACCGCCGGAGCCGCCGTCGCAATGCCCATCTGTGTTCCGGTCGCATGCAGTCTGCCGCGCGCGATCTGCAGCGCGAACGTCCATATGCAGCCCTGATAGATGCCCGCGGCGATTCCGGTAATCGTATCGATTCGCCAGTTGTACCAGACGATCTCTGGCACGAAATGCCCCAGCAGACGGCGCAAACGTCTCCGGACATGGAACGGTGTGCCGGGGCGCGGTGATCGTCCGGAGGAATCTCCAGGTGGTGTGGCAGGGGGCGGTTGTGGCGGCGATAGGGACACGATCGGTTTCCTTCGATTACGCTCTGTCGATCAGTTCGCCGAATTGCCTTGAAATCCCTGCTTGAAGCGGTTACCGCATCCGGCGCGACAAGTTAAAGCCGCTGACAGCGGACCAACGCTTTGATGAGGGAACAATGTATTCGATCGCGTATTCAGATTAAGATAAGTGCCAGTCTCCCGTAACCTTTTTATTTATATCCTGCTTCCCTCCTGCACCAAGGTTTGCACATCGAAGCGAGACAAAAGGATCGAATGCTGCGAAATCGCGCTCACGTGCCGAACATACGCAGCGGGCACCGAATTATGACAGGAGAGCGTGCAGTGCACGAGAGGATCATGAAGCAGTTGCAGTGGACAATCAAACACAGGCTGGTAATCGGGTTTGTCGCGATTATATCGCTCGTCGGTATCAATGCCGCCCTCTCTTTTAAGAATACGCAGCGGCTGATCGCCAACGATCGGATGGTCCGACATACCTATCAAGTGCTCAATGAAGTGGAGAACACGCTCTCGCTGATGAAGGACGCTGAGACTGGAATGCGCGGCTATGTCATTACCGGCAAGGAAAACTTCCTGCAGCCCTACCGTGACAGTGTCGCAGGACTCCCGGATAGTATGGCAAACCTCCGAACCCTGGTAGCCGACAATCCCACGCAGAGCCTTCGCGCCACGCAACTCGAAAATGAGATCAAACAGCGGCTCGCAAACCTCCAGAACACGATCGAGACACGCCGCCGAAATGGCATAGTGCATTTGGATCTGGGCAAGCGCGAGATGGACAACATCCGCCTGCTTGTCGGCGTTATGAGGGACACAGAAAGCGATCTGATGCAGCAGAGATCTGA
Source organism: Chthonomonadales bacterium (assembly GCA_038216735.1). Taxonomy (GTDB): domain Bacteria; phylum Armatimonadota; class Chthonomonadetes; order Chthonomonadales; family Chthonomonadaceae; genus JBBQPY01. The sequence goes on from JBBQPY010000044.1 coordinate 17,461, forward strand.
TCAGTCACATCTCAGCGAAGAGATCTTGTCCGGCGTTTTCTGGCTATCGACGCTCGCCAATACGCTGCTGCTTGCCTATGTCTACTCGCTACTGGCACGCGCCGAAGTCAGAAAATCGATGCTCGACGACGCTTATGCCGACCTCAAACGTGTCGAGGAGATGCGCGACAGCCTGACCGCGATGCTGGTTCATGACCTGCGCACCCCGCTGACGACGATGCTCGGTTCGCTCGAAATGCTCAAAGGTGATGAGCTCGGCGCTCTGGATGAGGCGACTCAGCACGAAATGATCGTAATGAGCACACAGGGCGGCTATCGACTGCTCGGGCTGATCAACGAGTTACTCGACATCAGCAAAATGGAAGCAGGGGAGATGCAGGTCCGTCGCGATAATGTGCGCGTCACCGAGGTTGTCGAAGCTGCCATCGAACAGGTTACCTCCGTCGATACCGGCGGAACCGCACAAATCGTCACGGAGGTCGCGCCGGAACTGCCACTGATGCAGGCGGATTTCGAACTGCTGACGCGTGTGCTGATCAATCTGCTCGGCAACGCCCTCAAGTTTACGCCGCGAAAGGGGACGGTGACTGTCGGTGGACGGCTGGCAAATCCAGTGCGCGAGGGACTGCGTGAGGCAACAGTCCTGAACTCGAACACGCCGCTTGGCGACCCCTCATCGGTGATTTTATTTTCGGTGCGCGATACGGGTGAGGGCATACCGCCAGAGGACATCGAAAAGATCTTCAGCAAATTCGGGCAGGTCGAGTCGCGCAAAGCGGGACGTAAGATGTCGACAGGGCTCGGTCTCACGTTTTGCCGACTCGCAGTCGAGGCGCACGGCGGGCGGATATGGGTCGAAAGCGAACTCGGGAAAGGGAGCGTTTTCTACTTTTCGATCCCGGTACGCCCCTGGGAAGTGGTGCGTGATGGAGGCGAGACGCTGACCGCCGAAGCCGCCATGCAGCAGCCGACTTGAGACGCGTACTCTAATTTACTTGCGTAGTGGTGGCAATATCCTGACGCAGCAAGTCGGGGATCTTCTTTCGCGCCAAGAGCCTTTCTTAAACCGGCAATTCAACCTTTCTTCGTAGCAATCTACAGTGACGCTGAATCAGATGTCTCTACGCTGGAAGAGAACGACGCCAGCCAGGAAGACGAAGACGATATAAAGCGCAATATAAACGGCATCCAGGTGGGCGAAGTGCAGATGCGCCTGTCCCCATTCTGTTAGAAATTGCGGGGACGTACCGATATTGCCGCGCGGATTCTGTATCGAAATCGGCGCCATCGTTCCCTCGACCCACCAACCTACATACCCCTGCGGCACGATCAGGCCGACCCAGTTGGCGATCGTATTCAGAACGGGTACGTCATTGATGACGCCCAGCGTATTCAGGATTCCGTCGAACCAGGCGAGTGCGCCGAGCGTTAGCGCGAGTGTCGTCCCGAAGAGTCGAGGGACAACCGCTGAGAGCGTCAGCGTCAGAGTCGAAAGCAGAATTGGGAAGACTGCGAGATAGGGCGCAGAACGCAGTATGGGAGTTAGATCGAGGTGCGTTTGCAGTGTCAGGGAGAGCCAGGCGGTCGCAGTCCAGAGGAAGGTGCTGACGACCAGGATGATGTTCAGCCCGATCCATTTTCCGAGTAGTATCTGCCACCGATAGATCGGGCGGGGCAAAATTACGGACAGAAGCCCGCGTTCGATCTCTCCAGAGACTGCACCCCCGGCCAGCAGCGCGGCGAACACCGCGCCGAGCGATTTGATCGACGAGAGACACAGTCCCTGAACAGCAGAGCGTGCAAAAACCATGCGTGATGCATAGTCTTCTGGCGAGATGCGTCCGCGCGCAAGTCGGTCTTCCTGCCCCTTGTAAATAAGGAAGAGGATCAGGGATATGCCGAGCACCAGCAGACCCATGACCATTGCGCCGAGCAGCGTTCGCCGCCGTACCGCTTCTTTGAGTGTTAGCCCTACAATCGTAAAAACCGCCATACGCCCTCATCTCTTAAATACTGTATGCACACTTTGAAACGCCTCATCCTCAAACCCCCTCTTACAGAAGCTTCGATAAGAGGGGGAGATATGAGCAAATATAGGGAGCTAAAACCTCCGTTTGGAGATAGGAAACCCGTCTGCGCGCGCTGTCGCCCTCTTCAGCGATGGGGCTAAAGCTCGACGCCGTTGATGATCAGGCGGAAGGTGCAGTCGAGTTTGGCAGCTGATTTACGGCACATGATCATTCGGTCGACGAAAATCTCGAAGTACTCCATTAATGGCGACTCGTGGACAGCGATGACGAGATCGAGTGTCAGGATGTGCTGTTCGCGGTCGATCAGGATTTTCGATTTCTGTACCGCATGATTGACGCGGTCATGAATGTCGTAGGTCGCCGGGTCGGGATTTTGTACACGCGTGAAGTGAACATCCGACTTATCCGCGATGATGACAGCTGCTGTGACCGCATTGATCGGGACGCCTTCAGGCTCCTCGTGGTTGCCGATCGCGCCGATTACCGTGCCGATCTCGACCGCCGCCATGCCCATCTGATCGAGCAGATGAAACGCCATTGTCGCGCCGATCTGGGGATGGTAGATGCGATGGACACAGTTTCCAATGTCGTGCAGGTAGCCTGCGATCGCGGCAAGCTCGATAGAGCGTGGCTCATAGCCGAGCTCGAGCAGTATGTTTCGGGCGATGGCGGCGACGAGCGCGGCATGACGCAAGCCATGTTCAGAATAGCCGATGGTAGCCATCTGCTCGTTCGCCTTCTCGATATAGGCACGCACCTTCTCGTTATGTCGGACTTCGCGCAGGGTTATAAGCCGCTGCGTTGGGAGCGCCGATTGCGCTGTATCACGAACCGGAAGCGGCAATCTATCGGCGATCGCGGCGCCGTTGGTGCCATTCTTCAACTCGGTAGTGGCATCAGGCTTCAATTCGCTCTGCGGTGTCGCAACGCGGTCGGCAGCGATCACGTCTGTTGTCTCAGCCATTTCTAATTCCGGTGACCTTTTCTCATGATTATTCTCGATCAAATCCTCAGATGACACAGGACTGAAGTCTTTATATATCCAATACGGCGAAGGTGTGCGCCAGGTTTTTTAGATGATATTTGATATCGAAAGCGTGTTCCAAATCCTGCGCCGTCAGACGCTCCTGCACGATCGGATCGGCGGCGATCGCGTCACGGAAAGGCGTTCCATCCCATGCTTTCGAGGCATTACGCTGTGCGACTGTATAGGCTTCCTCTCGGGAAAGCCCGGTTGTGATCAGCGCGAGCATCACCTGCTCGGAGCAGACGAGCCCGCCCATCTGCTCGAGATTCCGCTGCATATTTTCAGGATAGACGAGCAGCGTATCGAGAATATTCGTAAACTTCTGCAGCATCCAATCGACGAGCGTGGTCGTGTCGGGCAGGATAACGCGCTCGACGCTGCTATTGGCGAGGTCGCGTTCGTGCCAGGTCGTCATGCTCTCCAGCATCGGTATCAGATTGCCTCGAACGACCCTTGCCAGCCCCGTAATCGTTTCGGAATTCCAGGGATTGCGCTTGTGTGGCATCGCCGACGACCCCTTCTGCCCCGCCGCAAAGTACTCCTGAACTTCGCGGATCTCAGTGCGCGCCAGATTGCGTATTTCGGTCGAAAACCGTTCCAGAGAACCAGCCAGGATCGCCAGAGTCGCGACCAACTGCGCATGCCGGTCACGCGCGATGATCTGCGTCGAGATCGGAGCGACGCCTAATCCGAGGTTGCGACATACGTATGCCTCGACTTCTGGTGCAATGTTGGCATGCGTTCCGACCGCGCCGGAAATCTTGCCGACGCTGATCGCAGCGCGCGCCTGCTGCAGGCGTTCGATATTATGGTTCATCTCGTCGAGCCAGGTCGCGAGCTTGAAGCCGAACGTGATCGGTTCGGCGTGAATGCCGTGCGTGCGCCCGATCATTACGGTGTCTTTGTGTTCGCGAGCGCGTTTGCGGATCACAGCGATCAGTTGTTCGCTGCGCCCGATGATCTGATCGGCGGCGTCGCGCAGCAGCATTGCGAGCGCAGTGTCGACGATGTCGTAGGAGGTGACGCCGTAGTGAACATAGCGTCCCTCTTCGCCAAGATTTTCGGACACGTTTTTGACGAACGCCATCACGTCGTGTCGCGTTTCCAGTTCCAGTTCAGCGATGCGTGCGAGGTCGAAATGCGCTCCATTGCGTATTTTCGCGGTCGTGCCAGTGGGTATCTGTCCGAAATGTTCCAGCCCGTCGCAGACAGCGATTTCGACATCGAGCCAGCGCTGTGTCTTATGCTGCGGACTCCAGAGGTCCCGCATTTCGGGGGTCGTGTAACGGTCGATCATAGCGTCTGCCTCATTCTTATTGCCTGATTCCTATGCCTGCTCATTTTGTGAGTGTGAAGTGGCATAGTATAGCCGTAGGGGAGGGGTCTCGTCAAGGTTGACACTCTGGCATTGGTGTTCTGTCCGTTTATCGCATGACAGAAATTTAATCTTTACCAATGCAAATTTAACCTTCCCTTAACATCGCGAGCTATCGATTCATGTTATGATATCCCGTAGCTAAAGAAGGTTTGATCTGGCATGCAGCCAGCCAATTGCCCGGACTGTCAAAGTCCGCTAGCTCTGGCATAAAAGCATCTGGCACCTCACCGCCTACTATACAATCGACTGAAGGCAGCGCAGCAATTCTAAGGAGATGTTTCATTGAGTAATTCACAGAGTAATCAGAAGGTTAACAAGAGCGGGTTCACACTGATAGAACTGCTCGTCGTAATCGCAATCATTGCGATTCTAGCGGCGATCCTGTTCCCCGTTTTCGCACAGGCACGTGAAAAAGCGCGTCAGGCATCCTGTATGTCTAACATGAATCAGCTTGGTAAATCCACGATGATGTATGTTCAGGACTACGATGAGACGTTCTATGCGCACCGCTACAACTGCGACGGCGGCACCGGAACCGGCAAAGCTACCGCTACCTGCCCTGAGTACCTCGACGGCAACGGCAACGTGGTGCCCGAAGCAGCCAACCTGGATGTAGATTCGCTGAAGCGCCACTACTGGGTCTATATTCTGCAGCCGTACGTGAAGAACTATCAGGTCTTCTCCTGCCCGAGTAACTCAAACGCTTTCGCACCTAACAACAAAGCGACTCACTACCTGAACGCTCCTGGTGCAAAGGGACAGAACTATGGCGGCCAGAACAGTTTGGGTCATAACGATGGCTGGATGAGCCCGGCGGGCGGCTTCGCGGTTGGTGGTCAGCCTGCTTCAGTTGCGCTTGCCGGCGTACCTCGCGTTGCGAGCATCGTACTTATCACCGATTCAACCTACTATGGGGTTGATCCCGACGTGACCAATGAAAGCGGCAAAACAATTCTGACCAACTGCTCAAATGGAGTGGACTGCACCGTTGAAACGAACTACCTGAATACCCAGGGTGCGCAGTACGTCAAGTATTGGAAGAATATCGGAAACTCGACCTGGAGCTACAACTACGCAACAGAGGGTGATATTCCGGCGGCCACGGCAATCTCACGCGGCAAATCCCGACACTCTGGCGTGATCAACGCTCAGTTCGTCGACGGACACACCAAAGCGGTTCAGTATGACAAAATCATTGGCGACATCTGCTATTGGACGACAGACGCAGATGGTCCGCATCCGAACTGCAATTAGCCTCATCCCCGACCCCCTCTCCCTGCCATTCGTACCTCATTAGGGAGCGAGGAAGAAGTCAGTGCATTCGATAGAATAACAAGCTCCAGCGCTGCATCGATGCAGCGCCGGAGCTTGTTATTGGCAGGGCAGGGTTCGACCCTCAATAAGGTTGTGGAGCCTGCCGTCATTTACAATGTTGGCAAGACTTGAACGACTCTTAGTCCACGCCTTTGAGGGAGGCGATTGGTGTCAGCGTGTAGGCGACCCGTGCCAGCCCCGCCTTCACCACCGCATCGATCACATCCTTCGCAGGCTTGTAGCAGTTGGGCGACTCGTCGATCGGGACGTTGCCGCCCGCGTTCACCATCACATTCAGTCGCTTCATCTGCTCATTGACGTCCTTCTGCGTGAACTGCTTCTTCGCCGCCGAACGCGATAGTCGACGCCCGCAGCCATGATTGACGGAGTACAGGCTCTTCGCTGCACCCGCTTCGGCATATAGAATGTAGCTTTTGTCGCCCATGCTGCCAGGAATCAGGATCGGATGACCGGTCTTCTCCCACTTTGTCCCGGTAAGCATCGGATGTCCGGCAGGAAAAGCGCGGGTCGCGCCCTTGCGATGGATCCACGATTTGCCGCCGAGTGACGGAACCTCTTCCTCCTGCACCAGGTTGTGGCTGATCTCATAGATCAGCTCCGGCTCCTGCCCGAACACCTTCTCGAAGGCGCGACCCACCGCTTCCCATATCAACAGACGGTTGGCGATCGCGAAGTTGCCGCCAGCCGCGACCGCGTTCTTGTAGCCCTCATAGAGCGGATTGTCCGGCTCGAAGTAAACGGCTTCCGCGCCGCCGCGCATATCCACGCCGCGCTTCTGCAGATACTCTTTGCCTTCGCGAATGTAGTGCGTCGCCAGCCCGTGCCCGAAGCCGCGCGAGCCGGTATGCACCATCACCCACAGATGGTCTTCCTGATCGAACTGCAGTTCGCAGAAGTGGTTGCCGCCGCCGAGACTGCCGAGCTGACCGATGCCGCGCTGCAACGGAATTCTGGGAATATCCCACTCGTCACTGACCGGAATAAAGTCGCGCTCGGAGTTTTCGCGACGGAAGCCGAGGGCGCTCGCGCCATGCCGAACGATCTCATTGAATTTCGGTTCGCTGTAAGAGTGTCCACTGCCCTTGCCGGTTCCCATGCCAACCGTATCCATTACGAGTTCGGAAAAGCGCTTGCGCAGCTTCTCGTCCAGTCCCTTGCTTTTGCTGATCGTGCTCTTGAACGCCAGCATTCCGCAGCCGATATCGAAACCGACCGGCGCCTGACAGAGCGTTCCATTAGTCGCCATCACGCAGCCGACCGGCACGACGTAGCCGGTGTGCACGTCGGGCGTGATGATAACATCCTGCACGCCAGGAAACTCGGTCGCCGCCTGAATCTGCCGGTAGAGGTCTTCCTCGCTCTCCTGAAACAATTTTTCGGACAAGAAAAGGCGCACTGGAACTTTGACGCCCTTATTCAAATCATAGTAGTTGCCGTCGGCATTCCACTCGCACTGCCATTTCAGGCTCATTGCTTTCTCCCAGAGTTCTCCTACTCATCAGACACGGGACTGAAGTCCCCGTCTTGAATAGCAAAGTCCGCCTGCGCGGACTCAATTCTGATCTTTACAGAAGTCGGTACTGCTGCCGATAGATGCTGACAATGGGCGGACGGAGAAAGTTGCGGCGAGGTTCAGGCAAAACAGGGGAGGGTACGAGGCATCGTCCCATAGAACGTTGTCTGCTAATGCACGGCGAAGTCCAGGGGGTCCTTAGAGGTGGTTCGTCCTGAATAACTATTCACCCCGGCTTATTCCTATCACTAGGAGACGGCAGTTGTATCTACCCCCCCTCTTCTCGAAACTTCGGAAAGAGGGGGTTGTGGGTGAAGGGGAAGTGTTACTTTCCCGAGGAGAAAAGGGCGCAGGATGCAGCGCTCCAACAAATGATCTATTGACTATTATTTTGTAGTACCGAGGGTGATCCAGGAAATGCCCTTCGAAAGCGCGATACTATATGTGCCGCGCTCGATCGGGAGCGTCGTTGACGGACGATACGCACTTCTCTGCGTCTGGCTGCCAGGCTGCTCGATACTAAGCCGCGCTAAACGCGTAAATGGCGTGGTGGGAGCGAGCCCAATGCGAATGGCTGACGTGCGGGTATTGATTTCGATGCTCTCGAAGGCGCCTGCCTCGAGCGTCAGCCACAAACTCTGCGGCGCGAGATAGACGCGCTTTCGCAGCGAGTCGAGCGTTTTCACGCGCACCCAGTCACCCTCTGCCTTGACATTGCCTCCGAACGCCTGCCAGCCGAACTCGGGATGGTTTATGATGTACACACCCGTGTTGTAGGCGTGCCCGAAGAAGTTGGGACCGTAATCGCCCGTGTAGGCATCCCACTGCAGCGTATCGGGAAAGGAATGAAACGCGACGGATCCGAAGCCCTCTTTGTCGATGTTGGTCAAGGTTCCCATCAGCCCGCCATATCCTACGCGCAGCAGATAGTAGTCGTCGGGATGCAGACGGTATTCGGCGAGAATAGGGATCGCGTTGATGCCCGAACCATAGTGATGAATCTGGCGTTCGATGCGCGATAATTTGCCGCCATAGAGGAAATCCCAATAACGTCGGGCGTTCCCGTTGTAGCCCCAGTGCGGCAGGGTAGGCATATAGCCGAGGATCGAACTCACCGATACCTGCGCTTTGTCTTCATACCCGAAATACTTGCACCAGGCATAGACCTCTTCCTGCCCGGTCGAGTCCCACGCCATCTCGCTTCCGAAGGGGTACTCTTCTTTGCTCCAGCGCAGAGCGCGTTCCTTCATCAGCGCCTCGACTTCAGCCGCTTTAGCCGACCAGCCTTCGCGTTTCAAATCGTTGAGCAGCGCAAGGAAGATGTCTCCTTCCATCATCCCGAGTTCTACGTAGCCCACCCGCCGCTCTTTGTCTGCGCCCCTGCTAAAGGTGAATTGCGTCGTCTGAAACGCCTGCTCGAGATACCATTCCCAGGGATGACTCTTCACGATTCCCGGATGATTTCGAGCCACCTGATACATCGCCCAGTAGGCTGCGACGACGTGCGGATAGTTGAACCCGCGCCCGATATCCTCGGAAGCTTGCTTGCTCCAGCTCGTCCACGACCGCCAGTCGCGCGCAGGATCGTAGGGATAGTCAGGGAGCGCTTTCGGATCGTAGTAGAAAATACTCTTGCGGACACCGTATTTGTTCGGGCCATCCTTGAACTGGATACCGCCCCACAGCACGGTGTCAACGAACTGCTCGTATTTTGCCAGCTCGGCGGGGTCGGGCTGCCCGAACTCCTTCATTGCCGCCGCCAGCCAGGAGCCGGAGCCGCCCTCGTCACCAAGTCCCGCGATCCAGACACGGCTGTCCTGCGTCACGATTTTATCGGCAGCGCGATCGTAGCTCATCACGGAAGGACTACGGTGGAAGGGATCGTTTGCGTCGACGTACCACTGGCGCGTCGTCAGAAAATGCCCCAGATCGGCAACCGCTGTCGCGGCAGGTTTGATCACGTAGTAACTGATCGACTGTTTGAGACCGTCGTCATAGGTCACCGTCAGGCGCGAACGTCCCCACTGTTTGCCCCGCAGCGTGTAAGCGTGCCAGCCATGGCGGGTTGCTTTCTCTTCATGAAACGCGAGGGAACCTTTCGGATCGGCGGTAAGCGAAGCCACCTTGTGTTGATAGCTCAGGAACAGCTTGCCGTCGATATCCTGCGGCAGCACATAGCCGGGAATGCCGACCGCAACCGGTCGCTGATTGGCAGCGAGGGTCGTTTCGATGCCGCGAATCGTCGGTGATACCAAAAAACTCACGCCGTACGATCGAGTTTCACCGGGCAGCAGCGTCGCCATCGTCGGCGGATTCCAGGGGCTGGCGTTACGCCACTCTTTATCCGCATACGCTTTCGTGTGCACCATCCAGGCGAACATTCCCTCGAAGGTCTGATCGGGGCGACGGGGTTCATTCAGCAGGGAATATGCCTCGAACGGCGTTTTCCCTTCAGGCACGACAACGAGCGCCGGACCATGCCCGTTCAGGCGCGTTACCTGTAAATAGCCGCCGTCCTGCCCGATATAGGGGTCGGAAAACGAGCAGATTTCATGTGCCTGTTTGAGTGAGCGATCGGTGATGATGTTGTTGAAGACCATCGGGATGCCGAGTGAGCCGATCTCGACGGGAAATTGTGTGATGTTTTTGAGATCGAAACGGAGCCCGAGCTTCCCTTTGTTGATGCTCCAGGAGCGCGTTATCTGGAGAGGGCAATCGGCAGGCAGGGTTGGGGACAGGTCTGCGGCAGCGAGTGTGTTTCCGGCAACAGGCAGGACGCGAACTGGCTGACGGAGGTGTGCTGTGTCATAACTTTGCCAGTCGGGTGCGCCGCTGCGGCGGAGACGCAGGGTCAAATCTCCGAGATGGTGGAAGTCGTTTCGGGCGCGTGAGGGGAGGCGATCAGCGGGAGTGAAGTCAAATCCGGCTGCGCCATTGGGCTGAAGTGCAGCGACCGTCTGCGAGGATTTGACCAGTTTCAGGTGAAAGTCGGGCGTGTCGAAGTCGAGGGTTCCCTGGTCGAGTCCCAGTCCTGAAATAAGGAGATTCGCCGGATCGGGAGCGCCCTGTCCTCCGTTTGTTTGCGGCGATGGTATGGTCTTGTATCCTTTTGCCGTAGCATTGTCGGGAGATGCGATGGTCAAACTTGAGAGAAGTAATGCACACACCAACCGCCGAAGCCTATATTTCAATCTGCCCATAATAAATATTCCTCCGCTCAATACATACTGCAAAATCGCCCTATCGCTGAAGCACGCTTTCAAGTTATGAGCATGTTTAAGCGGAAGGAACGGTTTCGTCGATCATTATTTGCTGCGTGACGCACTCCTTGTGACCTGACCCCTGACCCGCTTACGGAGCTGATACAAAGGGGAGCAAATTCACCGCCACAATACCCCCTAATTTGAAATAAAGCAAAGGAGAGATTAGCCTTTCCATGGTGTCGGTCTTCGCGGTCCCAGACCGGGGTTTCAACCACGTGATTTCAGAGAGGCGAAATAGTTATGCTGCTTCTTACTTTGCTGCTTTAGCAGGGTGGAGCGCAGAGCAAACACTGTACCGGCGCAGGTATCTGCTGTGTACGGTTCATAGTGGCGATGCGGGCGGCACGCAGTGGAGAGCAGGCGCAGGAAAAGAATTTCTCGATGTCCCAGAGGTCCGCGAAAACTCGGCCGCGCCGCAGGAGCAGCCCGTACTCCTGCGCGGCTTCTAGCGAAACGAGTGATGGCGGACTCCAGTTGCCTTCCCGCCGCAGTTTCTCCATGGCGCCATTGCCGCCGCGTGTCGGGATCAGGCAGCAGACGCCCGCGCCCGCTGCAAACGCGGTATCAAGTGAGCGGCACGCCCACTCCAAGCCTTCTGCCTCGGTCATAAACGGCGGCTTGACGAGCAGGAAAACACGCAGATCGATCTCATTTGTCGCTAAGAAATCGGCGGCACGGCGAAAGTCATCGACTGTGAACCGCTTGTTCAACCGTTCCAGAGTTTCCGGGTGCGCTGTCTCGAGCCCGATCGCGACCTCGAGTCTGCCCGCCAGCCTATCGCGAAACGGCAGGCAGCGTGCGCCAATCAAAGCGGGATGACACTCGACGATCACACGTTCGTGATTCGCAGTCAGAGCCGCGATTGCGGGATAGTCCTCGGGCGGTATCGCCTGCGGATCGAAGAAACTGCCGGCATTGTAGAGCTTGATCTGGCGGGCTGGCGGTAGGGAACGAAGTGCGGATTCGATCTGTGCCGGAATCGCGCCGATGGGCACGCGAACATCGAGCGTATTCTGCCACAGGTCGCACATCAGGCAGCGGTACGGGCACTCCCTGTTGGTCAGAAAGAGCGTTGCGGTCGCGATCAGGTGACCGTTCGCGCCGATCTCTTCCTCCCAGAGCGAGGCATAAGCTCGCTGCGGGTCGAGCTTGTTTTTCTCGCCGCGCTGCGCCAGAATCCAGCGAGTTCGCGCCGCCGATTCCATTGGAAATTGTGTTGGAGAATGCATCAGCCCTCACCCCCCGACCCCCTCATCCCTGCCACTCGTTCCTCGTCAGGGAGAGGGGGAGACACTATATACAGCGCTGAATTTGCCCCTCGTCCTGACGAACTGTCGAATGGGAGGGGTCGCGCGAGGTCGGACTGCATTCCTTAACGGGACGCGTTAAGCTGACGATCCGCTTCTACAGGCTGCCGAAAATGAGGGGGCAAGAGGATGCCGTCATCCTCTTGCCCCTGCGATTGCAGCTTGCCGCATCGCTGGCAGCACATCATACCCAATTGAGACGCGCTCGACGGGACCGCTGCTTTCCTATCGGGCGGATCGCGGCAGGAATCGGCTTAAAGCACGGGAACGCCTGATCTGCACTCCGGCAATCGCTAAGCCGCAGGACATCAGCAAAGCGACCGCGCTGGGTTCGGGTACAGATCCGATGCCGAGTTTGGCTCCGGCATTCGCATCGAAATATGAGTCAGTTGAGGTAATCGAGTCGTGCCAACCACCTGCGTTTCCTTGGCCCAACGACTTCGCCATCTGATTGTAAAAATCGTCGCCTTTCGCACCTCCAAACGTTTTGCAACTATAGAAAGAGATGCGGCTGATGTAATGGTCAATGCATGTCTGAAAGTCGGCTGCTGTCATCGTTCCAGATTTATCGTTCGTGATACTCTCGTTACCCATGTCGATCCTACCCTCATTGCCGTGGCCGATGAGGGTCACCGAGAATTTTTTGTTCCCGTGAGCTTTGTAATACTTTTGGATGGCGTCGCAAACGTCTTTGATATTGTTGGCCGTCGGCGCGTTCGGATAGTGCTTTTTGGCGTTCGCGAGCGCTCCATTGTCCTTCGGGTCGTTGCTGATTATCACCAGATCGGTGTTCGGATTCGCAATCTTTCGCTCCGGACCAGCCTTGTTCGAGCCATCCTTATTCGGGTTAGGCCCTAAAAATGAATCATCTACTTCGGCGTGAATGAGCGTCCTTTTCTCGCTTGTGCCATTGGAGGTAGTCAATTGGACGAAGTAAGACCCCGCGGCACCGAATGTGACTGTCGAATCGTTTCCGGAGATCAGTGTCGCTCGATAATCCACGTTAGGCTGGAAGGCAAAGTACGAACTGTAGTTTCCGGCGGTGATCTTCGTGAGGTCTATCGCAGTATACTGCCCCTGGTCGGTCACAGGATTCGGAGCGAGCAGCGGCAGAATCCGAATGCTGTCCAGTTTCGTGGCGCCCGATACCTCAGATGCTGAAAACGTGAACGAACTACCCGCCGATAAAACCAGTGGATTGTAGAACGCCTCTGGGACCTGCGTCGGAGACAGGAAAAGGTCGGTGCCATCGATGTATTGCGCTCTGACTTGACCTGGATGCCAGGCGAACAATATGAGGGCAACAGCTGTAAATCGGGCGAAACGAATTAGACGCGACATTGCTTCTCTCCTTTTCGGAATCATCGCTTTTTGCGATTGATGGTGCCTGAATGAAGAGCTATTCGTTGGTATTTGGACGCTACTGACGATACCAAGCCGTACGCTCTTCAGCGTTGCAAGGATGCAGTAAATTGGTGCCAGAAAATGTGAGTAATACTTCCCAGTGGAGTGCCGTATTTTCGGGGAAATGGCGAAGAATACGTCCTAAAGATCAATTGCGAAATAACAGTTTCGGCTTCGCCTCAAGAGCACACTCCTGTTTCTTGAAGGAAGAAAACTTCGGTTGTGCAGATCGCTACACGAGCTCAAACCTACCGGTGGCGCGCAAATTGAGCAACCCGCTCA
>JBBQPY010000045.1:0-30775 GCA_038216735.1 Chthonomonadales bacterium
GAGATCAGCGCGAAAGTCGGAAAATGTGTTAGAATCCATTGGGCAAAGCTCCTGCGTTTAGTCACCAGAAACTTTACCCGATGGCAATGGTAAAGAGTCACAAATGGCTCTGAACCATTGCCTTTTTATCTAAACGTCAACTTTTATGTTCGAGAAAATTATGCTTGAGAAAAAGCCGGTGGGCGAATTATGACAAAAGAGTATCTGAGCATCGAAAATTTTGCTGGCATCAGCGAGAGTGAAATCGAACTGGGTCGCATGAACGTTTTCATCGGTCCACAGGCGTCGGGCAAAAGCGTCTGCGCAAAACTGTTTTTCTTCTTTAAAGAGTGTGCCAGCAATATTGCATTTGAGGCAATCAAGGAACGGACGAAAGATCAAATCCAGAACGGTCACATCGACACTTTCATAAAGTACTTTCCGCCTAATTACTGGAGTAGAGGGTTGTTTAAACTCCGCTATTCGTGCGGAGATATGTGGATTGAAATTGAACGTGCAGCGAGTGAAGCAGCGACAATAGAAATCTCCTATGCTCTCCAATATGATCAGCTGATGAAAGATGCGCGCCAGATATTGGAAGCGGCATACATGAAGCAAAGTGCCGACGGAGCGTCTCATACAATCGGGTCTATAGATCAAACATTTGTCGATGTTATACATAAAATCGCTCATGAATTGGAGCCTCCTCTTGCGAATGCAACCTACTTCATACCAGCAGGACGAAGTTTCTTCTCAACACTCCATGCCAATATGTTTCAATTCCTTGCCAATGACCTGGATATAGACCCATTCCTGATAAAGTTTGGCGTTTTTTACGAAATTGCTCGCCGCAACTTGCTTCGTATCGACTCGAATAACTTCGGCATTAGTGACAGTACTCATCTTGGTGATCGAATGTCTAATTTGCTATACGGCACATACCTGCGCGAGAAAGATAGGGACTTCATCCTGATGCCTGATGGCAGGCAAATTTCAATCGAAAATTGCTCATCCGGTCAGCAGGAGATACTTCCTTTAGGTATCGCTCTGATCCGTATTGGTTGGCAGTCTTCTGAGATCAAGCGCAGCACTGTTTTTATCGAAGAGCCGGAAACGCATCTCTATCCGAGTGCGCAGCGCGAAATCGTACATCTGTTTGTGGCAGCTATGGATTTATCGTCGGCTTCTTCGAGCCAGTACCTGATCACTACACACAGCCCCTACATTCTTTCAGCGCTGAATAACTTGATGTATGCCGGAAAGATCGCTCACGACTTTCCCGATAAACGCAGCCGCGTTGCCAGCGTGCTAGGCGAGGATATGCTGCTCGATCCGGCAGACGTTCGCGCCTACTTTGTCAGCGATGGACGAATTAAATCCATCATCGACGCTGAAACAGGACTGGTGAACGCCGCGAAGCTAGACAGTGTCTCTGGCGAACTTGCACAGGAGTTCGACAAACTCGTGGACATCGAGTACGAAGAGAAATTCGACGAAAAAGTCGCATGACTGTCATTGAAGCAGAGTGCATTGTGCGACATAACAAAAAACTGTTTAACGTTCAGGAGCAGAGAAGTAAAGTCATCTTTCACAACCCGAATCAGTATGACGTTCAGGAAATTACAGTCGATGGTTGTGTTATTACGGAGGGTCTGCGGTGCGACCACCTGATACTCGTTGACGAGGCAGAGGTGACCGTGTTCGTGGAACTGAAGGGTTCCGACGTTAAACACGCCGTCGAGCAACTGGAAGCCTCGCATAAAGCACTGCGTGAGCATTGCAAAACCAATATTTTCTGGATTATCAGTTCAACGCGGTGCCCCCTCGCGAGCACCGAAATTCAGATTCTCACTTTACGCGTTCGTAGAAGCTTTAAAGCCGAATTGAAGATCAAGAACAGTCCCGTAGAGCACACATTTTAACGAACATCCATGAGGAGTACGACTGTGGCGCTCCAATCAAGTTTAGCGGTGGAGGCGGAAACAAATGATCGATTTCAGTGGTAAACATTTTTTTATTGCGGGCGGCAGCAGAGGCATCGGCGCGTCTGCGGCACGGATGGCGGCGGCGGCGGGTGCGCGGATAAGCGTCAACTACCTCCGTGACTCGGCGGCGGCAGATGCCGTCGTCTCCGACATCACAGCGGCAGGGGGCAAGGCGGCTTCCTTTCAGGCGGACATCTCCGTCGATGGCGAAGCGGACAGGGTGATCGACGCCGCTGTCGAGCAGCTAGGTCCACTGAACGGTCTGGTCGTCTCGGCAGGCGTCTTCGAGGGCATGCCGATCGAGAAGATGACGGCGGAGTTCTGGGACCGCACGATGTCGATCAATGTGCGCGGCACATTTCTGGCGACACGGGCCGCCGTGCGTCACCTCCGCGCCGCTGGAAACGGCGGCAGCATCGTCTTCTACTCCTCGACAGCAGGGCAGCGCGGCTCGGAAGTCTTCTCCGCCTATGCGAGCTCGAAAGGAGCGCAGATCATGTTCTCACGGTCGATGGCGCGTGAACTGGGACCCGATAAAATCCGCGTCAACTGCATCGCCCCCTCGTGGACAGAGACGGACATGGCGGCAGAGAGCCTCGATGCGCTCGGTCGTGACGCGGTCGTGCGGGGGTTTCCGCTCGGTCGGATCGGGCTGCCAGCCGATGTCGCAGGCGCTACCTGCTACCTGCTCAGCGACCTTGCGAGCTTCGTTACCGGCATCACGCTGACGGTCGATGGCGGCATGGATATGCGCGGCTAAAATAACTGCAACAGGAACCTATCGCCCGGTGTCCAATACGATACCGGGCTTTGCTGTCCGTCATGTCCCCTAACGCCTGCAATACAACCGGGTGAGAGTGGGGAAGTCCGAGGCAAAGTCAAATGTTCTGTTGTACTATTCTGCTTGGGTAAGGGCAATAATGCGTTTATTATTCAATTTCTCCGAAAAAGCGCCGCTCGCCGGGCATGCGGCTTCGAGCCGACCCGCTTTCGATATTCGTGGCGCTGCGCGAGGTCGAAACACAACTCGATTTAGCATTCCGAACACTGCTCTTCGCTTTGGCGTACTACTCTGCGTCGCGCTCACTGCTCTGCCCTGCACTGCAAATACAAGCGCAAAGAATGCGCCAGACAAACCAGCGGCAAAGCTGACCAAACCTGCTGCGAAGCCGGAACCACGCGTCGAATTCCTGCGCGATGTCGCGCCGATCCTCGACCGCAGCGGCTGCTCGACCGCAGGCTGTCACGGCAAATTCGGCGGACGTGGAGGCTTTCAAGTCTCGCTGCTGACGCTCAGCCCTGAAGATGATTTCGATCCGATCGTCTACGGCGCGCGTGGACGGCGCATCAATTTCCTCGTGCCAGAAAAGAGTTTACTCCTTCAGAAATCGACGATGCAGATACCGCACGCGGGGGGACCACGCTTCGATGTGGATTCACCGCAGTACAAAACGATCCTGCGCTGGATCAAGCAGGGAGCGTCGTTCGCCCCGACAGATCCTCGACTGGTTACGCTGACGATGAAGCCCGACAAAGCTACCCTGCAAAAAGTCGGGCAGAAGATTCCGCTGCGCGTGATCGCCTCCTATACCGACGGCAGCACGCGCGATGTCACGAAACAGACCTCCTATCAGTCCACCAATGCCGGTGTGCTGAGCGTCACGAACGACGGTGTCGTATCGGGCGCGCGATGGGGTGGCGGCGCAATCCTCGGGCGCTATCTGGGCACGATCTCCGCTTCCTTTTTCACGCTGCCACAGGCGCGTAAAGGCGCCTACCCGACCGTACCAGCAACGAACGTGATCGACCGCATGGTTTTCGATAACCTCAAACGACTCAATGTCGTGCCATCCAATCTCAGTTCCGACACCGAGTTTCTGCGCCGCGCAACGCTCGACACGCTCGGACGCCTGCCGACACCCGAAGAGATCGCCGCTTTTACCGCCGACGCCCACACTGATAAACGCCCGAAGATGATCGATGCATTGCTCGCGAGACCGGAGTTTGCCGACCTCCGCGCGCTGCGACTCTCCGACCTTCTGCGTGTCAACCAGTACAAACTCGGCAACGGCTCGCTCGGCGATCGCGCCGCCGCACTGTTCTATGAATGGATATGGAACAGTGTCAACGAGAACAAGCCCTGGGACAAGTTCGCGCACGAGATCATCGCCGCACGCGGCAGCACCTACCAGGTCGGGCCAGCCTGCTTCTACCGTATCGAGCGCGAAGCCAACAACCGTATGGAGAATGTCGGTCAGGCGTTCCTCGGTGTCCGGATGTCCTGCGCCCGCTGCCACAAACACCCGTTCGATCGCTGGACGACCGACGACTACTGGAATTTCGCCTCTTTTACCAACAAAATCAGCAACAATGGCGGTAAACTGATCGACGAGGAAGTGATTACCTATAATGGCGGGGCAGAGCTGCAAAACCAGTCGGTGACGGGACGCAATCGCGGCAAGGTCGCACCGCCCACCTACCTCGGCGATAAGAAACCGGCGGACAAAAAAGACGATATGGTCGTTGCGCTCGCCGACTGGATGACCGACATCAAAAATCCTTTCTTCGCCCGTGCCACCATCAATCGCCTCTGGTCATACTATTTTGGGCGCGGAATCATTCATCCGGTAGACGATATGCGAGCGACGACGCCGGAGAGCGTGCCGGGTCTTCTCGACGCGCTCGCAAAAGAACTCGTCGGCAGCCACTATGACGTCAAGCAGGTGATTCGGCTGATACTCAATTCGCGCACGTACCAGCTTTCGTCGATCCCGAACGCCTCCAACGCCGCCGATGATCGATTCTTCTCGCATTTCACCTCGCGCCCGATGCCCGCGCAGGTGCTGCTCGATATGCTCGATCAGGCGTGCGGCAAGCAGGAGCAGTTCGGCGCGTTCCCAGAACGCAGCCATGCTATCCAGACCGCGACGCCGATCGGAAACGAATTCCTCGATGCTTTCGGGCAGTCGCACCGCGAGTTTCTGACCGACCTCGATCCGAAACTGGAGCCCAATCTGGTTCAGACGCTGGCGATGATCAATTCGCCATACATCGAGGACAAAATACGCCAGGGACAGACTTCGACGCTCATCGCGAAACAGGCGAAAACGGAAGCCGATATCGTGCGGGACTGCTTCCTGCATACCTTCTGTCGTCTGCCGAGCGCGAGCGAATCGGCGAAAGCGATCGTACTGCTGAAACAGGCGAAAGACCGCAACGAGGGAACACAGGACCTGCTCTGGGCGCTGGTCACTTCCCGCGAGTTCTATTTCAATCACTGAGCACCCTTTTCCGCGACCTCAGCTCCCAAAGCTTCTGAGCAGCGGGAGACAGCTCCGGCAGGTTTTGTACCAACCCATAAAGGTGGGTTTCGCAACTCCAGACCGGGGTTTCAGCCCCCTGTTGTCAGCGTATTCTTCCCCTCTCTTCGTGAAGCACGAGCGAAGAGGAGAGTAGACTTTGGAATGCTCTGAGTGAGGTCACTCAGGACATTCAATCATAGTCCGTAACTATTCACCCTGCCTTCCATTTCGCACTGACAGGCAGAATATCTGCCTTCGTTCTCCTCTCCCGAAACTCCGGGAGAAGGGGTTGGCGGTGAGGGTAGATAGTGAATCATGTCGTTATTTAATATGATCAGTTAGAGTTCGGACAGGCAATCAATATAGTCGTGGAGTGAGTACGGGTGCGAGAAATAGATGCTGACAATCGAGGGCTGATCGAGTCGCTGGCGGGTACGACCGTGCTCGTGCTCGGGGATGTAATGCTGGACGAGTACGTCTGGGGCGAGGTGCGGCGCATCTCGCAGGAGGCGCCGGTTCCGATTGTCGAGGCGTCGCGGCGCACCTATGCAGCGGGCGGTGCGGGCAATGTCGCCGTCAATGTCGTTGGTCTCGGCGGTGTAGCTTTGCTGGGCGGTGTGGTCGGCAGTGACTATCCTGCCGGTAAACTTTGCGGCGTACTGACGGAATGCGGCGTGATAGCAAACGGGCTAGTGACAGATGCGCACCGTCCAACGACGACCAAAACGCGTATTGTCGCGCACAGTCAGCAGGTCGTACGCGTCGATTCGGAAATGCGCAGCGCGCTGACGGCGGAGCTTGAAGCGGATCTGCTCGCCTGGGTCGAGAACGCCCTGCCGACGGTCGGCGCATGTGTGCTTTCCGACTACAACAAGGGTGTGGTTTCGCCGGGACTGGCGCAGGCATTTATCGGGCTGGCGCGACAAAATCATAAGCCTGTGATCGTAGACCCCAAAGGAACCGACTACGCGAAATATCGCGGTGCGACGGTTATTACGCCGAACCTCCATGAGGTCGAGCGCGTCGTCAATCGGGAGATTCACGACGAAGTTGCCATGCAGGAAGCTGCGACGCAGCTATCGGGATTGCTCGCAGGCGGAGCAGTTTTGATCACGCGGGGCGCGGAGGGTATGTCGCTATTTACAAGCGAAGCGCCCCCCGTCCATATTCCGACTGTCGCGCGCGCTGTTTATGACGTGACGGGTGCAGGCGATACAGTAGTCAGTACACTCGCGCTCGGGCTGGCGGTGGGCGCCACTTTGGAACGCGCTTCACGACTCGCAAACCGTGCCGCCGGTATCGTCGTCGGCAAACTCGGTACCGCGCGTGTCAGCGCAGAAGAGCTCCTCGCACATGCCACGGAATAACCTTATCGAATAACCCCACCGGACAAGCTATTTCCCACAAAACATACTTGCCACTCGTAACTCAAATGCGAGATAACAACACATTTGTAAAATATAATTGTAAATTGTATGACTTTGGCACGATTCATGCACTATATAGTTATGCAGCTGCATAAATCAGTGATCCCCGTGTTGTCGTATCGGGTTTCGTTACCAGAGGAGTATTTCTAGATGTCGTGTGTTACTTCCGCCGCCCTTCGGCATGTCTCATGTTTAACGTTAAGTGTGTTGGTTGTTGCATCGTTTAGCAGACAGGCGCGTTGCCAGACAACGCTCGAATTTAGCGAAGTCTCGCTGTCGAATAATACACTGCTTGCCGGAACTTCTTATTTCGACGCCTCTGGGATCAGTTTCGGTGACAAGGCAGTCTACGTCATAGATACTCGCCTGATCGGAGCAGGGATTGACAAATACGGAATTACCGGGAGGGATACCGATTCCAATGCTTCCGATTCCGCCTTCAGTATCCTGTTCAAGAGCAGCGCTTACTCTGTGACGTACGATTCTGCAACTCTAAAAAGACAGGCGCTTACCGCGACAGCGTACGACGCGAGCAGCCATGTGCTCGGCACGTTCACTCAGTCGGGAACCGGCGCAGTCAACTATTTCACACATACGTTTCTGGGAATCGGCAAAATTACGAAAATCACTTTTGACGGACCGACGGCGGGTGAAGCGATCGGTCGTCTGGAGTACAGCAAAACCGTCGGCTCAGCCGATGTGCCCGAGCCCGGCAGTCTGGCGCTGCTCGTCGGTTTCGGCGTCAGCGGGGTTGGCTTACTGCGGCGGCGTCACGCACGATCACGCGGATAGTTTAGTGAGCCCTCACCCCCAAGCCCCTTTTCCCTGCCACTCATTCTTCGTTAGGGTGAGGGAGAAAAACAGCGCTAAGTAAGGTGTCAACACTTCCATCGACAGCCTTCCGAGATTTCGGGAGGCTGTCGAGTTTTGTTCCGCCTGACCAGGATAGAAGCCCTGGTCTGTAGGGCACTTCGTTGCCCCAGAGCCCAAATTCCAGTCTGGCTGGCTAAAACTAATCGTCCTTCGGAAGCAAGAGGCTGAGGAAGGAAGTATAGAACCGATGTGGAGTTGCTTGACGCATCGCTATGGCGTCACATCGATCGTCGATTCTTTCTGGTAGTCAGCGCCTCCAGCAGCGGCGGCGCGCGGCTTACGAACGTACTTTTTGAGCGTGTAGTCTACTGAAACCAGCGAAGAATGCTTCTGCGCGCTGTGCTGCGCGCAGAGTTCCGCCGCCCGCTGCAGGACAGTGCGTGGCACACGATCGGGCTTACCCTGAGTCCGGATCACGACGTGAGAACTGGCGGCGGCACGCACGTGCAGCCACAGATCGTTGGGCGAGGCGACACGGGTCGTCAGGAAATCGTTCGCGGTCGCTGTCTCGCCAACGAAGATTTCATAGCCTTCCGGCGTCGAAAAGCGCTTGATTTTATGTCCCTCAAAATCGGGCGCGCCCGATTTGCCTTCCTCTGGGTGCGCGTCGTCATTGACGCGGAGAAGTCCTACCGCCAGTAGTTCGGTGCGTAATGAGGCGACCGCTTCCTTTGTGCCGAGCCTGTCTAGTTCCGTGAGCGCGTTTCGCAGTCGTACCGCTTTGGCTTCGATCAGAAGCCCGCGCTCAGTCTCTTTTTCCCGACTGTCGCGCGCTTTACGATAGCGCGCGAAAAACACATCTGCATTCTCCTGCGGCGAGAGGCGTGGATTGAGCGCCAGGACGCGGTCGGGCATTTCGGGCAGGTAGTAGTCCTGGACGGTCACGCTCTCTATGCCCGGTTCAATACGCCAGAGGTTCGCCAGTACGAGTTCGCCCGCCTGTTTATGCTCTTCGGCGCGTTCCGATTCCGCCAATGTGTGCGCGATCGACTGAAGCTGTCGCTCGGCGCGTTTCAGTTCGCTCGCGATCCTTCCCCGCAGCTCACCCGTCACCGCCTGCATTCCAGCGCGTTCGACTGTGCCCGTGAAGGCATCGTCGAGCGCAAAATTCAAGCTCTCAACGGACTGCTGCAATGTTTCTGCTATTTGCTGCAATGGAAACGGATAGGCGCCGACGGGCAACCCGTGCTCATCGGAAACCAGCACGGGCGCAAATTTTTCCCGCGCCGCCGCGCCAAAAACTGAGTCCCATACCGAGGCGATGTGTGCGGGCGAGATCGGAAGTGCACTGGTTGTCGCGTTGTCCGACATCGTGAGCCGCGCTCCCAGTTCCGCTGCGAGGAACGGCGACAGTCCCGAATACAAGTCCAACAGCAGGCGGGCGAGTTCTGGTGCAGCCATATCTGTCTGCGAACCCAGCTCTTTGGCGAGAAACGTGGCGGCATCCGGCGCGAATGGATCGACGCGTCCTTCCTGGGCGGGGGGCGGCTTATAGACGAGGCCCGGCAGTGTCTCGCGAACACGATTGATGCGGTGGGTGATACGCCGCGCCGAGTCGAGTATCTTACCTTCCGCGCTCACGAGGATTAGGTTGCTGTGTTTGCCCATCAGTTCGGCGATCAGCGTCACGACAGGCGTTTCGGTATTATCGAGATCCCGCGCTCCGACTTCGATCTCCAGAATCCGATCGAAATCGCGCTGTCGGACGGTGCGTATCCAGCCATCTTCCAGATGCTTTCGCAGAATCATACAGAAGTTGGGCGGGACGGGCGCATTCGAGCGGCGCGTCGAGGTGAGATGGACGCGGGCAAACTGCGCGTCGGCGGACAACGCGAGTAGCAGATTGCGGTTCTGGCTGCGGATGCCGAGCAGCACCTCATTCTGGTTTGGCTGACGGATGTCCTGAATCTGCCCTCCAACGATCAGGCGGCGCAGTTCGGCGGCGACGGCGCAAAGCGTCAGGCTGTCGTAGGGGATACGCGCCGTTTTGCTTTTCGCCTTCTCCTCGGTTTTGGCTTGCTTATCTGTCAGGGCTTCCTGCACTGGTTCGTTTTTTGGCTCAGTCATAGCGTTTCCATTATGCTAACTCAATTGATTGGAGACTAAAATGCGGGCAGTGGCATTCGCGCTGCCGGGCTGTGATTCCAGCTAATGACAAATGATTGCACAGGAAAACGTCCGCGTCAAGCCGAAAAGGTAGCCGACGATCTTATAGAATTTTTTATGGCAATTTTTGTAAAATGCAGCGACTGACTGGCAGGTGAATGGCACCTCGATCGGAGAGGCTTTTGCACGATGACAATGGCAGAAGATGAAATTGAAGAGAATTCAGAAGAGAATTGCGAGGCTGACGAGGCAAAACTGCGGGCTTGGCGCGAAAAGCTCCTCCGAAGCTGTCTCCGCTTCCTCGTTATGGACAATCGAGCGAAGCTAGGGTATCTGCCCGGTTCGTTCGCCGAGACGCAATTCCACATGGATGAAGGCGACACAATCACCGGAAGTCCGCTCAAGTTTGTTTGCGCGCTGACCGGGGACGCTTGCTGCTACAACCCTGGTTCATCGGAAGTCGCAGGGCGACTACTGCTTGAACTGCGGGCATTATTAGAGGTGATGCGCTGGACCGACCAAACTCCCCTATACGGTTCAATCTGGGACTTATATCAGTGCATCAGCCAGAGCAGGTCAGGATCGGTTGAGTGGGCACATATCTGGGATGTGCCTGCGCGACTTGCCGGTGAGGCGCTTCGTCAGCTCGGGTGGTCAGTCGAGCAGCCGGACTTTTCCTGCGTGGAACTGCTCGATATCTATTCCTACGGCGCGTACTCCGCCGGTTTGCCACCCAGTTTTTGATACTATTTTTGATTGGGATGGTTTCCTGTTCCCGAGGCGAACAGTAGAATGCAGATTGCGGTGAGACCGCCGAAGGAGAGCGTATGTACTGCCCGATGTGCGGAGTCGAGAATGCGGACACGAATGAAAAATGCGTACAGTGCGAGCAGCCTCTGCAGGCGTATCTGCCCGGCACAGTTCCACCCACAACCCAGGAGCCTTTGCAATCTAGCACTGCTTTGGGTTACGAACCGACAGCAGTAGTTCAGAATGCGCCGTTCGGTCAGCTGCAGAACCCTGCAATGGCACAGCCGTTGTATGGTCAGATCGCGCCCAATCCCGCTTCGCCGTACCAGTCCGTTCCGGGGCAGCTATTTCCGAACCAGCCGCCATCTGTTACGCCCGGTCAGTTTCAAGCTCCTCAAGGCGTCTATCCACAGACACAATACGCCCCACAGCCTCCCGGCAGTTACCCGCCCGGAGGCTATCCGATGCCCGCCTATCCGCCGCAGGAAGGGGCGGTGTTCAGCGGAATGATACCGACCAAAAACCCGAAAGCGCTGATCGGCTACTACCTTGCGGTCTTCTCGTTATTTCCAGTGTTGGGTCTCTTTCTCGGTTTCGGCGCGGTCGTACTGGGTGTTCAGGGTCGAAAAGCCTTCAAAGAGAACCCGCAAATTAAAGGTAACACGCACGCCTTGGTCGCGATACTGGTAGGCGGTTTCTTCGGGCTGTGCAATCTGGCGGGTATAATCGCCGTCATTGTTGCCATAATCGTGCAGCGATAGTGGTGTTCTGATCACTATCAGATTCCTAGATGCAGTAGGAAGTATTCTCCCGACGCTACCTGTGCGCCGAATTCCCCAAGATGCTCCAGATCGCGCACCAGGTCTGCTCGCGAAACGCGGAAGCGGTAGGGATGCCAAGCAGCAAGCGCCTCTTTCGATGTACCGGACAATGACCAATCTACAGCAACGTAATTATTTGTCACCGCCCGCTCTCCATCGTCTATACACGTCCAACCCTGGGTCAATATCAGCGGCTCTGGTCCCTGAGCAAATATCTGCGCCCAGCCCAGACAAATCTGACGGAAGCGTTCTCCAGCTGGCGGTGCAATGATTGTCACTCCATAATTAGCCAGCCCATAGCCCGTTGAGGTTTCGTGTCGACCAGGATAGATATTAGGAACCCACTTCAGAGGGTTTTCTATATAATTGATCACATCGTCCGAGAGGCGAATGGGCGCATCTTTTCTTCCGAAGTAATGTTGAAACTGCTCAAATTCTATTTCGTCGGGACGGATGAGCCAAAAATCGTGATACGCTCCAAAGGCATTTACTATCTCGACATCTTCGTTCGGATCGTTTTGGTTCATGGTTGAGTTTTTGTCAGAGTATGCGTAATGTGATGACGCCGCCCAGTGGAACGTCGGCTTCGAGCAGATGCGTCACTGAATCGTAGGTGAAATCGAGCGGCGCGCCGTCGGCCGACATCAGCGTCGGAGCGGTCTCGCACCATGCCATAAACTGTCCGCCGCCGCGCAGCCCAACCGTGTAGACCTCGTCATCCTCCCACTCACGAAATACGACCGCGCCGCCACTGTTGAACATCCCCGACAGCCCGATCGGCGCGATGCCCTCATCGATCGGCACGATTGTGAAGACCTCATAGCCGAGCGGCGGCAAGGAGAGTTCCCACGTCTCCTCGCGCTCCATCACGCGTACTTCCCGCGCAGTATGCGCATAGACCGCGAACTGCTCGCCCTCCAGACCCGCGACATCCGACGGAGAGACGGTACCCGCGATCGGCGGCGTACTCGCCAGCAGCGCGGCAGCCTTCGCTTCCTTCTCGTCTGCTTTGCGCTGTTGGAACGCCGCTTTCTCTGCCTCGGTCGCGTCCTCGGCCGCTTTCGTGTCGGTTTCGCCTTCGGTCTCCTCGACTGGATAACGCGCATTGAAAACGCCGACTACACCGGACTCGAAGTTGGTGTTGAAGATTTTGAGCAGCACATCCTCGTTCGTCGGATCGCTGAAGAGACAGTCGCGTGTCGGGCGTCCAGGGTCCTCGCAGCGCAGTACGCCGCCATCATGAAGAACCAGTTTCTGCAGCAATTCGAAATCGTGCTGACCCGGTTTGTCGGAGACATAGATCGGACAGCCGCCGACCACGCGACCTGCCGCATGATAGGCGCCCATCGCATGACCGGACTCGAACATATCCCAGTCGGGCTGCAAAAACTCGCCGAACCAGAGGCTGACCTGTGCGTTGCAGTAGAGGTGCAGACCGTGAGAAGCAGGGCGGTCGGGCCAGAAATCGGTCGAGGTGCGGATGAGGTTCGAGTTCAGCGCGCTGTAGAAAACCTCACTCGCGCATGACATACAGTTGATCAGATTGCCCTGAAACTGCGTCTGCACGGAACCTTCCAGCGCCTCACGATACCGCTGCATCAGCGCGATACGCCCGCCGAAACCATGCGCCACACCTTCCAGCGCACTCTGATTATCCACTTTTACGCCGTCCACGCCCTGCAGACGCAGGTGCCGATGATAGTCCTGATAGAAGCGGTAGATATGCTCCGGCGCGACGACTCCCATCGCGCTGCCCCACCAGTTTTTGTTGTAGGTCGGGTTATAGTGCAGGATACCTGGCGAGAACGAGCGGGCGACATCGCGCGTTCCGTACTCCGGCAGCGTCTCTCCGTTAACGCCGCCCCAGTAGCCGTTGAAAGCGTGCCAGACGAGAAACGTTTCGATGCCGAACTCTTCTTTCGCCATCGCAATCGTCGGGGCGAGATCGCCAGGGAACTTCTCGTTAGCGGCAAAGCCGGAGAGGCGTTTTTCACCGGTGGCATGGCTCGTAATCGACTGCCAGCCGTCATCGAGGATCAGCGTGCGAGGAGTCACGCCACCGGCTGTAAAGCTCGCCAGCCCTTCGCGCACCTTGTCTCCTGAGACGTCCTGATAGAAGGCGTTCCAGGTACACCAGCCGAATGTCTCGACGAAATCGGGCAGGATTTTGTCACGCCTGAGTCGTCCTGTTTTGAGATGTGCCATCACACTCTCCGCCGCCGATTCCATCAGCGTGTACGGATCGGGACCTACTGCTATAAAGAGTCCGATCAGCTCTTTCGTCACGACAGCACGATCGCCCGACTCGACGATCAGCGAAACGCCGTCTTCACCCGAACCCTCCAGTGAGGCATGGAATGCGCCATCGATCAGCGGCACGAGGAGCACACAATTTCCGCTTCCGTCGTCTGATTCGCCAAGCAGATACTGCGTCTCAATGGGGATTTCGCCGCCGCGTGTGCCAGCCGCCGGTGTCATCCAGAACGGCTCGTAACGATGGCAGCAGGTGAAGCGGGAAATGCCTGCAAGTGTGCCGAGCGAGAAGACGTGCCGCGATTCTGCCTCAGGCGCAGTAAAGCGCAGGAAAATCCCGACGCCTGATGGGTCTTCCAGCGCAAAAACACTGCTGTCGAGATCGGCAAGCAGCGTACGCTCGCCGAGCCGCAGGCGATTCGCATCGAGTATCAGAGATTGGGAAGGTGCTGAGGTAGCAGACATTGGTTTATCCTGTGTCGTGGTGGGTAGATCGACACTATTTCGTGTCGGAGAGCAGAGCTTGGATTTCACTTACGGCGTAGCCAGACGTGCGTTCCAGGCAGCCGCGTTCGAAGGGCGTCTGCCATACGGGATAGACGTCGAGATCGTACAGTTCAGCGGGTGGCAGATAACCGATATGCCCGTTGACAACGTTCATCACGCCGATAGCGTGTTCCGGAAACCGCTCCCGCACCTCGGTTTGGAGCAGCGAGTAGGCTTCGTTCGGATGACCGCAGAGAATCGAATCACCGATACGCCATACCCAGAGCGGAATAGGTGCCGTTTCTCCTTCGCCGACCGTCTGCCGTACGCGACGCTTGCGGCGGAGACGTTCGGCAAGGGCTCTGTCGGTACAGTCCGCCAGCATCGCATCGATTTCTGCGACCGATGGCAGCGGTTTGAGTGGCAATTCTACGCTGCATTGTCTGGCTTCGAGCGTCGTGGAGATCGCAGCAGGCACGCGTTTCCAGATGCCGAGCGGCGCGCCCGATTCGACGACTCCGCTGTATTCTATCCCGATAGCAGGTGGCAGCATTCCTGCCAGCACACCGACCGCAGCATATCCCAGCGATCTGCCCTGCCTATCGGTCAGGGAGGTGTCGGCGTGGTACTGTTCGCGCGGGGCGAGTTCGCCGGACGCTCCCTGCAGAAATAGACAGGGCGCACCACCGGTGTGCGCTTCGATCAGTTCGCGCATTGCCCCCACGAAATCGGGAGATATAAGCCGGTTATCGAACGCGAGCGTTACCGGATGACAGGCATAGTTGACGAGCGTCGCAAGCGTCTCTGCGCCATTTTTTTCGTCTGGCTGACTGTTTGCCCGCTCCCTGTTGTATTCTCCCTGGTGTTCGGTTGACTGTTTATTCGAGGGTCCGTTTTCGACGGCTGTGACCCGCCCGATGAGCAGGGTATCGTCTGCATTGCCCGCAGGGTTATACCCACATAGGACTCGTTCCGAATTCGGGTCGGGCAGATCGCGGTTCTGAGCGAGAGCGCATTTTCCATATTCCCATGTCAGGAGGGCGGCTCGGCTGTTTGCGAGAGCGATACGAACCGCGCGTATCGCCGCAGCACGCAGGTGCTCGAGGTAGCGCGCAATCAACTCGCCGCCCTGTTTGTCGGCGTCTTCGCGGCAGATCGCTGGTCCCGCGTGCGTGTGCGTCAGGCTGAACATTAGCCGTGCTGGATCGAGACCAAACGCTTCGAGGACGGCAGAACGCACGAACCATTCGTCCGCGCCGGTGCGCCACCAGCCCAGATCCGCAGAGATCAGTACGAGCGGTCGTGTGTCGTTGACCTGCTCGTTCCCTGCCGGTTGCTGTTGCTCCGAGTGTAGTTGAGCAGCGGATTGCTGGTGGGGAGTGAGTTGTTGAAACGTGATCGCGGTCAGCGTCAGCGGGTGATGCAATCCTTCAGCGACTTCATGCTCAGCCGCCCCCCAGTTGCGTGCATAGATGCCGATGGGCGGCGTAATGTCCTCGCGCCCAACGCCGATCGAGCCACTGAAAGCGGAATGTGCGAATGACAGTCTGGAAGCAATTTGAGGAGTGATTCGGGAGCTGGTTTGCGGATCAGTCATGGTGAGGATTCGCATCGGAGAGGAGTGAAAGCCCGCCGTCCATCAGCAGCACGCTGCCAGTCATCTGCTGATTGCGCGGGTCGCAAAGATGCGCGACCTGGAAGGCGACCTCTTCTGCCTGCTGCAATCGGCGTATCGGCACCATCTGTCTGTGCGGTTCGCGCAGTTCGGGTTGCTCCGCAAAAATCCGTGCGGAAAGTCCGGCGTCGACGTTGCCGGGAGCGACCTCATTGACCAGTATGCCATGCGGGGCGAGTTCGAGGGCGAGGCATTTGCAAAGCATCCGCAGTCCCGCCTTCGTCACGCAATAGGCAGGAATATGCGGGCGCGGAGCGTATGCTACCCAGCTTCCGATGAAGACGATCCGTCCCTGTTTATTATGGTGCAGCAGGCGGTTTGCGCCGGTCTGTGCCAGATGAAACGCACCGTCCAGATTGACTTGCAGCTCGCGCCGCCACTGTGCGGGAGTGATATCCAGGACATTAACCAGCGTCGCAATCGCTGCATTCGGAATGATCAGAGTCGGAACGCCGAGTTCGGCTTCTGTCGCCGCAATCCAGGCAGTGACCGCTTCCGCATCGGAGACATCGACACGATCGTAACGGGCATTGCGTCCCAGCCGGCGCAGCGCCTCGAGGAAGTCGGCGGCGCGTTTCGGCTCGAGAATGTCTCCGATGGAGATGTCGGCGCCACGCTGTGCCAGTTCGACAGCAATCGCTCTGCCGATGTCGCCCAGTCCGCCGCTAATGACCGCAACCTGCCCGATAAGAGTATCCATGTTCCGTTCCGATTTCAGCCTGCGAAGGGGGCCTGGCTTTTCAAGACAGGCTCTCCCCGTGTTGAGAAACGCCCTCCGTTATGCGGGCATCTGGACTTTCAGGTAGTCTGCGGACTTCTTCAAGCCCGCCTGCCTGTCGGGGTCGGGATTGCCGCACTCCAGCGCCATATAGCCATCGAACCCGATCTCTTTGAGCGCGGCGAAGCCACTGCGGAAATCGGTATGCCCATAGCCCGGCAGTTGACGTGTGCTGTCCGCAAGGTGAACGTGCGCGATGTACGAACCCGCTTCACGGATGGCAGCGTTGATGTCGGTCTCCTCGATGCTCATGTGGAAAAAGTCCGCCATGATCTTGAGGTTCGGGTTGCCAACCTTGCGGCAAACCTCTGTCGCATCTTTGAGCTTTCGAATCAGATGTGTCTCGTAGCGGTTGAGCGGCTCCAGCAGCAGAAAGGTGTTCGCTGCCTGCGCGGTTTTACCCCAGTCGTCGAACAGTTTGAGCATAAGATCGTTTTCGAGCTGCAGTGCGCTCGCCAGCGGGGATAGGTCCGGCAGTCGCGGCGGACCAAAAATCGGAACCATAATCAGTCCGACCATGCCGAGCTCACCTGCCGTGCGAAGCAGGGCGTGAATGTCCTCGGAGGCGCGTTCACGCTCTTTGCGGTCGGCATCGAGCGGGCAGCCGCGGAATCCAGCGCAGATGGTCGCAGGCTTGACGGTATGCTGTGCGGTTGCCGTGCGTATCTCGCCGATCCGCTCCGCCAGTCCCGCGCCGCCGAACTCGATCCCCTCATACCCTGCCGCGGCGAGATTATCGAGCTTTTCAGTGAGCCCCGCACCGACCGCCAAACCTTCCTGACATGCCAGCTTCATCGCTTCCTCCTGGACAAACTGAATTTTGATTTCACTCGCAATTTATACTGCAGTATACTTCGACTTCAGGGGTCTTAATACCATGTATCCGGAAACGAAAACGTCTGAAGTTGTCTTATCTGTGCCTCCACGTCAGGATGCTTTTCCAGCCAAAGAACCATTTCGCTGACGACCAGCCGGGAGACCATCGTTTTCAGTTCGGGATTGCTGACTTTGTATCTGGCAGCGCCTTCCCAGACGGCGCACGGATACCTTAAGGAGGCAATCGCGACCACACCATTGTTGAAATCTTCTGGCAGGTCGAGCTTCTTTTTCACGCGTTTCAATCCCTGAAGCAATCCCTGCTCATGTGTGCCGCCTTCGACCGCGCGACCGTGATTGACAAATGACCAGAGGTGACTGTCTTTCCAACTATGATACGCCATTACGACCTCTAGATCGAGGATGCCTTCGCGAGCAACAAAGTGGATCGGCTCGTGCATCAACTGATATGGCGCGGCGATGGCGGTAAAGAGTTCGTCAATCCCGTTCTCAGCGACAAACTCCTGCCTGTCGTCTCCTACGGTAAGCGTGAAGTGAACGCCTGCATAAAGATAACTGAGCCGCCGTAAGTAACTTGCAAAGATGGCTGGAGACAGTGCTGTTATCGTGAAAATAGTGCTGTCGGGCTTGAAGCGAAGCGTCGTGCCACGGAACTCCCCTGTTGATTCCGTCGAGCTGTATGACTCAAGTGTCGCCTCGTGAGAAAATCATTTTCTGCAGATGTGCGCCTGTATCGACAGAAACAAACAACTGCTCGGAGAGCGCAGTCAGCACAGTGGATTCCCAACCATGGCCTATGCCATAAGCTCGCATCTCCTGGAATGGCGCGATACGCCCATCGTCGGTTTGCTCGACCGCGATCACGGCGTCCGAGCCGATTTCGAATCCATCGTTCACGGTTACGTCGATACGTTTTGCGCCATGCCTGAGCAGCATCGCCACCGGAAAAACAAGGTAGCGAATCAAACCGACCAGATCCATCGAACCGATGTACATAGCGGGACGTCTTCGGATGGGGTCCAGCCCCTCCAGTGGTTCGCTTATCACTATTTTTGTCTATCCTTAAGCATTCCAAACGTTGCCGCCGTATAACCTTAGCCCTAAGAAAATGGGGTGATAAAGCTAAGAAAAATGGAGAAAAATGAAGGAGAGGCCTCGACGGACGGAATAGGCGCTTGTCATGCAGTGAGCAGAGATTGACGAGCAGCTCTGGAGCTATGCCCAGATAACGCAGTTCTTGCCGGAGCGTTTAGCACGGTAGAGGGCTTCGTCGGCGCGCTGCACCAGTTCGACCGGATTCAAGGCGTCTTCGGGATAGGAAGCTACTCCGACACTCAGCGTACGGTGTATCTGCTCGCCCGCGATGAGCACAAACGCCTGCTCCTCGACCGCCAATCGAATGCGCTCTGCGAGCCGACAGGCGTCATCCTTCCCCGTTTCCGGCAGGATCACCAGAAACTCCTCGCCGCCATAACGTCCCAGATGATCGACGTTACGAACGCTGCCGCCCAGGATCGACGCGATGCTTCGGAGCATCTGGTCGCCCTGCGGATGCCCGTACGTATCATTGAACGACTTGAAGCTGTCGACATCCATCATCAGCACGGAGAGGGTGCGTTTGTAGCGTGTGGCGCGATTCAACTCTTCGCGCAACAGATCGTACATACAGCGGTGGTTCCAGAGACCTGTCAGACCATCGGTTGCGGCCATCTCATGCATACGATCACGGATTTTGACGTTTTCGAGTGCGATCGCCGCCTGCGGGACGAGTGAAGCGAGACGGGCGATATCGTCATCGGCAAAAGGCTGCCCGATCGGACGTACCCACTGCGCGACTCCGATCAGTTCGCCGTGCACAACGAGGGGATAGAGCAGCCAGGTGCCGCTGCCGGGATCGCTCTGGATACGGTGCGGGTCGCGCGCGACATCGGCAACGATGCGCGGTCGCACACGGGAAGCTGCGTGTCCGATCAGCCCTTCGCCATACAGCGCGACTTTGCTGGCGAACGGTCCGGCCGTTGGGAGTGCGGCGGTAGGGGTCAGCTGTCCTGTATCCTGATCGAGTGTCCAGAAAAGTGTGCGTTCGGCGGCGACAAGCTCCTGCCCGAGCGTCAGAAAGCGATTCAGCAGGACGGCGACATCGGTTGCGGCAAGGTCCGCGACGCTGGCGCGCCCCATCTCTTCCGCCGTTCTGAGCTGTCCGCGCAGGCTGCGCACCTCTGCCTGCAGACGCGCCACTCTGCCAACCAGCGTCAGCAGAAGGACAAGCGGCAGCCCGACCGCCATTCCCAGCGATGGCGTGAGCATACTCAGTAAGACGACCGCGAGCGATCCAAGCAGGAACGTCTGCGCAACCGGATACTCTGCGACTCGTCTCTCTTTAACAGACAAAATTTGGAACAATCGGTCCGGGTTTGAGCCTGCAGATATCAGTGCGGCAGCGGCAGCGAAAACGATCGCTCCGATCGCGGCTGCGCCCATACGCCTCAGAGGAGACACGGCATCGAGTGTGGTCAGACCGGTATGCAAAGCCCATCCTGCGCCAAAACTCGGGTGCAGCTTCGTGAGCACATATCCTGACACAAAGGCGCAGAGCGCGAGCTGGATGCCCTGGAAACGGGCGACGCTCCGTGAAGTACGTCCGAGCAATGCCCACTGAGCGTGCAGCAGGCATGCCAGGAGAGCGCTCACTGCCGCTACTACTGGTCCCATCCACAGCAGCAGTCCATACACGAGCGGAGCGGTGAATGTCAACGACTTCTCGCGCGCTGGCGTCAATGGGATGGATCGAATCAGAAACAGCAGACAGACTGCAACGACGGCCGCGCCGAAATCCATTGTCGAAAGTGGATGTGCCCGAACATTCAGGAATAAAATTACGTCTACACAGAAGAAAACGCTCCAGCGATACAGAAGTATATATCGGGAAGTGCTGCGCGGAGCGGGGGGAGATTCGGCCGGTTCTTCGGCTGTCGACTGCTGGCGCAGTGTCGGCGAAATGAATGATTCCTTTGTGAAGTTGGCGATATCAGCGTCTGCTTGTCGTCGGCTCCCTAAAAACTTCACGGGTCACGCTTCACTTTCTGCCTGCGTAGGTACCGCAGCGGTTCACTTGCAGCATCGAACAGGAAGTACCTCGTCAACGCACATTTCGCGAGAGCACTGAGGTACTATTACAAAGGTATTATTACACACGCAGCGTATAAGTCGGATCGATTCGACTCCCATTCTGCGTAAGTAAGATAGATCGCTTCAAGCCGATACAAAAGTCCGACTGTTTCGCCTGAATTGAAGCGACCGACTGCTGCAGTCTGCGGAGCGGCGTGTTCGCACAAGGCATCTCTGCGGACAATCGGCTTTCCGCGCTGCTCACAAGATCATTATAACAAATCCCCCCGACTCAATCAAGCTTTGTTTTCTGACGCAGGCGAGCAGATTCTCAGGTTTTGGGACCTGGAAACACCCAGAACCTCACGGTCGATGCGTCGTCCTGATGGCAGATACGAGCTGCTTGCATTCTCCTCGGCTGCATCACTTAAACGAGTTGGTGCGCCGCTTTCTATCTGAACCTTCGATCACTTTTCTTGAAGGGCAGGGATTGGTGCATCGACTCCCAATTTGCTTTTTTTTACAAAATACTCGAAGAGGTTTTACAAAAGACTTGAAGAGGCAGTTGGAGGTAGCGCATTCTGCGTCTGAAATATTCCTGGTTATTTCAGCCGGGTACTGTCTCAGCGCCCGCCAAAACAGTCTCCTGCCTGAGCTGAGTAAGTCTAAAGGGTGTGAGTCAATTGAAAATGCCCCCATTTGCCGGGAACGCTTCCCTCTGATATACTGCTTTTGTACCGATTTCGCGACATCGAACATTTGATTTTCAAGTAGGGAATCAAATTCGCGACAAGAAATGAAGGGAGTTTCGCGCTTGCTTACCAATCGACCGATTTCAACTCGACCATGCTCACGTTCATGGTCAATTCAGTCTTCACAATTCCTCCGCCATCTCGCCCTCGCTGTGGGGCTGATCGGAATTGTCGGCGTCGCTCTCTCCGGTTGCGGTGGCGGTGGTGGCGGCGGTGGCACCACTGGCGGAAGTACCGGTGGTGGTAACTATGCCAACCCTCCAGTTGCCGACTTCGGCGACTTCAATCGAAGCGTCTGTACCGCAAACGCGCACACCAACGGTCGGGCGCGATGGACGCTGCTCGTCTACATGAACGGCGCGAACAACCTCCAGCCGGACAGCCTGACCAACGTCGCGCAGATGGCAGCGGCAGGGTCGGACGCCAACGTCAACATCGTGCTGCAATGGAAACAGTCCACACACTGCCTGGCAGGTTATGACTGCGGGACACCCTCCTTCAATGGTACGCGACGCTATCTGCTCAAACCGCACAGCCAGGCGGACGTCAACGCGATCGGCGGCGGCAACACGACCTCGCTCGATCCCGACCGACTGCCCAACCCGAGCACGAACGCCATTTCTCAATCGACGCCCGAAGGCACCTCCGATATGGGCAACTACCGCACCCTGCAGGACTTCGTGCAGTGGGGCACCACCAACTATCCGGCAGATCACATGGCCGTCGTCGTCTGGGACCACGGCTCCGGCTGGGAAAACGTCTATCGCTCGGCGAAAACTGGCCGCTCGGTGACACGCAAATCGCGTGCCGTCTCCCAGGATGACGAGAACCACACGGAAATCGAGACCTGGGAGCTGCCTACGGCTTTCGCCGCCGCAGTTCAACCTCTCGACATGATCATCCTCGACTGCTCTCTCGAGCAGATGACGGAAGTCGCCTACGAACTGCGTAAATCGGCGCGTGTAATGGTCGGCTCGGAGGAGAGCCCGCCCGGACCCGGCTATCCTTACGATCTGTGGATCAACGATCTGAAGACCAGCGGCAAGAACCCGTGCGATGTCGGCAACACCATCGTCAACGAGTTCCTGGCTTTCTATAAAAACAATCCGGGTCTGGGTTATACGACCAACCTCACCCAGTCGATGGTCGATCTGTCGAAGATGGACGATCTGGCGACGGCGCTGAACAGTTTCGCCGACAGCCTGCGCGTTCATGCCCAGGATCAGCAGAATGTGATCGCCAACGCCCGTACGAACGTGCAGAGCTATGCCAATCCAGACTATCAGGACAACAAAGACCTGTATGACTTCGCGGACAAAATACGTATCAACGCAACCGCAAACGACCTGAAGCAGGCTGCCTTCAATATGCAGTCGGCGCTGGTGGCGAAAGGCGGCGCAGTGATCGTTCAGGGCCATGGCGCTTCCGGGCAGAACGGTTCGACCGGTCTGGCGATCTATATCCCGTCCGCACAGAACTACCTGTCGACCTATTCGACGCTCGCGCTCGCCCGCAGCACACACTGGGACGAGTTCCTGCAGGGACAGGTCAAATAGCGGTTTGACAAGCCTGATACCACTTCTCATAAGTGCAAGGACGAAGGAGGGACGGGAAAGCGTATTACGCTTTCCCGTCCCTCCTTACATCTCTTATAATTCGCCCGATTCTGTTCCGAGTAATTATGATCTAGGCAATTCACTCCCGGTCGACAGAACCGGGTTCGTTATTTGCGAGCGCGACGGCGCAGCAGTAGTCCGCCGCCACTCAAGACGCCTGCGGTCAGCATTGCCAGTGTGCCTGGTTCGGGAGTGGATGGCGTCCCGCCAGCAGCTTTGATCGACACATTGTCCAGCCCGAGGTCGAAGCCATTGAGGATCGGATCGGCCTGGGTGAGACGCAATGTTGCGCTGGAGCTGTTGGCAACGAAGGCATAGGTATCTATGCCCCAAGTATCCCAGTAGTTCGCGATGCTGGAAGGCGCAGAGAAGGTCTGCGCGGCTGTGGACGAACCGCTGCTGATCGATGCGGTAAGCTCGGAATGATTGCCTGCCCCATAAAGATTTGCGTATCCCTCGGTGGCGATGGCAAAACTGACATCGTAGGTTGTGCCTGACGTCAGTCCGCTGATCGTCTGCTCGATGTAGTTGTGGCTCTTGTCGCCATAGTAGCCCAAAAGTATAAACTGACTGCCGTAGGGCGTAGGACCATAGCCTGAAGAATTGTTGACGCCATAGGGGTATCCGTTTGAGCCGGTGGTCGTGATCGTCCAGCCGGTGAGCGGACCACCACTGGAAAGGCTCGTCGTGGTATAGCCATCCGTCTCAAAACTGCCATTGGTGATTGTCTGTGCGTTGGCAGCGGGGGCAGTAAGTCCCAGTGCCAGCAATGCAAGTGCGCTAAGTCCGATCGAGCTCCTCTTCATGCAGGTATGTCCTTCGTGCAGTATTCAGGTGAACAGCTTGCCTGTATTTCTCCCATTGCACAATTCGTGCCAATTATCGCAAAATAATAGCCTCAGCGTAAAAATCTTAAAATATTATTTGGCAAATGGGAATCCCTACGCGCCGAGCCAGCCACATGAGGGATAGATCAAGGTTGCAGGATGAAACCGACAGCAGATAAAACCGGTATGTTTAGTGTGGTCTTTCAGGCGGCAATCCCGATGACGCCGCAGGTTGCGCCTCAGCGGGAACAGATGTAACCGAATGCCCTTTTTCGATGTCAAAAGCATTGGCAGCGATACGGGCATCTGAAATGTCCTGGCAACTACTTGAAGATTGGTAACGAACGAGCGATTGGGCAGCCTGTTTGCGTCACCTCCGGGGTTTGTGCTACAATACGGACAGCATAAACGGCGCACTGCTGCGCTGAAACAGGAGGCGTGGCGGAGAGACCGCGCCGACCCAGGAGGAACATCGTGCCGAAGGTCGACACCGCTGATTTCAAGAACGGACTGTCCATTATCTTCGATAATGACATCTTTACGATCGTATGGTTCCAGCATCACAAGCCGGGCAAAGGCGGCGCAGTGATGCGCACCAAACTCAAGAATCTGAGGAGCGGAGGCGTCGTGGACCGCACGTTCAATGCGGGCGAAAAGTTCGAGCAGGCGGTTCTCGAACGTCACACGATGCAATACCTTTACAAGCAGGATGATGACTATATTCTGATGCACCCGGAGACGTTCGATCAGGTCAATGTCAACCGATCGGCGTTCGGGGATTCGATCAAATATCTAAAGGACGGGATGGAGATCAACGTCATCGAGTATGACGAGAAGATCATCGGCGCGGAAGTGCCTTCCTTCGTCGAACTCGCAGTCGCCGACACCGATCCCGGCGTCAAGGGGGATACGGCGTCTGGAGGCTCCAAACCGGCTACACTCGAGACTGGCGCAGTCGTCAATGTTCCTTTTTTCGTGAACATCGGCGATAAGGTAAAAGTCGATACGCGCACCGATTCGTACCTCGAGCGCGTAAAGTAGCCGTCTCCGCTGCGCCACCCTCATGGCGGCATCGCTTGTCCCGTCCCACTGCGTCCAGAGTATCGATCTCAACAGTTTTGATGCTTCGAAGCGGTCCGGGCGCACGTTCGCACCGGAACCACTTCGTGTGCTTTTGCGGGAAACAGGTGGAGCGCCGTGCAGACAAAATCCAGCAGTATCGCTGGCTCAGAGAGAGCCATACCGCAGTCGATAATCGACATTGTTTCAAAAGTATTCATGATCGGAGCGATCGTGTCGCTGGCGCTGTTCGGCTATCTGATCTACGGACTGCTGTCAGGGCAGCTCGCCAACCTGTCCAGTGTGCCGAAAGCCGATCAGCGCCGCATTCTCGAGCTGATACAATCCGTTTCGCAGTATTTCAACATTAGTCTCGTCGTGACACTGATCTGTGCGGTCGTGCTGTTCTACGAAGTCGAGAGTGCGGGCGTAATCATGTTATTGATCGCCGGTTTCCTCGCATACGGTCTGCAGCTCAGTATCGATTTCCTTTTTGCGGGCGAGGCGGGACGCCTGATCAAAGGTCCGGCCTCCGCACTGACGCTCACTGAAATCAAGACGGCATCGGTACTCATCGGCGTTCCCGGTGCGGCGCTCTTTCTGAGAAATCTGTATCTGCGTATCGCGGACGGCAGACGTGGCGAAGACCTCGCCAACATGACTTATGGTAAAGAAGCCACTAAGGAAGCGGTTCCTCGAGCGGCGATCGGGGCATTAGCGAAATGCTGGCAGCTTCCCTTCTGTCGTGAGGGCGTCCGTGTTCACTGCCCGATCTATCATGCGAAGACAAAGTGCTGGAAAGAGCGCGTCGGCTGTATGTGTGAAGAGAACGTACTGCGGCTGGCGATGGGTGGCGAAGAGCGCAAACCGATCGACATGACGAAGGAATCGGGCTTCGTGCCCATCGGCGATCTGATCGTCAAGAGCGAGGCGGCGACCAAAGCTGCGATTACGACGCGGGTCGGTCCGCGGGGCGTTCGAATTCCGACGAACCCGCATATCACCGAAGGACAGAAACGCGAACGCTGCCGGAACTGCGTGATATACAATGAACATCAGCGGCAGAAATACAACTTCCTTGCGCCGATCGTGACGATCATCGTCCCGATAGTCGTCATGCTGCAGTTCGATTCCCTGCGCATCATGCTGAAGAGCGGACTGCACATGCTGGACAGTCTGATCGCGCACATCAAGTTCACGCCTTCCGGTGGCGACCCGACCAGCTCCATCACGACAACGATCAATGGCTCGCTTCCGATCGAAGCGATACTGATCGGTATTATCACGCTGATGATTATGACGTGGGTGCTGCATATCCTCGAGTTCTGTACATTCAAGCTCAAGATCTGAATCGGGGAAACGGCATTCTTACAGTGATGCGCCCTCACTATGTCCCCGTCGCCGAAGGCTTCCGGAGAGGACTGTGTTGCAGTCAGGGGAGAAACCCGCGATGCATAAACGTTTTCTCAAGAAAAGCTTTCTGCTGGATGTGATTCTTACAAGCTTGCTCACTGTATTTGTTTTATTCCCAGCGCTGACGCACATGGAGTTGCATCGTTTTTGGTCCGCAGTCGGAATCGGGCTATATGTGCTATTGCCAGCGATTTACGTCGAATGGATTGGATCAAGATTCGATCCGCCGCCAGGGACCTCTTTGCTTCACAATGGCAAAGAGTAGACTATTCAACGTTTACTTTAATGTGATCTGGTGGGCATACTTATTTCTACCGACACTTCAGATCAGGATTTCAACTCATGCATTGAATGCATTGCTGCCCTCGTAATGAGGCACGAACGGATAGGGGTTGGGGTGGAGTCAGACCCATGTCGCTGAGCAAATCCAAACAGGAACCTGTTTCTCATGAATGTCGAAGAACTCGAACGCCTTGTCGCACTGGTGCAGAACGCCAATATCCGTGAACTGACCCTGCGTCAGGACGATAACCGGATCACGATTCGCAAGCAGATCCCGCCGCAGACCGCTCCGATGAGTACCGCGCTCGTTCCGCTCGAGGGCGGATATGAGGGCGTATTTCAGGAAGCCGATTATACTATCGAGCAGACGGGGAGCGCGTTCGACGGGCAGATCGGCGAGAATGAAGAGAACATCGCACTGGTGACCTCACCACTCGTCGGTGTGTTTCACCATCTCAAGCCCCTCGTCGGGCTGGGTGCAAAAGTCAAAGAGGGGCAAGTAGTCGGCATTATCGAGGCGGTTAAACTGATGAATGAGGTAATGGCTCCCTGCGACGGCAAGGTGGTGGACGTCTTGATTGAAGACGGTATGCCGGTCGAGTACGGGCAGGAGCTTTACGCTATTGAGCCGGATGCCTGACGGTTTACGAAAGAGTTTGTAAAAAGGAAGAACGACAATGCTGCAGCTTCACCGCGCCAGACGCGCTTTTTCGCTGATCGAGATACTCATCGTGCTGGTCGTTCTCGCGATCCTCAGCGCGATCACCTTTTCGGTGGTGCTGGGCAAAGGCGGCAGTAAGACCGCTCGCTCGTATGGTCCGACTGCTAAAGCGCATGAATCGGTCTGCACGGAGAACCTGCGGCAGATTCGCATGGGAATCACGATGCAGCATGATAGCGATGCGGATGGCAAATATCCGCAGTCGCTGAGCGAACTCAAGTTTCCGCATGAATCTTTGATTTGCCCCGACGACAAACAGCCTTATCAGTACGATCCCGAGACCGGGCAGGTGTCGTGCGTACATCCAGGGCACGAAAAGTATTGAGATCACATCGCAACTATTCATTATCCTAACCCCTCCTTACGAAGGAGGAGAGTTTACACATTCCGCAAGCTTTTGCTCGAAGGCTGAAACAAGGGCTGAATACTTTCATCGCATTTTGGATTCCATAGTTCATTTTCGGCGGGGGCAGCTCCCCGCCGATATTTTCGCGCCACCAAAACTAAACGACAAAAAGAGAAGCAGCGCGACTGCCCATCCGATTGACAAAGAGAAGAGTGAATGTTCAAGAAGATTTTGATCGCCAATCGCGGCGAAATTGCTGTCCGCATCATCCGTGCCTGCCGGGAATTGAGGATCAAAACGGTTGCGGTTTACTCGACCGCCGATGCCCATTCCCTGCACGTGCATCATGCCGACGAGTCGATCTGCATCGGTCCACCGCCGCCCCGGGACAGCTATCTCAATGCGCCTAATATCATCAGCGCGGCACAGATCACCGGCGCAGAGGCGATCCATCCCGGTATCGGGTTTTTATCGGAGAGCGCGAGTTTTGCGGCTGCCTGCGAAGCCCACGGTCTGAAGTTCATCGGTCCGTCCGCGGCGATCATCGAGCGCATGGGAGATAAATCGGTCGCGCGCGAAACGATGCGCGCCGCCGGAGTACCAGTGGTTCCAGGCACGAATGGCACCGTCGCCGATGAGCAGGAAGCACTGCGTTTCGCGCAGAAGATCGGCTATCCGCTGCTGATCAAAGCGGCACACGGCGGCGGCGGTCGCGGCATCCGGCTTGTGCAGAATGAAGAAGAACTGCCGCGTCAACTCGACATGGCACGGACGGAAGCGGCGTCTTCGTTCGGCAGTGGCGATGTCTATATGGAGAAGTTCGTCGAGGAGCCGCGTCACGTCGAGGTGCAGATACTCGCCGACGAACACGGACATGTCGTCCATCTCGGCGAACGCGAGTGCTCCATCCAGAACCTGCGTCACCAGAAACTGATCGAAGAGTCGCCTGCTGTTCAACTCACCCAGTCGCAGCGCAACCGGATCGGCGATGCCGCCGTCAAAGCAGCGCGGGCAATCGGCTACAGTAACGCGGGCACGATCGAGTTTCTGGTCGATGCGCGGGGCGAGTTCTATTTCATGGAGATGAACAAGCGGCTTCAGGTCGAGCACTGCGTGACGGAAATGGTCACGGGTATCGATCTGGTCAAGCAGCAGTTGAAGGTCGCTTCGGGCGAGCGTCTGCCCTTCAGCCAGAAGGAGATTCGCTGGGAGGGGCACGCGATCGAGTGCCGAATCAATGCCGAGGAGCCCGAGCGCAATTTTACGCCGAGCGCAGGATGCATCGAGCGTGTCGTGTTTCCCGGCGGGCCCGGTGTTCGCGTCGATACGCACATCACGGCGGGCTATACCGTTCCGCCTTATTACGACCCTCTGCTGGCGAAGATCGTCGTGCACGACCGCGACCGCGCGGGAGCGATCGCCCGAATGCAGCGCTGTCTACTGGAGACGGAGATCGTCGGCGTCAAGACCAATATCGCCTTTCAGAACCGCATCCTTGCCAATGCCTTTTACCGTCGCGGCGAGGTCACGACCGATTTCCTGCAGCGCCGCATTCTCGGCGACAACGCCTGAACAACCGACGTTTAGAGGCGGGTGAAAACAGCGTATCCGCACGAATACAATCCCGTTTCGTGTGAGTGCAGCAATCATGCCTCCGACGAATCTTGAGAGTTGGTCGCACAGGCTCTCTGCCTCCATGCCGTTTCAATGGTTGATTAGGTTCAATGGTTGATTATTCGAGAGGCAGCGAGAATGAACGATACAGTATTGACCCACGCCAGAGCCATGTGCTTCGTCGCTTCCGCAAAGCCTGATGAGGCGAAGCAGTTCTACTCCGACATGCTCGGGCTAGCGTTTCTGAATGAGGACGAATACGGCTCGATGTATTCGATCAGCCAGACGCTGACACTACGTATCCAAAAAGTGTCAGAACTGACGCCACAGCAATTCACGGTGTTCGGGTGGCAGGTCGACGAAATCGAGGAAGCGGTCACGCGCCTGTCGCAACGGGGAGTCGTGTTCCTGGTCTTCGGATTTCCAACCCAGGATGCTCGCGGCGTATGCTCCTTCGCGAACGGCGACAAGGTAGCCTGGTTTAAAGACCCCGACGGAAACACCCTCAGCATCGCACAGCTTGCCGGAGCGTAGGTGTACACCTGCAAAAAATCGACCGCTACTCGGCACTCTCCCGGCGGCGATGCCTGAACGACCCTATAGTAAAGAATTCCCGCCCGATGTATCAAACACTTGATACATCGGGCGGGATGTCTTGTTTATCGGCGAGAGCTCTAGACGATGCTACCCTCGCGCAGGCAGGATTAAGCAGCCACCGGCTCGTGCTGCTCCTGCTTCGTGAAGGAGAGCACGCCCTCATCGTCCGCATCCACCACGATCTGATCGCCTTCACGGAACTCGCCGGAAAGCAGTCGCTGCGCCAGTGGATCCACCACCTGACGCTGGATCGCTCGCTTCAGCGGACGTGCCCCGTAGACCGGATCGTAGCCCGCCATCGCTACCGCGTCCTCCGCTGCCACCGTCAGTGTTAGAGAGAGCTTGCGCTCCGCCAAACGTTTCCTCAGCAGCCCGAGTTGTATTTCGACGATGCTGCGTATCTGCGCCACGCTCAGGCTCTGGAACAGAATGATCTCATCGACGCGGTTCAGGAACTCGGGTCGGAAGTGCGTCTGCACCGCCTCCATCACTCGCTGCCGCATCAAAGTAGGATCTGAAACGCTGAGCTCCTGAATCACCGGGCTGCCGATGTTGCTCGTCATGATCACGACCGTATTCCGGAAGTCCACCGTCCGCCCCTGGCCGTCCGTCAGCCGCCCGTCGTCGAGCAGCTGGAGCAGCACATTGAACACATCCGGGTGCGCTTTTTCGATTTCGTCGAGCAACAGTACACTGTAGGGGCGTCGCCTTACCGCCTCTGTCAACTGCCCGCCTTCATCATAGCCGACGTAGCCGGGCGGCGCGCCGATCAATCGAGATACCGTGTGCTTCTCCATATACTCGCTCATGTCGAGCCGAATCATCGCCTTCTCATCGTCGAACAAAAACTCCGCAAGCGCCCGAGCCAGTTCTGTTTTGCCGACGCCGGTCGGACCAAGGAAGATGAACGAGCCGATCGGACGGTTCGGATCAGAAAGTCCGGAGCGCGAACGGCGCACAGCGTTGGCGACCGCTTCGACCGCCTCTTCCTGCCCGACGACCCGCGCGTGCAGCCGCTCCTCCATCGCGATGAGCTTCTGCATCTCGCCTTCCAGCAGGCGCGAGACCGGAATACCCGTCCACTTTCCGACGATCTCTGCGATGTCGTCCGCGGTGACTTCCTCCTGGAGCATTGCCTGCCCGCCACCCTGCACCGTCGTCAGCGCCG
>JBBQPY010000046.1:0-29928 GCA_038216735.1 Chthonomonadales bacterium
CCAGCGTAATCAGCGTCCCCATACCGTGAATTGGCAGTTTCGAGCCGAAGACGCACGGATCAAACTCAAGCGGCTCTACCCGATCCAAAACGATAAAACTTCGTGAAACTAACGACTAAACATCATGCTCATTGAGCAAAGGTGCATTCGAGCTTCTTCTGACAAGCCTGCGAGCGGCAAGGAGCCAACGGTAAGA
Organism: Chthonomonadales bacterium; assembly: GCA_038216735.1. GTDB lineage: Bacteria > Armatimonadota > Chthonomonadetes > Chthonomonadales > Chthonomonadaceae > JBBQPY01. The sequence continues at coordinate 197 of JBBQPY010000046.1, forward strand.
TCGGGTTTAAGCAATCGATTCGGCTACTGTGAATCGTCTACTGTGAAGCAACGCTCGATCTCGGCAAGCACATCAGGAAGGCGTTCGCGAATGTCACCGTTGGAAAAGCGCAGGATCGTGAGGCGATGCGAGGCGATGACGCGATCGCGTTCGTCATCTCATGCCGGAGTGTGATGTGCGCCGTCCACTTCAACGACAAGACCATAGGCAGCACAATAAAACTCGGCGATAAAGCCGTCTATGACTTGCTGACGGCGAAAGCGGACACCGAGCGCGTTATTGCGGAGAGCATTCCATAAAAGAGACTCGTTATGAGTGCTTTCATGGCGGAATTGCCTCGAAAGTAGCACTTTAACTGCGGAGACGTGCTGACCGTTGGCAAGAAAGCGTTTTAGCATCGTGATCCTGCCTCTTTCATCAAGCAAACGGTCGAAATTGTGGAGAGGAGCCAAATGCGAACTCGCACCCGAAACATTCGGCCCGTTTACAGTAGACTATTTTACATTCGCTCCTCTCCTAGCGAGCTTGCGAGCGGCAAGGAGAGGGGTTGGGGTGAGGTCAAACGGAGGCTGTCAGGGCAACGGTGACTTCGCTGCGATTGTGATAGAGCTGGCGCGCGCCGATCAGGTCGTAGGCGCGGGAGAGGCGGTCGGTGCAGAGGCGAACGGTTGCGAGGGCATCGTCCTGTGACTTGACGGCGAGCGGCAGTTTGAGCGTCATGATCGCCGGTGCGCCGGGCAGGATCACATCACGCGCTTTCAGCATTATCTCGACGGAATCGAGCGCGTCCATTCTCATATCGTTGACGAGCATTGCATAGCGGGTTTTGATTTTGGGCAGAAACGTTTCGATACGTTCACGGACGTGTGTCACACTCAGATCGCGCCGGAACCGAACGTCGATGTCGGCAGGATCGACTGCCGTGACGCGCAGACCTTTCGCGCGAAGTACTCGTGTCCAGCCGCCCGGTGCGGCGCCAAGGTCGAGCGCGTTGCCATGTTCTGGAAGGGTCATTTCGAAGACGCTGAATGCCTCCAGTAGCTTGAATTCGGCGCGGCTGATCTGCTCTTCTTCGGCTTTGAAACGATGCTCTCCGCCAGGCCACGCGCTTAGATTCTGCTCGGTACGGGAGACGCCCAGATAGCCGGTGTCAGCTGTACAAAGGAGTGATACGACCTGCTGCGGAGCACGGGTTTCTGTCGCAGCGCCGGTTGCTGCCTGAAGCTGTTCCGAAATCGTGCTGTTGAGCGTGAACTTTCGGTAGGGCAAGGGACCGTCGCCGAGAACCCGCGATTGTACTGCGAAACTCAGCGTATGATCGAGCATTCCGGCGAGTTGGAGCGCGGTAGAAGCCAGCAGCGGAATATCTGTGTCGCTCGCCGTCAACGGAATCGTGCGCTGAACCGGAGCAATATGCCGCACGAAAATCGGGGGTCTTGCCGCAACGAGCGCGGCGAAATCATCGAAGCTCATGTTTGGTTTGAGAAGCACCAGACCGTCCGTCAGCCAGACTGGTTTCTGCATCTCGGGGGCGATTTCGCGCAGTTCGCGCAGCGCAAACCCCTCACTATCTGCGTCGCATGACGCAAGTATCGCCTGAGTTTCCGCGTTATTGGTTCGTATCGCTACATCCATACCGTTTGTCATATAATCATTTCAGTTCTCATATTGTTACTCGACCTTGAAAATGTCGACCTGCGAATTCTGCCTGAACTGCCATAGGACGGTACGGGCTTCTTTAGTATCCATGTTTTTCAAGCCTGCCTCCGCCCAGAAGCTCAGCGACTCATTTTCGGAAGAAAGATTCTCCTGGAGTAAAGGAATAAACCCCGGACAGCGCGCTTCAGCGACCGCGCCGAGCAGAAAAATGCGTACCCACTCATCGGGCTCGTCATGAAACGCCGCAACTGTTTCCTGTACGTCATCTGCGACGTGATCCCACATCTCCCAGCAAATGAGGTCGATCCAGAGACGCTTTGCTTTCCGCGTTCGTAGTAAGGTCAGACACGTCTGCAGTCCAGGATACTCGGGATACGCTTTGTAAAACTGTACCTCTTCCGGGTCGGAATGCTTTGGGTCTCGTTTCGTACTCGCTTGTTTATACACGCCGAAGCACATTGCGTCTTCTCAATTCTCAGTATCACTATTTTTGGTCGAGCACCTCGGCATAGGCGACAGACTGCTCCCACGCGTACATTGCCTCATTCAGCGCGAGCTGTACGCCGCCATGCTCCTGCGAAAGCGCCATCACATTGTCCGTCGGTTGTGGATTGGAGAGGCTCCCCTCGATCTGACGAAGCCGCTCTTCAAGACTTTCGACCTTCCGCTCCGCCGCGCCGACCTGATTGCGAGCGCGCTGACGCTCCTTCGACATCTGGTGCGCGTTCAGTCCGGCAGGAACCGCCATTGCATTGTCCGGCTTCTGTGCGAGCAGCGTTTCAAGCGCCGGATTAGAACCGTTCTTGCCGTTCCCATTTCCATTTCCGTTGCTGCCGTTCTTGCCCTCGCCCTTGCCATACTGTCCGGTGCCGCCCGCCTTCAAGATACCTTTCGTCTTCTGAGCGCGATACTCGCCGTAGCCGAGGTCGTAAAGCTGCGCGTGCCCGTCGGCGACTTCCAGCGTGCGGTTCGTCACCTGATCGAGGAGATAACGGTCGTGCGAAACGAGCAGCAGCGTGCCGTCGTATTCGCGCAGCATCTGCCCCAGCGCCTCACGGGAATCGAGGTCGAGGTGGTTGGTCGGTTCATCGAGTATCAGCAGGTTCGGGCGCAGGAAAGTCAGCTGCGCGAGTACGAGTTTGTTCTTTTCCCCGCCGGAGAGGTGCTTGACAGGACGGAACGCATCGTCGCCGGTGAACAAAAACCGTCCCAGATGGCTGCGCGCGTCCGTCGGCTGCATCTCGCCGACGTTCATCATGTTCTCAAGAACGGTCGCTTCGAGGTCGAGATCGCTCGTGTCCTGCGCGAAATAGCCGACGGTGACACTCGAACCAAGACGTGCCATGCCGGAAGTCGGAGGCTCACGGTCGAGCAAGATTTTGATCAGTGTCGATTTACCCGCTCCGTTCGGACCGACGACACCGACGCGTTCGTTGCGACGTATCAGACCGGTTACGTTTTCGAAAAGTACGCGATTTCCATACTTCTTCGTCACGCTGTCCAGGATCACCGTTTCGTTGCCGCTGAGCTGTGTCGGTTTGATGCCGAGCTTGACTTTTTTGCCGAGCGAATCCGGCTTCGCGACCGCTACGCCGTCGACTTTCATCGCCAGACCGTGGTGTTTGATACGCTCTGCCCAGCGCATTCGCTCGACCGCCTGATTCTTTTTCGACGGCGTGTTCTTCCACTTCTCGAAAAACTCCGTCAGCTTCACGATTTCGCGCTGCTCGCGCTCGTAGAGTTCGATCTGCCGTTCACGGTTCGCCATTTTCTGCACGTGATAGGCGGAGAAGTTGCCGGTGTACATCGTCAGCTTCTGATTCTCGATTTCCGCAATCGAGGTCACAACACGATCGAGAAAATAGCGGTCGTGCGAAACGAGGACGATCGCGCCGCCAAAGTCGCGCAAAAAGCCTTCGAGCCATTCGGTCGCTTCGATATCGAGGTGGTTGGTCGGTTCATCGAGCAGCAGAACGTCGGGACCCGAGAGCAGCAAGCGCGCAATGCCAAGGCGTGTCTTCTCGCCGCCGGAGAGTTTGCCGCAGGGCTTGCTCAAATCCGCCATCGAAAAGCCGAGTTTTTTCAGGACACCGGGAATATCACGCAGGTTGTCGTAGCCACCCATTGCGTCGAAGCGGTCGTGGAGCAAGCTGTACTCGCCCATTACACGCTCGAGCTCGGCATCGTCTTTTGCCGCCGCCATTTCGTGCTCGGTTTCGCGAAGCCGCTGCTCCATCGCCTGGACGTGCGCGAACGCCGCCTCCGCTTCCTGAAGCACGGTGCGCGAGGCATCGACAGCGTCTTCCTGCTTCAGATAACCGCTCGAGATGCCCTGCGAGAACTGAACATTTCCCTTGTCTGCCTCCTGCTGACCGGTCAGGATGCGCAGCAGCGTTGTCTTGCCGGCGCCGTTGCGCCCGACAAGCCCGAGTTTCTGCCGCCACTCGAGCCGGAAACTCACGTCCCGAAAGATCATATCCGCAGCAAACGATTTTTGGAGATTATTAACAACCAGCAGACTCATCGAAATGCCTATCCTTTAATTTCGTATCCTTGCAATCGCTTACCCGCAGCTCTTCGCGTTCCTCGTCAGGAGAGAGGAGGCGCCCGGTAGTCATTCGCGCTCGACGATGCGAACGTGAACGTCTCCGCCGAGCAGTATCGCCTGACAGCCGAGGCGGGACTGAGGCGTCCAGCCCTCCGCGCCGTGCAGTCGGTCGATTTCAACCTCTTCTGCCAGCGAAAGATAATTTGCGCCTTCTAAAACGACGATATGGCAGGTGGTGCAGGCGCAGTTGCCGCCGCACTCGTGCGGCAAATCAACTCCGTTGTCCAGCGCGGCATCCAGTATTGTATCGCCGCTGCGCGCATGAATGGTAAAACCGTCCGGCCCGAAAGTAAGCGCGACCTCACTATCTGCAGTTTTAGCGCTTTTCACTTTTCATTTTCATTCACGCAACAGTTTCTGTTCACCCTACAGTATACACCACGCCGCTAGCTGAGTTCAGAGATCGCGACGCCATTCTCGTTCTGGGAGGACGTAGGGATACCGAGGCGTGCATAAATCGTTGCGGCGAGGTCGGCAGGGCTAATCACACGGTCGAGCGGTTCGGCTCCAATCCGGTCAGTAGCGCCGATCACCTGCCCGCCGGAAATACCCGCGCCAGCCATAACCGCAAAGCCTGTGTCGGGCCAATGATCCCGACCCCCATTACAATTCAAGTGCGGCGTACGACCGAACTCGGTGAGGCAGACAACGAGGGTTTCTGTCAGTTTACCGCTCGCGGTGAGATCGTCGAGCAGTGCGGAAAGACCCTGGTCGAGGGAAGGAACGAGTTTTGCCGCAGTGCCCGCGCTGTCGGAATGCGAATCCCACCCGGGAAATACGATTGTCGCAGTTTGTTGTCCCGCTTCAATTGCCTGTCGGGCATGAAAGCAGTCCCGTCCGAAAGCGCTGTTCCCGTAGCGTTTGCGAGCAATGTCATCTTGTTTCGCTGACAGCGATGAAATGGAACTTAGTGAACCAGCCAGTCCGTCTCGTGCTGAATTGGATGCTGTCTGGAACACAGAAGCGGCATTATGTTCCATGGTCGGATGGACGCAATTTGGACTCGGCTGATGGCCCGTACGGATCAGCGTGGTCGCGCGTTCATGAGAGCCTTCGGCATGAGAGACGGTTCGGATCAGGGCGACCTGACTCATGCGCAGCGCCATTCGTGGCAGCAGTGCGGATACGCGCACCCCGTCCACGTTCGTTTTGATTGCCCCGAACGGGCTGCGAATGCCCGCGTGCGCTTCCGGTTTCGGGTCGAATGTATCCAGATGCGACGCCCCGCCGCTAAGCCAGATCAGGATCAGCGATTTCGCACCGGCACGTAAAATCGTGCTGTTCGGGTTAGACTGTGCCGCAAGCACTGACGTATTCCCTGCAGCGGGCAGCATTGCCAAGGTGCCAACTGCGCTCGCATACAGCAGTTCACGACGTGTCATGACGATGCGTGTCTCAGTCCGTCGGTCGCCGGTCAATTCTTGTTTTTCGTTCGTCATCGCTTTACTTTCTCTGTCGATCCCACAATGTCGGTTCCATCTCTCACTTTGGAACAATGCGCACGCGACGGATAATCTCTTTGTCGAGCCGATCCCGTTCGGCATCCGGCGGTCCTACTCGGATAGACTTGATGCTGACTTCCATCTCATTATTTGCTGGCGTATTGTCAGGGTAAATCGTCGTCGAAATCAGAGAGAATGTAGGACCTCTGCCTTGCGGAGGGAAACTCATTCTGACGTCGAAAGCATGTCCGAGCGGGTGCTGGAAACGTTTTGTCGTCGTAAAGCTAGCCATGACGCTTTTACCCGTTGCGTAGAACTGCGCCATTAGTTCCCTTCTCGAGGCTGCATCGCCGGAAGGGGCAAAGTGAGATTCTGTCAGGTTAATACTGAGTGTTTGATAATGCATGGTTGGTTTCGAGGTTTGTTTCTGGATATGCTGCTGCCACCAGCGCAGGAAGCCGACAGCAGGCTTTGGCTCAATACTGATTCCCTCGGAAGTGCCAGCTGGTAAAGTGGTATCGATCTGCTCTTGCCAATTGTCCGGACAATCTACCGCCAGCACGAACTGATCCCCTGGCTGCTTGCGGCTGTACAGCGTATGCCAGCGCCGTTTGAGCAACTGTCTGCCGATTACGCCGACGAGAACTATCAGAACGGTGGTCGTCAGCAGTCCGCGCGCCCATCGCCAACGGCGGGGGCGCGCCATCGAAGCCACGGTTGCCCTCTTCTCCTCGTCTGGATTGTCCGCTTCCGCCGTCATACGTCCTGCCGTCTTCCGCTGTCGCACTCATGCACTATGCCCGTTGCCCCCCGACTCTCTCTCCCGAAGCTTCGGGAACAGGGGAAGTAGATGCTTCCGCCCTCTGATTCCACTCCCGAAGTTTCGGGAAGATGGAAAGGAAAGCGGCAGGACGCTTTCAACCCGCGGAGGCGGGTTTTGCAGTTCCAGACCGGGGTTTCAACCCCGTGCATTCAATGCGCCGCGCATTTCCTTCTCGCTCCCTCTCTTAGTGAGGAACGAACGCAGAGGAAAGGCGGTCGGGGGGTGAGGTCTCAATACTGCCTGGCTCTGTGATAGATCGAGATCGTAGGCACAATATAGAGCAGGTCTTCCGGCACGATACTCGCATTGTGCGGCATTCCGAATGGACGGGCGCCGCCGAAAATAGTGCGCTCTGGCAGCTCGGTTTCGACCGTCTTCATCCATGCGACCGGCGCGGGCTGCGGCAGACGATAGACGTTGTGCATCGTCTCGATGTCGCTGACGATCGCATAGTCCGGAGCGGGCTGCAGCACATCCATATCCCATTCGTTCTGTGGGATACGCATCGCAAAACGATTTGTTTCTGTCGACCCGCGACGCCGACGATTCGCGTCCATCTGTCCGAACTCAGGCGAGAGCGGCGGCGCGTAGAACCATGGGACCGTGGCGAATGCGATCGACGCGCCGTTCGGCGCGTGCGCCGTTAAGTAGGCGGCTGCGGCGTCACGCGGATCGGTGAGTGTCATCTGCCGTACCAATCCGAAACTATAGAGAAAAGTAAACAGCACGATGAACGTGCCGACAGCCTGCATCCCACGCTGTACGGCCTGCGAGGAAAACGGCTCCTGAATGAGACGGGCTGCGAGTAGGCAGAACACGGGAAACAGCGGGATCATATAGCGGGCGAAACGCACAGCGGAGAGACTTGTCGTCAGAAAGTAGAGCAGCAGAAACGCGAGCAACAGCCAATCGGCTTTCGTACGGCGTATGCAGGCGAGGACAACTCCTGCTGCGGCGAGCAGCAGCAACGGGATTCCGAGACCGTAGGGAAGCGAAACGACCGAGTGATACCACCAGCCGGGACCCGTCTGGGCGAACAGCAGACCGTGACCGCTCCGAGAATGCTCGAATACCTCGTAGTGGACATCTTTCCAGAAGCCCGCAAAGTTGATGAACGGACCAGGGCATCCGATAATAAATGCCGTTCCTGCCGCCAGCAGCATCACAATAAAATGCGCGGCGCGGTGTTTTCGGCAGGCGTCCGGCTCACGATTGAGGATATGGGCAGCAATCGGTGCGATCAGCACGAGACCGGTGTTGTACTTCGTGGCAGCGGCGAGACCTGCCCAGACTCCGCAGAATATATAGTTGCGCCAGGTCTGCTCCGTCAGCAGTCGCGCCGCCCACAACAGCGTCAGCGTCACGAAGAACGTGGCAGGGACGTCGACAGTCAGAAAGTGCGCGTGAACGACCGCGAGCGGAGCGATTGCGTATAGCAGCGCCGCAATCATTCCGGCATTGCAGCCATAGAGTCGGGTGCCGAGCGCGCAGAGAGCCGGGATCGTCAGTACGCCAAGCAGAACGGTCACGAGCCGCCCTGCCAGAAACAGACCAGCACGTTCGGGCGCCTGTTTCGCGAGCGTTTCGGCGATCGAGAGGGAATCAGTCGCGGCAGTTAGGGCAGGAGCAGCGGGAATCAAGCCGTAGCCGCGACCGAAAGTCTGTGAAAAGCTGACGAGATAGAAATAGAACGCCCCGTAGTTGTAGAAACCGGTATCGAGCTGTAGATGCGGAATATCGACCGCCTGCGCCGCCGATAGGTTGACGAGTTCATCGGGATGATAGGTAGCCAGCGGACGATTCGCGTTCGGCAGGCTCCACCCGAGCCCCCACATCCGCAACCCCAGCCCGATCAGCATCACCAGTGACAATCGCAGGAGCGTTCGTCTGTCCGGCAGGTGAATTTTCCGGTGAATTTTTCCTGGCATGGGTAGTTTTATTATTGTTAGCTCAGGCGTTTCAGTCATTTGCGGTTGGGTTCTCACGAACTGTTTCTATTTTGGCTGCAGGCATCCACCACTCTGATCAGGGGTAAGTTTGCCGAAAAGCTGGCTCGGCTCATCTCAAATGGGGTCGGGGCGCCCTGCCCATTGAGCAGGGAGAAGCAGCCGTTGGTGATGTAGTCGCCTCTTCAGCGCGGCGTATGCTGGTACTCTGAAGAGGACAGCTTTTTCATCCCATCGACGAAGATGTCGAAGACTTCTGCAAAGTCTGCCGGGTTCATGATGTTGCTTCTGTCGAATTCCGCTCGCTTTGCTTCCACTACGTGTGCTTCCGCAAGAGATGCTGCCAGGTAAGACATCAGAAACTCGATGAACGTCTCTCCTATTGCGGTCGGCTCCTTATCGCACTCGCCGTAAGCGTACACCATCGGGTCGTCTAGCGCGTGTCTCGCAAGAAAATAATAGCACACACATCCTTGCGAACCAGCAAAGATAAATGCATCATCGGGCAAAACGAAACTTTCGTCGCTGTACTTATTTCTGTCGAGATAAGATTCTCTGTCGTATTTGGACGGGATCTGAAGATCATCTTCCCAGAATATCTCTCCTGCCCCGTGCCCCATCGCTTTGAGGAATTGCCGGAAAGCGAGCGGTAGGGGATAAGGAAAGAAGGATTGAACCGCTTCGATTTCTGCCTCCGTGTAACCCTTGATCCGTTCGGGAAGCGCGGCTTCTCGTATAGCCAGGCGGTATACGATATCTGCCGTGCAATCGGTCTCATCCATCGTACAGCCCTTGATCCGTTCGAGAAGGGCGACTCTGCGCAGTATCAGGCGGCGTAGGATTTCTGCCATGTAGTCGGATTCACCCATCGGTCTCTCCTGCATTTCTTGAGCGATACCTTCGGTAGCAAACACCGCCATACCTTCACACCAGCAAACGAGCACTCCAATCTGGAATAGGAACTGGGGCTAAATCATACCTGAAATCAACAAAGTCGGAGATTGCTGCGTGGGCGTTACAACTCCTCAGTAATGACGTGTGATTTCACTCAACCTGTAGCACTTTTGCCTCCAGGACGGTTTCATGAAATTTCCTGGTGTGCAGGACGCCATCCACCATCAAGTATTCTTCGTTTTCCTCACCAAGTACCCGCGCGTCCAGACAGTGAGCGATGCCTAACATCTTCTCAATCGTAGCCTTATCAGGATACTTGATCTGTATCGCCCCGTAGAGCAAAAGGAATGGAGGGGTTGCAGAATGTGCAAGCCACTGTACATCGTAAATGCGTTCGATGCTCTCGTCTTTTCTCCGGCGCCCATACCAATCCGTTGACGACAGACGCAATGTCGAGTCAGCATCGACAACGCTCATCCATTCGGACCAAGTAATCGGGTGTTCTTCGCTATCGAAGATACTAGCTGCCTTCGTAATAAAAATATCGTATCCCATCCGGTCTCCGATGTCTTTGTGCAGGAAGAGGGTAATGAAGTCTGCTATTTTTCGCCGGCCGGGGCAAGAATGATTTTAAGCGGAACAGGGCGCGTCCATGGCGCGAACCAGGCGGAGTATGCGATCACGACCATCACCAATAATAGCAGCACGACACGCAACGTAAAGCGGCGCGCGGCGCGAACTGCCGCCTCTTTCCGCTTACGCAGTTTGGCGTTTTGCTGCACCATCGTTTCCGTACCCGTGATGTTTCGCGACTCGCTCATGCGATTACCTCCACGCGCGTTTCCATTTTTAGCAGCAGTTCCAGAAGGCGTTGTGCGCCTTTTTTGTCGAGTGGCTGATTGTTGTTGCCACATTTAGGCGATTGTACACAGGACGGACAACCCTCAGAGCAAGGGCAGTCCACGATGATTGCATGCGTCGCGGAGAGCAGTTCGCGCAGCGTCCCGTAGGTCGCTTCGGCGATGCCGACGCCGCCAGGATAGCCGTCATAGATAAAGACGGTCGGCAGCGCGGTATCGGGATGTTCGGGATGAGAGACGCCGCCGACGTCCCACCGGTCGCATGTCGAAAGAAGCGGCATCATGCCGATCGCCGCGTGTTCGACGGCATGAATGCTGCCGGGCAGCTCCGCGCCCTCGCCAATTAATGTGAGCATCTGCGGCTGCGGAACCGTGAACCAGAACGCCTCCGTTTCGAAAGTCTGCTCCGGCAGATCGAGGTCTTCCACTTCCAATACCTCATCGCTGAACAGCTTTTTACGCCGAAAACCGACCACCTTATTGGTGACGACGACATCCCCGAAATAGGCTTTCGTGCAGCCGAGATCGCGGTTGAGTTTCGTATCCAGGATCAGTATATGCGAATTTTCACGCGCCTCCGTATAGTAGTTGGCTTCGACAGGGCGGACGTAGGCGGTGTGCGTTTCGATCTCCAGCCGATCGACGAGATAGGTCTCGCCCATGTGCAGGTAGATCGCGCCGGGATGCACCGTTTTGTAGGCGATACCACCTTCGACCGTCCCAACGAGCCGATTCCCCTGCTCCTCATCCACGATTCGAAACGGCGCGCCCGATGCGGAGCGGATGTTGACGCCCGCCGCCGGATAGTCGCCGCCACAAAAGTGCCATCTCCCGCCCCGAAAGAACAGTTTGCCTTCTTCGGTCAGCGTATCGACGGCGGTGCGGGCGTTGACGCCGAAGCGCTGGAGGTCTTCGGGTGTCAGGGCGCGTTCGTAAGCGGCGCAAAGCAGATGCTGCGCGACGATCCGCCGATTATCGATATCGACGATCGCGCGTTCGTGCGGTCTGCCGAAAAAGTACTCGGGGTGACGCATTAGAAACTGGTCGAGCGGATTGTCGAGCGCGACGAGTATCGAAAGCGATTCTTCGCCGCCGCGTCCTGCGCGCCCTGCCTGCTGCCATGCCGATGCGATCGTACCAGGATAGCCCGTCAGTACAGTCGCATCGAGACCGCCCACATCGACGCCGAGCTCGAGCGCGTTCGTCGCCGTAACGCCGATGAGCCGTCCCGAAAACAGGTTCTGTTCGATCGTACGACGCTCCTTCGGCGTGTAGCCCGACCGGTACGATGTGATGCGCGGCGAGAGGTGCGGGTCGGTGCGATCGAACTGGTTTCTTGAGTAGCGCAGGATCAGTTCGGCGCTTTTTCGCGCCTTCGCAAACGTGATATTGCGTATGCCGTGCGAAACCAGATCGGTGAAAAGCTGCGTTGCTTCCATATTCGCGCTGCGCCGTGAAGACTGATCGGCGTCGATAAAGGGAGGATTCCAGAATACGAACGTTCGCCGTCCGCTCGGCGCCCCGTTCTGGTCAATCACGACCGGACGCTCGACGCCGGTCAATCGCTCGGTCAGTTCGTCGGGATTGGCGATCGTCGCCGAACAGCAGAGGAACTGCGGATCGGCTCCATAGAACTGGCAGATGCGTCTCAGCCGCCTTAGAATATGCGCCATGTGGGCGCCGAAAACGCCGCGGTAAGTGTGCATTTCATCCACGATGACATAGCGCAAGTTCGCCAAAAATCCGCTCCAGGAGGCATGATACGGCAAAATTCCCAGGTGCAGCATGTCGGGATTGGTCAGGACGATGTGCGCGCCTTTTTTGACGTAACGGCGTTCGTCGGCGGGCGTATCGCCATCGTAAGTCGCGAATCGAACGGTCGGAAAAAGCCCGAAATCGTTGAGTTTCCCGAGTTGATCTTGCGCCAGCGCTTTGGTTGGGAAGAGGTATATCGCTCGTGAGCGCGTCTGCTCGAGAACGGCATCGAGGACGGGCAGGTTGTAGCAGAGCGTCTTCCCGGAGGCGGTAGCGGTCACGATTGTCACGTGTTCGCCATCCCGCGCAGCGTTGACAGCCTCCGTCTGATGTGCGAAAAGCCGATCGATTCCCTGCGCCGTCAGCCGCTCCTGCAGCGCGGGAGCGAGCGGACGTTCGAGTTCACCATATCGCGCAGTTCGTGCCGCCAGATGCTGTACGTGTGCGATCTGCCCCTTATAGAAGGAAGCGCCACGTAAATCCTGCAGATATTCGGTAAAGTCCAACTAAATCGAGACCTCGTAGAAGCACTGCGCACGCTAAATAAGAGCGTCCGGCGGAACAACAAAGCGCGTGCTCGCGGAAATTTTCTTTCCCAGGCCTATTCCGCACAACGCCACCGAGACCGGAGTTTTCGACCGCCAGCAGGAACTCGAGACCTCGTCACTGCCACATCTGCTCATGAGAGGCAGTTTCAAGCGGGCTTGAACGTGTGCTTATTCTTTTCTTTGTGCCGCTCGACCATTTTGACGAGCAGGATACTGCCGAAATAGAGGAACAGCAGCGGCACCGACATCAGCGCCATCGAAATGATATCGTTGGACGGCGTGAACAGCCCTCCGGCCGCCGCCAGAACAACGCCCCAGCGCCAGTTTTTGATCAAGCCTTTCGAGGTCACAACTCCGGCGAAAGCGCCTGCCATCAGCACGACCGGCAGCTGAAATGCGATGCCGAACGCCGCCATCATTTTGATGAAAAAGACGACATAGTCGCTCTGGCTCTGCATTAAGGTCGCGCCCTGCGGGAAGTCGTCGAGGTAGGAGAGAAACCACGCCATTGCGAAGAACATCGTCGCATACGCGACCACCACGCCAAAGATCAGCAGCAGGATCGAGAGCGGCATCATCATCATAATCGGGCGGCGCTCCTGCGGCGTCAGGGCAGGCAGCAGAAAAAGCGCGAGCTCCCGAATCACGAACGGTGTTACAATGATCAATCCGAAGAGAACGCTGACTTTGAGTCGTACGGTGAAGGGATCATAAAAGTTATTGAAGACGCTGGTCAGAGGATGCACGACAATGGGATGCTTCTGATTCCAGAGCGCGGCACGGTCGCGCACGGCGATATCTTCTTTTGTTGGCGGATCGTGCGGCGGAGGAATATTCGCCCAGTCGTACTGTTGGTTTTCGGGATGACTGAGTTGCTGCTTGAGCTCGACTTCGATGCGGTGCTCGGTCAGCCTGCGCATCTCCCTGTCGAGCGGCCGGTATATGAAGGCATAGAGCGGCGTGAAGAACTGGTAAGCGATGATAGATCCCAGCACCAGATACCAGGCGGAGCGTATCAGGTGAGTACGCAGCTCTCCCAGATGCTCCCTGAGTTCCATCCGCTTTTCATCATGTGACCGTGCCATGCTGCTGTTCCTTGCTGTCTCGTCCGTCTCATACGCTTTCGATGGCATGGCGCTGAGCTTGCAGAACCACTCCGAGCCTCGTCTATCGCTATTACGCTCACTGCTAATTCTCTATCTGCATTATACACGTACAAAGAGGACGGGCGCAAGACGAATATCATCCTGCGCCCGCCCATTGCCTGTTTATGATCCGAGGCAGGCATTCACTCTGGCTGTCTCAGCCTGACTTCTTGCTGAGATGAGCTCATTTTACTGCTGAGTGACTTTAACGATTCGCGTATCAGTGGTAGACTTGACGGTGATCGGTGAGTCAGTGGCTTCGCCAGTGAGCGAACCGCTGCGTCCGTTGACGAGCCCGGCAATGCCGCCTGCTCCTCGACGACCGCTGCGCGATCCACGACCGCTCCCCATCATACCTGAACCGCCCATCCCAGAACCGCCGTAGCCTGGCATTCCACCCGGGCCACCCATACCGCCGTAACCTGGCATTCCGCCCGGACCGCCCTGCATACCTGGATTGCCCTGGCGTCCGTACCCTGGCATTCCGCCCGGGCCGCCTGCTCCACGCGGCGGGCCCCCACCCTGACCAGGACCGCCATACCCGGGCATACCACCGGGACCTCCCGACATGCTGGGTCCGCCCATTCCGCCCATTCCCATTGCGCCCGGTCGGGCTTTGCCACCGCCCATTGCTCCCGGCATTCCCTGCATACCTGGCATTCCACCACGACCTGGCATGCCCTGCATACCTGGCATACCCGACATTCCTCCGGGCATCCCTGCCATTCCGCCAGCCATTTGCCCGGATTGAACAGAAGGAGTGCGTCCGGTCAGCGACAGAGTACGCACTGTGCGTACGAGCAGTCCGGCGTTGTACGCGATATAGATGTCACGCTCGTATTTCAGCGTGGGCGAGCTGATTGCAGTAGACGCGAAAACAGCTTCCTTCACCAGTTTGCTATCGCCGACGACATCACCGGCGCTGTTGTACACCTGATGTATCTTCGCCGTCGGATAGCCGCCTTCCCACTCGAGACCGACCAGCGTACTGGTCAGCGTAACCTTTGGCTGCAATGCCGGGACGATTCCGGGAAGGTCGATGCGCTGGTGCGGCGTGGTCCACGACTGACCGACCGAGACTGGCGCCTTTGGCATCACTGGCAGTTCGAGCGTATTATCGACTGGCAGATCGAGCGCCATGAACTCTTCCAAACCTGTCAGTGTCCCGGTCTCATACGAGACATCACCGAGAGCATCGACTTCCTGATACATCGAATTGGAAAGCGAACTGTCGGGATAGGTGACTTCCTGCCCCTGTGTCAAAATAGAAAGCGCAGTGAGCTTGTTGCGCACCAGCGTCACGTCTGATTTGACGTCTTCGACACCAAGCAGCAGTTTCGCGGTAATGGAGGCGACCTCCTGGTCGCTTTCAGAGCCAAGCGCTAAACCTCCGACACGAACCGCTTTGCTGTCGCGAGTGTAGGTAAGATTCTCACCCTCCCGGTATTTGTAGCGGAGGCGCAGAGTGCTGGGACCATTGTGAATCTTGTTCGCGACCGTCAATGTCACCTGCGAAGAAGCTTTATTGGTGACTGTGATCGAGTCGGAGCCAGCGGCCGGTTCGTAAAGTACGGCTTTGAGCGTGTGCTGACCGTCGGTGACCCCGGTGCCTTTGGTATCCCACAGGTACTCGAAATTTCTGCCGGTCGGTCCACCGTCTCCCCCATCAGAGGGCGGCAGGGCGAGGTAAAAATTGCCATCGAGATAGAAAGCGACGAAACTGCCTTCGGAGATGCTCGAGCGTGGAATCTGAATGCGAACTTTTTCGCGGACAGACGAGCCATCGGGCGGGCGTCGGATCGTAAAGGGCGCGCTCTGCGCGTGTGCGGTGAATGCCGCTCCGCTCATTGCAGCGGCGCATACGGCTAAGGATAGGGCGTTGCGACGGAACATGGACAACTTCCTCCTGAATGTATCTGACATGACGTGCAAGTGTAACATAGTTCACCTTATAAGTCAATCACATAGTAGATGGTCTCCGTGTGATTCAGATGAAGTTCTGTCTGCAATCCGGCCCGGCGCTCAATGTTCTGCTCAGCATATCTGCAGATGACGCGGAATGCGGCGGGGTTTCGTATCGGCGACGCTGTAGTTTATTGTAGTGCATACGTATTAACGAACATCGATTCGACGGTTGAGACACCCTATGGTGACGATACGAGTACGCTCGTAAACGATGCGAGTATACGCCGATCGATTCTCTTGGGTATAGTAATAGCGAACCGTTAGTTTGGATGCCCGATCTGCTTGCCTTCCCATGTATTATGTTGCGCTCAGACGTAAAAAGGTTCAGGCGCTGCTTTCTCGAAGATAGGACTCGTTTTCATTAAGCGTATCGGTAAGCGTACGCACACAGCTGCTTCAGCAGAACATCAGACCGGGATGCAGCCGACCCTCATTGGAAGCTGCCTTAGCAGAACAGAGCAAGTGATTAGTGGAACAGGTGATACAAGGAGAGATCGATGAAATACCGTGTGCTGGGAGATACCAGTCTTCAAGTTTCGAATGTTGGTTTCGGGGTATGGACCGTATCGACCGATATGTGGGGCATCACCGATGATGCATTCGGTATCAAGCTGCTGCGTCACGCCTTCGACAGCGGCATCAATTTTTATGATACGGCAGATGTCTATGGCGACGGCAAGGGCGAAACACTGCTAGCAGATGCGCTCAGCGACCGACGCGGAGAGATCGTCATCGCCACCAAGTTCGGCTACGATTTTTACAACTATCCCGGACCGCAGCCTGGACAGCGTGAACGCCCGCAGGACTGGACCCCCGCGTTCGTGCGCAAAGCCTGTGAAGCGAGCCTGGCTCGGCTGCGAACCGATCACATCGACCTCTACCAGATGCACAACCCGCGTCTCGAAGCCCTGCAGAGCGACGATCTGTTTGCGACGCTCAACGACCTCAAACAGGAAGGGAAAATTCGGATGTATGGCGCTGCCCTGGGTCCAGCGCTGAAACCCGACCGACAAATCGAGGAAGGGCTATACTGCGTAAAAGAGCGACACACTGCCGTTCAGATAATCTTCAATATGCTGGAGCAGGTGCTCGGTGACGGCATCTGCCCGACGGCGCGCAAGTATGGCGTACCGGTGCTGGTGCGTGTTCCGCACGCCTCAGGGGTTCTCGAAGGGACTTATACCGAAGAGACGGAGTTTGCGCCAAACGACCACCGGAGCCATCGCGTTTCGACGAATGAAATGCGCAAAAAATGGCTGCTCGACGGACTCAAGAAGGTCGAGATGCTCGAATTCGCTTCGAGTGGCGCGGGGCGAACGCTCGGTCAGATGGCGATACAGTTCCTTCTCAGTGAACCGAGCATCGCCTCGATCTTTCCCAATATCTACGATGAGAAACAGCTGCAGGAGTTTGCTGCAGCGCCCGAGACGCCAGATTTTACGCAGCAGGAGCTGGATAAAGTGAAAGCGCTGTATGCCAGTAACTTCGGAATCGACAGCGAACCGGCGACTGTGACAGTCTGACGTTGGTTTGGTGTCCCCCGCGATTCCTCTCTCGGATATCCGAGAGAGGGATACAATGCGACCTCTCCTCCCCGTTCGTGCCTCACCTGACAGGGGCAGGTTTTGCATTGAACCCAAAGCGTTCGATTATGCTGCTATAGACCTGGATTTCAATTGTATGTCTACCAGCAACTACCGACCTGTGTTCGAGCGGTAATTGCTACCATGGCTGCAATGACTCACCATGCACCAGTACCTCCCTGAACAAAATGAAAAGTTAGTGAGAAAGGAACTCGTGACACGGTACGCTCCGCTTGACGATCCGGGCAGTCGAAGTCGAAAACCAGGAGCAAAGCTGTCTGTAGTGGTCTGACTGGAATGATTCAGGAAGGGCCGCGTAACAATCGGACGAAAGTTTTGTCCAACGAAGCAACAACCCTTCAACTCGCACTTGAAGGTCTACATTACAGCGCAATAACAGTCGTTTGCGCGTCCTGACAATTGTTTACACTGAAAGAAACGAGTTTATCTGTGAAGCCAGCATCGTCGCTGCCGTTAAAAGCCCTGTGGTCGAAACTTAGGATAAAATCAGGTCTGCTCTCTCTGGTCTGCCTGAGTTGTAGTGGGGCGTTACTGATGCTGGGAACAGCGAGTGCGGCGCCAATTACAGACAATGCACCCTTGCTGCCCGCATTGGTTTCTGCCGGATCCGACCATTTGCTGAAGCGCTGGGATGTGAGCGGCCGATATGTCGGCTCGCTCGGCTCGCCGGATGATACAGTCAATGCGCTTGGCTTCCTGCCCGGAAGCCATAGCGATACCCTGGTATCGGTCAGCAAAAGCGGGACGCTCGCTCTCTGGGACGTGCGCAAGCCCGGGCCAGCGCTCAGCAAATCGGCTCATCCCGGCGGCGCATTGGCGCTGGCAATGCAGATGAATGGCGCACTGATCGTAACCGGCGGCGCGGATCAGCATATCCGCCTGTGGAATGCTACGGACGTTCGCTGTCTCGGGGATGTGAAGGCGCATGACAGCGCGGTGCGCGCACTCGCGCTTTCGCGTGATGGCAGCCGCCTCGTCAGCGGCGGCGCCGATAGCAACATTCGTTTCTGGAAGGTCAAACCCAACGGCAGCGGCCTCGAGTATCTGACAACGATTCCTGCCCATGATGCAGCGGTGACCGCTCTGGCGCTGTCGAACGATGACGAGATGGCAGCCAGCGTTTCTGAGGATGGTTACTTGAAGACATGGCACATCAATGGGGGAAGCCTGCAGGTTCGAGTGCGCGTTTCAAATCGAGCAGTGCTGTGCGTCGGCTACTCCCCGGATGGCAAAATTCTGGCAACCGGGGATGCCGAGGGAAAGATCAAACTCTGGAATGCAGTCACGGGCGCACCAATCCTGACCTTTGCCAGTGCCGGTGAGCATTCGACAATGACGCTTGTCTGGACGAAAGACGGCAAAGTGCTGGTGAGTGGCGGCGATGACAAAAATCTGCGCTACTGGAATACAGCAACTGGTCAGCAGATTGCTGCGATCGCCGCACACGACGGTTCTGTCCGCGCAATCGCTCTTGTACCGTAAATCTAATGGGCGTTTTTAGTATCAGTGAAGTTGCGAGCCGGACGGTAATTCGTATATGAATCGCCGTCCGGCTCTGTTTTATTAGCAGCTATGCAGTGCGGGCTCCAGTATAAGTGCCTGGCATTTTCTAGGCGGCGCGGTGCCTTCAAGCAGTCTGGGCTTTTAGAAGCGGTGCCTTGGCTGTCACAGCGATCAGTGGGAAGATCTTGTCTGCAGCCTCTTTTTCCTCGGCCATGATCTGCTGTGCGAGCTGCACGGTCTGTTGATCGCCGAGCGCCTCGGCATAGGAGGCGAGCGATGTATACATACCGACTTCCAGATGCTCGGTAGCATACGCTTTGATCAGGTCCTGCGTGGTTTTATCCTCAGTATCGTGTGCCGCCTGAATGAGACCGCTCACCTTTCCCAGCATCGTGTTCAGAAAGCCTTTACCGTCGGAAGCGCCGGAGCCGAGTGCGATCAGTCGCTGCTCGAGACGGGATGCCTGACTCTGTGTGACGCTGAGATGCTCAGCGAACAGCGCTTTTACCTGCGGGTTCTCGACTTCAGCGATGAAGTCTTTGAGCACGCCGACGATCCCGATTTCAGAAGCGTGCGCGTCTTGTATATAGCGTATGAGTTTATCCTGCGGGCTTTCCATTACAATACTCCTTCATGGGTGGTCGATTCGTGTCTATCGAAGTCGTGTCGTGAATAATTCCAGTTTGTAGAAGCGATCCGTCCTCATGTCTCCATAAAGCACTTCGAAGCGTCGCTACTGCAGGACGTTCACAAAGCGTCTGACGTCCGTCCGACTGACAACGTTCCCGTAAATACGTTGCTGTATCCTGATTATAGTGTCCGCACACAGCTTGACAAAACGGGACGAAATCAGTACACTTGCAGCATATCATAGAGGTTGACTTTCGATACGCAACCTCGATCCAGTAGACGCCTACAGGTCACGGGCGTACCATCAGTTCGACCGCGATTGCTGCGAATTAACTCGTCTTGAAGATTGTACCGACGAAATTTGCAACGACGAAATCTGAGAAATTTGAGCATACTCACAATGTCGGGTTCGGGAGACAGGGAATACGCATGAACGGACGAAACCGCAGCAAATATGCCAGCGAAAGCAGTTTTACTGTCAAAAACATCGCGTTTGCAACGCTCGGCATCCTCGGTCTAGGAGCATTCAGTTTCCTGCTCGGCTTTTTCGTATTAGCGAAGCTCGTTCCGGGCGGTCAGAAAACACCGGAGCAGGCTAACGCCAGCGCCATTCCCATTCCGCCCGCGGAGAGCAGAACTGCTTCTGCTTCACCGCCGACCGCTCCCGATCCCACGCCCAGACCGAGTACTGTGACTGCTCCGCCCGCAATCGCTGCCGGTCCTTCGATCGATCCCGGCGACGATGGCGCGGATAAAACACAGCCTGCAGGCAGTCCCGACGATACGTCCAAACCTGTCCGCAGTCCAGGATCGCATGATTCCGCAGACCCTCAGGCGAGTCGGAGAGGAGTTGCGACGGACAACAGCGTGGACGTTCCGGCGAAACCCACAGACGAAACGACGCATGTAGTCACCCCCTCCGACGAAAACGCTTCCGACAAAGCGTCGACGACGCGGCGCAGACGACGCAAGTCGACTACGGCAGACGTGCAACCCTCGACGATGCCGGATACTCTGACCGATACTGCTCCAGCCACCGACACTACTTCCGGCAAAGATACCGTCGATATAGGTAGTAAACCTGTCGCCGACGACACGACACGAGCGGTTGCTGCGGTACCGACCTCGGCGCTTAGTCCTGATAAAAAGTACCGTGTGCAAATTGGGGTCTACTCGACCCGGGCGGAAGCGGATGCACTGGCACTGCGTGCGAACACGAGCGGTGTCCCTGTCTCGGTACATGCGGTAAAAAAAGGCAGCGCGACGCTATACCGAGTCCAGCAGGGCGTCTATCGTAGTCGGACAGCGGCGCAGGCGGCAGGAAAACGGCTCACAGAAAAGGGATTCGATGTTTATGTCGCCGATGCCGGACCCAAGCGCTGACTGAACTCAGAATATTGGGAACTCACATTCATCCTCTGCTGCGAGCCACTTACAACGTCTACCCAACCACTGAGATCGATAACAAATTTTAATTTTAAAACAAATGTATTGCATCGAATCGCAATAAACTGTATAATAGCGTCGATGTCCCCATGCTGCGTTCGTATCCCCCTTTCAACGAACGCGATACGATAGGTGCGCGCGCAACGGTTTTTATCGCGACGTTTCGATAAGATTCGCTATACCGTTGCAGGGAGCCTGTGTGCCTTCGCGCTTTCCAGAGACGTATCGCTGACTAATAGACTCTCCCACCGGGAATCAGTCGTGCTGATGAGACGACGAGCAGTTGCCCGCCGCTCCCGATCGAACTCTGTTTCGGCGGCTCAACGATGCCAAATCAGCAATCTGCCCGCAAGCTGCAGTGTCGCTTCGGCGGTACTACTCTATTCTCGGACTGGCGCAGTAAGCAATACTGGTGGCGGAGCGAACCTCGTCACAAATGCGCTGCAGGAACTACCCTTGATCCTGAGGAATTCTCCAACGGAACATACATGGAACGCACATAGAATATATGTTGAAAAGGCAGGAACGCGTAATGAGGAATAGATTTTTCGATGGCATCACTCCGTACTCCATTGGGCTCGTAATGATGATTGCGCTGATCAGCGTAGTGATTGCTAGCACGGGCTGTGGTGGCGGAGGCGGAGGCGGTACCAGTGGCGCACCCGGAATCACCGCCGGAAATACCGGCGGAACGAATGGCAATCCTGGCGGCATTCCAATCGATAAGAAGCTCGCAACGGTCACCGGCAGAGTCGTCGATCAGAGTTCCGGCGCGCCTGTTGCCAACGTGCCCGTAAGTGTCGGATCGGCTTCTACAAAGACCGACGCGCTCGGCAACTTTAGCCTGCCGAATGTGCCGCTCACAGCCAAAGGGCTGACCGTCAATTCGCCGGACCCGACCGTGTATCAGCCGAACGCGCAGTACGGCACCGCAGACCAGGTCTATCCCCTGCCCCAGTGCCCTCTCCCGCTGCCTGCGCTCGTGACTACCTTCGTTGGCAATTCACCGCTTCCGATGGACATAAAGATATTCCCTGGCGGACCGTCTTCGCCACCTGCTCCACCGGTGATCAATGTCGATCCGGCAACAGGATGCCCCAAGCCCTGATTGCATAGTCAATGCGTCATTCGCAATTGTCATCTGTCCTGCGCCGTTCCGCTGATGCCAGTCAGTTCGGAACGGCGTTTGTTTTCCTGGCCGATTTTGCTCCCGCCGGCGACGATTATTCCTGCGAGAACTAACCTGACCCGCCCTAATCTCCCGACGCTAAGGAATGTGGTTGAGGGGGTCAGCATAGCAAAGACTGCCTTTCGAAGGATGGTTTGGGCATTCTTGCGGCGCAGAGAACGTAGTGCTATACTGAGAATATTATGGAAAAGCCGAAGCGCCTCCGTCGAAGATTTGGTTTCGCTTTTACCTGGCTGGCTTTTGCCGGTCTGTGTACTGGCATTTTTCTGCTGTATCGCGCGGCAGAGCCAGCCGCAAACCGTCTTTTGCCTTATGCCAACCATACCGCTGCCAGCACGGTATCGATGCGTCTGGAAGGAACGACCTTCGACAGCTACGTCGGCCATGCGAAAATCTGGTCGCTGTATGCGCGTGTCATCGAAGGGCAGCAGCCCGCCAATGGCAGCGTGGGGGAGATCGAAAACGCCACGATCACCGACATCCGCGACGGCAAACTCTATGAGCAGCCCGGCACGGACGGCCTTTCTGTTTCTCGGAATAGCGTGCCTGGCTCGGTAACAGGTGCGGCGAATAGAGCGCTGCAATCGTCGGTTCAGCCCCCACTCGTGGCGAGCTTCTCGGCGGCGAAGGGTGAATATGTTGCGGGCGGAACCAGCGCACTGCCACTCGATATTCAGACGACTTACGTCGTCCAGCGTGAACTTCGGCTGACTGACAATGTGATTGTCAAAGCGATCAATGGGGATAAACTGGAAGCGGAGACGCTCACCATTCTCGACATGGTCAGCAGGCGAAATAATAAGCCGGAGCGCAGGCTGCTCTGTGAGCATGGCGTAACGGTGACGACGAAGGACGGGCAGATACAGGCGAATGTGGCGCGATACGATCCGGCGACGCGCATGGTGGAGGCGCTCGGCGGAGCGCGGGCGACCTCAAGGCGTAGTACGATGCAGGCAGAGAGCCTTTTCTGGTCACTCGGCGACGGGATCGTGCGCTGCCCGGAGGCCGCTTCGGGCACCTGGAGCGGCACGCCTTATACAGCGGAAGGTCTGTCGATCGACACGCGCAAACAGACAATCGAGGGGAACACAATGAGAATGCAGCTGTTTACTGGAGCGATTGCGGGGCTCGGGCTTACGCTTCCGATCGCGGCACAGACATCAAAACTGGTACCAGATCCGCCCACAGTACGGGCCACTTCCACACAAAAATCCGGTGCCACCAGTGTTTTGCCGCAGAACAGCGCTGCCACTGGATCGACAAACAAGATGGCGGATTTTTCAGCCGCTCCGTTTCATGGTGATGCGAAAACTGGGATTGGGATAGGGCAGCACTTCACATACAAACTTGGTGATGCGCTCCTAACCGGCGACAATGTACGCATCGACACAAAGAAGAGAATACTCGATGCTGAAAACAACCTAGTGCTTGACGACCCTAAGCATCATGCGACCGCGAACAAAGCGCATGTGGACCAGACTAAGGGCAAGGAGGTAGCATTTTATACGGGCAGCATTGTATTAGTGCTGAAGCCGGAGATCGAACCGAACGCTGGAAAAATGCCCGGATCAAAAAGCAATGAGCTGCTGCCCGCACCGGTTATCATTCCACCAGGAGTTCAAAATGGTGTCGGCGGGCAGCCGCAAGCGGGTGCAAATCAACAGGAAGACCGTGCTAATTTCCAGAAGCGCGGCGCGACCGTGACCTGCGACAGTATCGAACATCGTTTCAAACTAAAATACTTCATCCTACGTGGTCATGTGGTAGCGAAACAGCGCATTCTACAGGCGGACAATTCGATTCTGGAGCGAACGCTGACCTGCGAGCATCTCGAATACGATGCTAAGGCGGATAAAATGACGCTTTTCCCACCAGTCGATGTAATACAGTCCGACGGCCAGAACATCCATAGTCTCAAGAGTAAAGTAACAATCGGCACTAAAGAGGGTGAAGAAACGATCGATACCCCCGAGATGAGCGGCACGGCGTTCCCGCCGACCCAAGACGAAGCGGACACGGATGCTCCAGCTCCTCCGCCCGCGCAGACACAACCCAAACCACAGGGCAGCCCGCATAAGTAGCGTGTCGGACGACCACTCCAACCACTCCTTCGCAAGAAGAGGGAGAAATTTACAGCACAGTGTTTTATTCTTTGGATGAACGGAAGCCGGATTGGCACAAGCTCTGACATAAAACGAGAGGTTACTCTTCCTGACCGAGGGCGGCGGGCGGGGTGGCGCGACCGATGACGCTGACGAGCGCGGCGAGCGTCATTAAGTACGGCAGCATATCGAGCAGGAACGGACTTGTCCACTCGATACCGAGCAGCGTGAGGTGGATGCCGCTGATCTGCAGCTGGGTTTCGAGCGCGTAGAAGAAGCCGAAAAACAGAGCCCCCAACGCCGCGCCGACCGGTGTCCATTTCCCGAAAATCACCGCTGCCAGCGCGATATACCCTTTGCCAGCCGACATATTGCTCGAAAAAGTGTGCGCGTCCGCCATCGAAAGATATGCCCCGGACAGCGCGGCGAATACCCCCGACAGCGTCACGGCGACATAGCGCGGCAGAGTCGGAGAGACGCCTGCCATACGCGCGCTCTCGGGATTTTCACCGACAGCGCGTAGCCGCAGACCGAACTGCGTACGCGACAGCATTAGCGCTACGACAACCGGAAGCAAAACCGCCAGCAGCAAAAACAGGGAGCCCGGCAGACCATCGATGTGCAGCCCGTTGGGAAAGAGCCGAATCGCGAGATAGCGCGTGACTCCCGCTGCCAGCAAGTTGATTCCCAGCCCCGAAACGACATGATTCATGCGCGTCTTCTGCGTCAGGAAGGCGTGAAGCAGACCGAGCAAACCACCCGCGAAAAGTGCGGCAGCAAGTCCAAATAGCGCTGAACTCTGCCCGGCGACGATCCCGACGAACGCGCCTGTCAGCATCAGTCCCTCGAGCGCGATGTTGACGACCCCGGCACGCTCCGACAGTATGCCGCCCATCGCGGCGATCGAAAGCGGCACGGCGCTGTAGAGCGTTGCGGAGACGAAAGCCTGGAGAGCGCTGAAGGCGTGTGGTGTTGGCATGCGAGGGTCAGACCGCCTTTCCGCTTCCGATTCCGCTTCCAGAAGGCTGCATTTCGTCCAGATTGAACGTACCGCGATTGCGTTTATTCCTCCGTATGTAGCGCACTCCGACGAAAATAATCACGATCGCCTGCACGATTACCGCGATCGAATCAGGCACATCCGTCAGCGTCTGCATGTGCGCTGCGCCGCTTGATAATGCGCCGAAGAAGAGAGCGCTCAGTCCTACTCCGCCGCCCCCCAGTCCGCCGAGCAGCGCGACCGCGATTCCGTCGTAGCCATAGTTGCTCGCGATTCCCTGAATGAATCGGTGCTGTACGCCTACAACCTCGACTCCGCCCGCTAATCCTGCTAATGCGCCGGAGAGCGCCATCGTCACGATCAGGGTTCGTGGCACGGAGATACCGGCGGCAGCAGCGGCATCAGCGCCCATACCGACTGCCCGGATCCGAAACCCCAGAGAGGTTCGTCCGATCAGAAACGCAAGCGCGGCGGCGGCGAGCAGCGCGAGCAGAAACCCGGCAGTCAAATTGCTTCCCGCGACAAACGGCGCGAGCCATGCCGACTTCGCGATACGCGCAGACTGCGCCGCAGCGCTGTTCGGGTCTTTCAGAGTATGCGTGACGAAATAGGTCGTTGCGTTGATAGCCACATAATTGAGCATGATCGTCGCGATCACCTCATGAACGCCGCGATACGCTTTCAACAGTCCGGGCAGCGCACCCCAGAGCGCTCCCGCTGCCGCGCCCGCCATAAGCACGAGCGTGATGTGCAGGAGCGGCGGAAACGTCCCGCTATCGCCTTTCCCGATGCCCCACTGCCCGACGAATGCTGCAGCGAGCGCTCCCACCGTCATCTGTCCCTGCGCGCCGATATTGAACAGCCCTGCCCGCAACCCGAGCGCGATCGCCAGCCCGCAAAACAGCAGCGGCGTCGACTTCGCGAGCGACTGCGCCAGCAAAAATGTGTTGAGGTGATATGGCCTGGAAAACACAGGAAGCGTTCCGAGCGCAATCTGGCTCGCGCCGCGGGCCGCTCCCGGTTCGATTCCCGTCGCACCGGTGAAGAGCGCGGAATAGGCTTCCCGGACGTTGTAGCCTGACAACTGCATCACGAGCGCAGCGATCCCCAGCCCGCATACGATCGCAAACAAAGGACGCAGCAGCCTGCCTGTTTTCAGGAGCCGTCCGTTCATACCTGCGCTCCCAGACTGATATGCTTTCCTGAACCAGATGAGCCGGTCATCAGTGCGCCGACGGTCTCGCGAGTAGCGTCATGGCGGTTCAAAACGCCTGCGACACGTCCGGCATACAGGACTGCAATGCGATCCGAAAGTTCGAGTATTTCGTCGAGGTCGAGCGAAAAAAGCAGCACGCCCAGACCGTCGGCTCGAGCGCGGCGCAGGGTGTCGTAGACGAATCGCGACGCTGCCACATCGAGCCCACGCGTTGGCTGACACGCGACGAGCAGCCGCGGATTTGCCTCCATCGCCCGCGCAAAAACGACCTTCTGTTGATTGCCACCGGAGAGGGTTCCTGCCAGTGCGGTCGCTCCGTTCGTGCCGGAGCGCACATCGTACCGGCGCAGCATCTCGGTGGCGCGGTTCCACATTCGCGCGTGGTCGAGGGTGATGCCCCCGCCCCATTCACGCCGATCTTCATGACCCAGCAAATAGTTCTCTGCTATGCTGAAATCGAGTATCATTCCCGCACGGTGGCGGTCTTCCGGCAGATACGCGATGCCTGCCTCCTGCCGCTGGCGTACCGTCCGGCTAGTGATCTCTGATCCTTCCAAAAAAAGACGCCCTCTCTCAAAACGTCGTAGCCCGATGATCGCCTCCGAAAGTTCGCGCTGACCGCTGCCATCTACGCCCGCCACACCGACGATCTCGCCCCTCCCGACTGTCAGACGTGCTTCCGAAATAGCAATCACGCGCCGATCGCCTCGTATTACCGCATCCTCGACCTGCAGTAGCGGGGAGGGAATTATCGCTTCAACGACTGGTGCAGCTGCCGTAGCGGCCGGATTGGAAATCGCTATTCCGGTATCGTTGAGAGAGCGAGCGGTTTTCGGCGGCAGATCGTCTGAAGCGGATTCGAAGTCAGTATTGAGCAGGGTTGCAGTACGCGAACCGCCCCCGATCATACAGTGCAGAAGTTCCTGCGAGTCGGTATCGGCGGTACGGAAATCGCCCGCGTTCTGACCAGCCCTCAAGATCGTCACGGCGTCGGAATGAGCCATAACATCACGAAGTTTGTGAGTCACAAAAACGACGGTGGTGCCTCCTGCAGCCAGTGTGTGCAGCAGTTCAAAAAGTGCATGCGCTTCCGGTGGAGCGAGTGTGGCAGTCGGTTCGTCGAGCAGCAGGATTCGAGCGCCGCGATAGAGCGCTTTGAGGATTTCTACTTTCTGCTGTGCTGCAACGGAGAGCTGCCCGGCGTGAGCGTTGAGGTCGAGACTTTCGATGCCCAGTTGCGCTGCCAATTCCCGTGTACGCTCAGCGGCTCGGCGAGGATGCAGAAATCCTCCGAGAATGGGCATTTCCGCACCGAGCATTACGTTTTCGAGCACCGTGAGGGCAGGGATTAACGTGTAGTGCTGGGAGACAAGACCAATGCCGCGCCGTATCGCCTCTGCCGGGCTGTTCAGCGTATTCGTGACTTCTTCTTCGACGCCGTGGGCATTAGCGATAAAAATACGCCCAGCATCGGGCTTGCTTCGCCCGTAGAGGATATTGAGGAGCGTCGATTTGCCTGCGCCGTTCTCTCCGATCACTGCATGAAACGCGCCCGCTCGCACATGCAAATGCACGTTCCTGTTAGCAATGACCCCGGGATATTCGCGAGTGATATTGTCCATGCGGACGATCAGATTTGCGGGGGAATCAAGACTTGTCTGCGGCATAAAAATAAGAAGCTCCGCGTTCTCAAATGCAGTAATCAGGGTTAGCTGAGCGACGCGTTCAACAGGTTCCGCTCTCTAAACCAACCCACCCCTCCCTGATGACGGAGAGGGAGTAAATGCGCGGATCGTCAGATTTCGCCGATCGAGGATGAACGAACACGGGCGAATCGCTACTTTGCTTCCTTGAGCAGATTTTCGAGGGCATTGCTGAAAGTTGCGAAATCGCGCTCGCCGTCCCAGCGGCGGCGGATTCGGCCATTAGTATCAATCAGAATCGAGACAGGCACTTCATGAATATGACCGAAAGAAGTTAGAAAGTCGTTTGTGGCGAGCGCCTGCCGATAGAGAACGCCATGATCGGCGCACCAGCGTTTTAAGCCTTGCTCTCCGTCCTTTTCAGAGACGGCGATACCGATTATGTCCACTCCTCGGTCACGGTAAGCGGCGTCGACGCGAAGCAGATCGGGCAGCTCGACCATACAGGGCCCGCACCAGGTCCCCCAGAAATTAAGCAGCGTCAGTCGTCCTTTCTGCGTGGTACGGCTGACGGTCCCTCCTTCGATATCGAGCAGCGAAAACGCGGGCGCATCGGATGCGCGTGTCGGAGGGCGCGGTAAGGGATCGGCGTATTCGGGCTGCACGGCCACATAATTCGCTTTGTGAAGCTCCCACCACTGCTGCCATTTCACGATGGCTTGATGCTGAACGGCAGCAGTATCGCGACCAGAAATTCGTATCGGCTCTTTGCTCAGTTTCCGCAGAACGTTGGCGCACGAGGAGACGACAGTCGGTTCAGGATCGTTCAGGCTTTTGACGAGCAGAGGAATGCATCGCGAATCGACACGGGAGTTTTTTCTGCCGACCTGCACCGAAATCAGCGAAATCGCATCCTGGCGAACCCAGGTATCTTCGTCGCGCAGCGCTGCCAGCTGCAGCCGGAACCCGCGTTCAGGGTCTCGGGCAGGGAGCAGTTCGAGCGCGCGTTTGCGCACTTCCGCCGACGAGTCCTGGAAGGCAGCTTCAATCGCATCCGTTGCAGCGGCGCCTTCGGTTTTCCCGAGCGCATCCACGGCGGCATAGCGGAGCCCATCGTGCGGCGCCTGCGCCGATTTGAGCAGCAGAGCAGTTCGATCGTTCTGCGGGGTGCGCGCGAGCAGCGCAGGAAGCGCTTCCAATGCATCCTCTTGATCGCCATCAATCGCGTTTTCGATGGGTGGACGAGCGTGCACCCGCAGGGCGACAGCCCCGGCGATCGCCAGGATTATGATTGCTCCGATGAGTGGCAGTCTGCGGCGTTTCGTTGTCGTTGCCGGAACGGTTTGTTCCATAACGCTTCCTGTTTCCAATCGTCTTGCAAAACAATTCGCTGTGTGGCTCACGATCGACTGGTTGGGCTGAACGGATGCATTCCCATGCCTTCGATACGTGGCTGACCAGGTCAAAATAGGAATGTATTCGGTAGCGTTGCCTGTATTGCTTTGTGGCATGCCCAATATACGTTCAATCGTCCGCATTTTCCTCCTCTCAGTTGCTGTCGCAGGACGGGCTGGTTACCGATAGCGACACGGGCTTGTCGCATTGCCCACACTCTGTTATAATGCCTGTGGAACGCTCGCTGTACTGGGAGGAGCAAAGGAGTCGGCTAATTCGATCGAAATTGGAAGGCGGTAATGTGTGGTGGCAACAGATCAAGATTTCGATTCGATTAACGCATCTGAGGAGGTTTTGGG
>JBBQPY010000047.1:0-29683 GCA_038216735.1 Chthonomonadales bacterium
ACTCTTATGAGACGCCTGCGACTGTCGATGTCGAACTGGCAAAAAAGCAGTCTAACGATAACCCGGTCTACTATGTCCAGTATGCGCATGCGCGTCTCGTTAGCATCCTGCGCCGTGCCGCGGAGCAGGGATTTGTCGTGCGGCCGGCGGAGGCAATCGATCGCAGTCTGCTCGTTCAGCCCTCGGAACTCGATGTGCTGCGGAAGTTGACCGACTTTCCCGATGAAGTTGCGCTCGCAGCGGAAAAATACGCTCCGCATCGGCTGACACGTCATGCGATGGAGCTTGCCGCGCTGCTGAATGTCTTCTATGAGAACTGTCGCGTGCTGCCCGGCAAAGAAGAACCGATAGCGCCGGAATTGACCGCAGCACGGCTTGCGCTCGTCAATGGCGCTCGAATCGTACTGCGAAACCTGCTGACTCTCATCGGAGTCTCCGCACCCGATAAAATGTAGCGGAGGTACGATGAAAGTGCGCGATCACAAACTGCCGATATTGACGGCGGGCGTAGATTGTGTTATTATGGGAGAAATTTCCGCTCAGTGAGTATCCGTTCTGGATACAGGAAAGCGTTACGGAACCTATGTTCGCTCTGAATTTTTATACTGAATTTTATGAAGAAGTGCTGCGGAACGGGCGCAAAACCGTTACGATACGGCTCGGAGACAAATCGGATAAATACTCCGCCGGGCAGATCGTATGGGTCACAGTCGGACCCCGGTTCGGCAAACGTCAGAAGCTTTTTAACGCGATCTTAGACCGTGTGGAGATCAAAACGATCGACGCGCTTTCGCCTCGTGAAGTCCAGAAAGAAAACCCAGAGTTTCGCACCACGGAAGATCTCGTTCATCTGATGCGCCGCATCTACTCGGACGATATTTCCGTTGAAGACACCGTCACTGTCATCCACTTCTCGCCTATCTCCGAGTACTGAACGCCGCTTCAAGACGAGCCAACAATCCGAAACTGTTCCCTCAAACCGCCGGTTGAAATCGGCGTAGACGGGCGTTTCGATCAGTGTGTTTCGCATCTCCAAACCTGTCGTTCACGAATGTATCACTTATCACGCCATTCCGGGGAGTTATCCGCGGGCGTAAGGCGTTTTCTGAACCATGTCGACTGATCCTCGAAAGCACCACAATCATGCAACAACACCCTATCAACGCACTGGCGCGTAGCACAAAACCGCTGTCGCAATTCGCAGCAAGTCTGCTGTGTCTCGGGTTTGTGATCCTGGGAACAGTGCGCTCAGTCGATGCGCAGACGCTGCCGCCTGCCCCTAAAGCTAGCAAAGTCGCAAGTGGGGGAGCCTTTACGGATAAGTCAGGCACGAAGCACCGCTGGCATATCAACGCTGCACACACATTGATCTGGGACGATGCGCCGTACCTTCCCATTGGCGGTTCCTTTTCGCCGCACTCTTTCGCTGCGCTCACCGAGCAGGCATGGCAGGAGGATGTCAAATCCTTGACCCTGCTCAAATCCAAAAACGTCCAGGATTTGATTATCGCATCGCCCAAACCCTTACAGGATATTGCGCTGCCAAGTTTTCAGCGACTGATAGATTATCTCGACACGAACGGGTTCAGGTACGGGATATCGTTTGGTCCCGGCCTGACCTCTCCGCTCTCCGGCACAGTCGTCAAGCCCAGCACCTATCGGTTCGAGCCGCACAACGACACCTCTGCGACATGGATTGTCACCAATGGCGATCGTGGCGCTTATTTCCTCGTCGATGCCAACGCCGACAGTAAGATTTTTCAGAACGGTAATGTCACGGTAACAAATTCGGTCGCCAGCCTTCCGATCGAACCGCCCGCTTCGATCACTCGTCCTGTCGGGCTGCTGCTGCCGCATAAGACCCTGCCCGTCGGCGCTCAAGGCGGTTTGCCGGACCTGTGGACGCAGTTCGACGCCTACCGGGATCAGGTACTGCTCTATCTTTCCAATGTGAAATTCGGAGCCGGCCTGCGTTTTTTTGATGACCCGATCACGCGGCGTATGGGGTTCGGTGGCGAGACTGAATTCCTGATTCCCGAATCGGACAACTTCCGGCTGGAGTGGGAAGGCTATCTTTCGCGAACGTATGCTTCACCCACTGAGGTACATGATGCGTGGTCGCTGATCGAAGGATTCAAAACTTTCGCCGAACTTTCCCGCCTTGTGCCGATGTGGGCGAACAATCGAGGTTTTCCTTACTTTTACGACCCGGTCACGCAAAAAACTCACCGTGTTCTTGACCAGTCCACGACGAAATCGCGCTGGTGGGACGACTTTCAGCAGTGCCGGACAGCGAGCATTGCCTATTATATGAACGCGATGGCGAACATGCTGAAGCACCAGATCGCCGATGTTCCCGTCGTCTACACCTGGACGCAGATACACCCCGTATTTACAAACAACGACCGTGAGGGCGGCTTCGACGGTCTCGGAATCGAGACACGCGGAATGGAAACGAGCCGACTCGCTCGCATTACAGGTCCCGCTTACAGTCAGGCGGATCAGGCTGATCGCACCGTCTGGTTTCTCACGACCGCTCTCACTGGTGACGTTGGCAGTACTGCAGCCAAAGTTACGACGGCCGCGCTCCAGACCCCCGACGCGACGCAGAAAGCCGTTCCTGTCTTTACATCCTACGCTGCGCTTACGCGCGATATGGACGATCTGAAGCGAATCGGAGTCCGCGGCATATATGTCGGTTCGCTCCAAACGGCCGCTCTTGATACTGGCACTGGCGGGTGGCTCGACACGCCGGACAGCCTCACCTGGCTCAGCGATTACTCGCTGCAATTCAGCCGCGATCAGTCTCTCGTCTACAGCGGACCGAGAGTGCTGTACTACCCCCAAAACGCCCCCGGTCCTGCGCATATCGGCCCAGTGCCCGGCGCCTCCAGCTACTACTGGCTTCCTTCCGCCTACTCGGGCGACACACTCGACTGGTGGCCAGCCTACTCCGGCTATACGATCCGCAGGGGCAGCGAATCTTCCGTTGAAACAGTTTTGATGTCCCTGGAGGGACGGCGTACGACCCGATTGCTAATGCCGGACAACAGCAAAGTCCGCGCGTATTCAGTGGACGGAACGCGTCTTCCTGTGAAGATGATCGATCGTCATGCCGTCGAACTGGTGCTCGACGCAACGCCGACGATTTTTACTTCCGAAGGGCAGTCGCTGATTCCGCAACAGGCGACAGAGGAGGCGGTCGTTCAACTCGGCAATCTCTATGAACTCGCGATGCTGCAGAAAATCCCAGCTGCGGAGAACGCGCGTGCCGCGCTGGAAGAAGCGAAACGCGATATCGTTCGCCGAGATTATGGTTCCGCCTATCCGATCGCACGCAACCAGCTCGACAGCCTGATATTCGATGCGCGTCCATACATCTGGATCGAAGGTGAAGAGGATGTGCTTCCTCTGTTCTCGGAATTTGCTGCGCACCCTGAAGCGAGTCAGAGAGGATATCGCCGCCTTGCGACGCCGAATCCGGTCCATAATGGGTACGCTGCCCGCTATACTTTCGAGGCAAATCATAGCGGCAGATACGAAATCTGGATGGCTTGTTCTACACCGGGCATCAATACCTCTCACTATACATGGAAGCTAAACAACGCCGCCGAACGCGAACCCGCTGACCCGAAGCCGCACGGGCAACTGTACCTCAATGACCGGTTTGGCTGGGCGCTGCTTGGCAGCGCGAATATCGATAAGGGTGTCCAGAACATTACGATTCTCATCAAAGATCGCGCGCAGGCGAATGGGGAATACACCTTTTCAATCGATGCGTTGATGATTACCGACCGAGGCTTCGTCCCGAACACGACAGTTCGACCGCGGCCGGTCGAGGACTCGGTGATCAAAGAGCTTTCCAAAACGCATCGCAAAGAAGACAAGCGGAGCAGGCAACAGATCATTCCGTAATATAAGAGAGTGCTAGCAGGCTCCGCTACATTTTTCAGATGAGCTGCAGGGTGCGCTCAATAAGGTCAGCTACGGTGCGGCGCACTGCGCCGTTCAACAACACAAAAGTGATCGGGAAGGCTGGCAGAGGCAGGATGCGAATGAGCGATCTGGGGGAGTTGCAGCTAGCGGTGCTGCATATACTATGGGCGAACCCTGCAGCGACGGTTCACGAAGTCGTTGCCGCGCTGCCGCCTGAGCGCGCCTCCGCCTACACGACGATCCTGAGCGTACTCAGAAAACTCGAAGAGCGTGGTCTGGTGACGCATGAAGCGTGCGCCGGAGCGAGAATGTACCGATATCGAGCCCTGGTGACGCTTGATGATATGCGCCTGGAAATGGTGCAGGAGCTCTTACTGCAGCTATTCGATGGCTCTGCCTCTCAGTTGGTATGTCACCTTGTCGAGGCGGAAATGTTTACTACGGCGGAACTAAGCAAGATTGGAATGCTGTTAAAGCCTGCTTCGGCGAAACTGAAGAAAGCGACTACTTTGCCTGCTTCTTTGCCGACGCAGAACGCGGTGAAACAGGCTTCGTCGCTGTAGCTGGCTTGCTCGTCTGTTTCGATATTTTGGGCGACGCGGATGACTTTCGCGTTCGCGACTGAGAACCAGTGCGTGTTGCTATCGTACGCCCGCGCTTCAGTTCCGAGGCAGGTTCGCCGAGGGTTGCCCGAAGTGCCCGGCGTCCGCCAGGGGTTCGTGCCCAGAGTATGAAAACTACAAACACTGCCAGAACCAATATTGAAATCGCCATTCCTCCGTTCACTGCCTCTTCTCCTTCACAATATCCTCGTTGACAATGTCCTCGTTATTATATCTTCTGCACATGAGCGTCACTGTCGGCGCTGTGCGTTAGTCCCGCTGTAATCCTCTGGAATCTTTCTCCCATAGATCGAATTTATCGACTTGCATTGTATCGTCCTGGTCTTTCGCTGCGACCATTCCGTGAAACCCTGTATAATGTGCAGCAATCTGGGACAGCCCACGGACTCCTTCCAGCAACAGGGCGGTCGAAAGAGCGTCACTGTCCGTAGCAGAAGCGGTCACTACTGCGGACAGTAGACAATCCGATGCCGGATAGCCGGTGCGTGGATCAAGGACATGTCCGTAGCGGATGCCCCCGTAGACAAACGCTTTCCCATGCGGCGCAGAGACGGAAAGTGCGCTGTCACGTAGTTCGATATGTGCGAGATGTTGTCCTCCGGCGAGCGCTTCGTGCGCGAATCCGTCCCGAACCTCATGGTGCTGACTCTCTTGCCGCGATTCGCCGGATAGTGGAGCTCCACTGTGATCCGGCGACTGAATTGCGATCGTCCAGGCATCGGAATCGGGCGGTGAACCGAGTCCGTAGACGGTGCTCGCCCCGCCATGCAGCAGCGCCGACACAATGCCATTCTCCCGTAAAATATCGACCGCTTTTTCGATTGCGTAGCCCTTGCCGATCGCGCCAAGGTCGAGCATGACTCCCTCTCTGTCGAACGCGACCGTAAATTCCGAGGCATCTAAAATAATATGCTGCATGCCAACGCAATCTCGTGCATCCGCGACAGCATCCTCCGTTGGCATTGCGCCTGTTCCGCCCATAAATCCCCAGCAGCGCAGAAGCGGAGCGACCGTAATGTCGAACGCGCCATCGGTGAGTTCCCAGAGAGACTGTGCCCGCCCGAGCAGTCGAAAAAGCCCGACGCTTACGGCGACCGTACGCTTGGCTGCATTGGCATTGACACCGCTCAATTCCGACTCGATTTGATACAGGCTGAGTTGGCGTTCTTGCCGCTCAATTTCTTCGAGCGCTTCCTCACCAGCGGATCGCAGGCGGGACTCTTCGAGTCCGTACATGAGTAGTTCGAAGCGCGTCGCCATCGCATCCGTCGTCAGCAACACCCTCGCTAAATCATTTGATCTCATTGTTTTGATTCAAGAATGTGTCAACCTAATTTGCTCGCTATCCGGTGGGAACTCATCCTGAAACTTCGAGAAGACTGGGAGCAGATGTACACCAACACGGTCCTTGAACAGAAGAAGAGGAGGGGAGAAAGTGTTCCTGTTTCTTTCTCCCCTCGCTTCAGCGAGGCAAGAACAGAGCGGAGTCAGGGTTTAGGTTTGTCCTCGGAGGCGGAACAGTTCCCCAATCCGAAAGAAGCCCGCGCCGGGTGAGAGGCGCGGGCTTTACGACGGGAAACGAGTATGGCGCACGGTATTTCCCGCTTAGATGAGACGCATCTTCTCCGGATCGAAGCGAACCTCACGCTGTTCGCGATAAGCCATTTCGCCCATCGAAATGGCTACCTGAACCTTCGTTGCGATGTCTATATTGCAGTTCGGAACTTTGGAATGATCGCGCATGCACTCGATGAAGTTCAGTTCGTGCATCTCGATCGACTCGCCTGCGCCGGGCACCTTCTCATTGATCTCGTCCACCTCGTCGGCGTACTCGCTCTCCGGAATGAGATGTATCTGGCCGCCGCCGAACATCGCGAATTCAACCGTCGCTTTATTTGTACGGATCGTGGGTGTCAAGCCATGCTGATTGACTGTCGAACCCGCCATGATTACGGTGAAGCCCGATGGATACTCGACCATCATATGAACCGTATCCGGCACTTCGCGGTCTTTCTGCAGCAGTAGATTTCCCAGCGAAACGACGCGCCGCGGGAATTCGATTTTGCCACAGGCGATCAGGAAGGGATGCAGGACGTGGGGAAACAGATCGCCCTGAATTCCCGCCGAGTAGTCCCAGTATTTGCGCCATCGGAAAAATCGATCTCCGTCGTAGGCATGTTTGTTTTTGCTGGGCTCTTCGAAAATCTTCCAGTTCGTATTCTCGGCATTAGCCTCTTTGTCGATATTGTATTCCCACTCGCCGCCTTTGGAGTTACGGCAGTAAGAGCCCTGTGCCCACACGACCGGACCGTATTTGCCCGAGCCGATCAGTTTGCCGATGCGGTGATACGTTGGATCGGAAGTGCCCTGCGACCCGATCTGAATCACCCGCTTCGTACGCAGAGCCGTGGCATGCATCTTCAGGGCTTCGTCGACACCCTTGCACATCGGCTTCTCGCAATAAACGTCCTTGCCGGCTTCCATTGCATGAATCGCCTGGGTCGCATGCCAGTGTTCGGGAGTCGTGATCCAAACGGCATCGATGTCCTTGCGTTCGAGCATTTTGCGGTAGTCGATATAACCCCGGTCTTTGGGAAGCTTCGTCCGCTCGAGAGCGGAATCCAGATGTCGCGTATAGATATCGGCGACCGCGACATATTCGATATTCCAGTCCTCTTTGTGACCAAGGAGGTAGTTCATGTGTGCGCCGCCCTGGCCGCCGATCCCCATCTGACCGATGTGGATACGTTCGTTTGCGCCGCGCAGACGTGCCATCCCCGCAGCCGTCGCCGGCATCGAGGACACCGTCGCGCTGGCGGCTAGCCCTCCAGCAAGCAATCCCGCGGATGCTTTCGACGCCGATACGAGGAAGTCGCGGCGCGTCCTACCTTGTGCTTCGACAGCAGAGGCAGTTTCCTGCCTGTCCGTGTCCGCTGTACTCTCATTGCTGTTCTGGTAATCCATCGTAAAAGGGCTCCTTATTCCAGGGTGAAATCCGATCGAACAGTAGAATTTCTGTCCCGCGAAACATCGCTTACTACAGTCTTCGCTATTTCCGGTGCTATTTCCTGCTCGCTATGCTGTTGTCGTCTTCAGGTAGATCAGGATAGCTCGAACCATTCCGGCTTGAACTCGATCCGTGATCCGGACAGGATCGCTTCATTGGTTTTCAGCGCGGAAACGGTGGCCTGATAGCCTTCGAGGGGTCCGGCATCCGAG
Organism: Chthonomonadales bacterium; assembly: GCA_038216735.1. Classification (GTDB taxonomy): domain Bacteria; phylum Armatimonadota; class Chthonomonadetes; order Chthonomonadales; family Chthonomonadaceae; genus JBBQPY01. The sequence goes on from JBBQPY010000047.1 coordinate 7,779, forward strand.
GGCTTGTTGGTCTGAACGCTTTTTGCAAACGCTTCGAGCGCGTAGTAGAGCATCGATTTGCCTGCGTCCATATAGCCATCTTTGCCGGGCTGCTTGCCGAGCGCGAGCAGCTTGGTGGCATCGGCAACCAGCGCGACACCGGTATCATCGCCGACTTTTTCTTTGCGGGCGTAAACAATCCAGCCAAGGAGAGGGGCATCCGCCTCCTGCACGAGCCAGGCACGTTCGCCGCGCAATACGACGGATCCACTCGTTCCCTGCAGCAGTTCATAGTTGCCGTCGAGCGAGTTGGCAAGTGTGGCGTCGTAGGTGAGGCGGATGCCACCGGGATACTCGAGGGTGCATTGGATCGTGTCGGGCGTTTCGCGACCGTCATTCCATGCCTGAATGCTGCCGAAGCCGGACACGGCGATTGGCTGCGCTTTCAGAAACCAGTTCATCACATCGATCGAATGAATCCCGACTTCACCGGCAAGACCCGGCGAAGTGGCTTTGCTCAGCCGCCAGTTCATCGCCTGTTCGCGTTCTGCGTTGGGCGCGTTGATCTTCCAGCTTTTCTTTTTGTGCCACTGGGCACGGCAGGCTGCGATCTTGTCGAGCACACCGGCGCGCACGAATTTCAGCACATGGTGATACTGGGGGTGAACTCGGTTCTGCAAACCTGCCTGAAAGATGAGTTTCGGCGCAGCGCTTTTGCCAGCCAACGCGATCGCCTTCGCGTCCTCAACAGTGTGGGCGAGCGGAGCCTCACAATACACATGCTTGCCAGCCTGGAGAGCGGCGACTGCGATTTCACGATGCAGGTGGCTGGGTGTCGCGATCAACACCGCCTGAACGTTCTTATCTTCCAGCAGTTTACGGTAGTCATCGTAGGCAGCCGCTTTCGGAGCGGCGTCCTGTGAACGCTTCAGAAAGGGAGCGTAGTTGTCACAGATCGCGACGGCTGGCAGAATGCCCAGACGCGGCAGTGTGTCCACTATCTCACGCCCTTGCAGCCCCAGACCGATCACGCCGACGTTTACGGGAGGTCCTGTCGGTTTATCGTCATAGGCTGGCGCGGCGGCTTGTGCATGCAGTTCATTGGCAGACACGGTCAGGGCGGTCAGCGAAAGCGTCGCGGCGGTCGTATCACGTATAAAATCTCTACGGTTCATATTCCGACTTTCCTCTATCTATTCCTGCAGGTAACAGCCCATCAGGTATTCATTCTTGCAAGCATCTCTTATGCAGGCTATCGCAGATTGCACAAAAGCGCTTGTAGGAACATTCGCTTAATGAGTTTCAAGTTATTGTCTATGTATATGCTCTTGGAGAGTATACAGACAAATGTTACGATACGCTATTATACCCTTCGCTGAGGAATAGTCTCTGCGTTTTGCGGTAGTTTGCTGATTGATCGTTGGAATAATGCGATTCTGCTCAATGGCTGGCATGTTAATTGACGCCGGTTAGATTCCCGCCGAGGTGTCCGGTTATCATCACCACTACCGCTAGCAATAGTCCAAACACGAGATAAAACCTGCCTGGCGTAAGGCTGTCATCGACAGATTTGCGAGTCCGCATCCAGCACATCGCAAGTATCCCGACCGCTGTCACGATGCCGAGCACCAGATGATACAGAATCATTCCTTGCAAGGCGACGCCTCCATAGGCAAATTGCCAGGCAAGCAGACCGGACGCCACCGAAAATAGGGCGCTGATTGCCGCGAGGATCAGGTTGAACTTAGCGGCTGCGGCAAGCGTTTTATCCTGTCGCCGCCATGCCAAAAGATCGAAGAGCAGGCTCACATAATAGAGCGCGATCGGAAAATGGATGATCGCGGGATGCTGCGCATGTTTAGGCAGCAATAGCCCTTTGATGCTTGAGAATAGGGAAAAAGGTTGGTCGCCGTCTGCCGCTCTGGTTTGCGCCGATTGAACTTTCGGGGGCGACCCTTTCGGTTTACTCGTCGCATCGCCCGGAAGTGTGTCAGCGGCAAATTCCTGTCCATTCGTCCAGCCGTCCCCATCGGAGTCCTTACCATCGATTTCGTGCAAAATCGCGGATGTCAGCATCTTAGATTTGTGGGTTTCGAGGGCGATTTTAACATCGGCTCCATACCGATTCAATTTCGGCGGACCGGAAGCCACATGACAGAGGGTACATTGAGTCGCTTTGGTCGCGATATTTCCCCCGGACACGGACTGATAGGTGGACTGGACAACAGGGGGGAAAGTCGGGAGTGCGATGGCTGTCTGGTATGCAGAGGAGAGCATGAGGACTGCGAGCAGGCAGAACAATGCACAATGCAGCCAGGTTAGCGTATGGCAGCACGCAGGGAGCTTGTGACGGGCGGATGGCAAGATGAAGCTGCTTCCTCAGTTCGTAAATTTGCGGTGTGACACTGCTTGATTATACGCAATTCGGGATCGGTTATGAACCAGAAACAGTCAATAGGACAGTTATTACCTCGAAAGGTTGCAGTAATTGTATTGAGGGCAGCCCGTACTTTCGCCCGGACTGCCCTCAAATCGAATTTAAGAAACGAAAAGCGTTTCGAAATTGTCAAACGGTACCAAGTATTTGCTATGGCTTCATACGACGTGCACCGCGAAATGCTTTACTGTAGTAGCCAGAATCGATGCTGTCGACACGGACACCGCCGCTGCGACGGCTGGAAGCATGCACGAATTTTCCTTTGCCGACATACATTCCGACATGCCCGATACCGGGATTCACCGTGTGGAAGAAGACGAGGTCACCGGGTTTCATGCTCCCTTTATCGATATGGTGACCCATCCTGAACTGCGAGCTGGCGGAGTGTGGCAGCGAAACGCCCTTTTTCCCCATCAGATGCATCGTCAATCCTGAGCAGTCAAAGCCGCCCGGTCGGTCGCCGCCCCATCGGTAGGGAGTCCCGCGATAGGAGTAGGCAGTGCGTACCAAGTCGTTCGAGGGCGCCGGTCGATCGGCTTCTGGCACATTGTTCTTCGGCGAGAAATGGACGGCAGCAACTTTGATCTCGCTGCTATGATGAGTAGAATGTCGGTGACCGGCGGCGACCACAGTTCGTTTCGCTGTAAGGCTGTGGCGATGGTGGCTTCTGCTGGAGGCTACCTGCTGCTCGCTCGACTTGTGGTGATGGTGGCTCGAAGCAATCTGCGTGGTTTCGGAGTGGCGAGTATGATGCGTGTGCCGCTCCACTTTCGCTACTTTGACCTCGTGCTGGTGCTGCGTGTGTTTCTTGCCGGCGTGGTTTGCAGAAGCGACATGCTGCGAGGCGATTTTGTGTGTCCGCCTGCGCTCGTCGGCAGCTACAACGACAGTATGGTGATGCGCTGGGTGGTTTGACTTCTCCGGCGCCGGCGTGTTGTGTGCGGTCTGCATATCCCCCGAGTGAGACGTGTGTGCGAGATAATCTGCGCGTATCCAGCCTCGGGTACCGTTTGCCAGTGTTACCTGATCCCAGCCGTCTCGCTGTGCTGTGACGACTACTTTATCGCCCTCATAGGCGAGCGCGACCCGCCGATAGTCTGTGTCGGGACCCAGCCTAACGCTCGTCTGATTGGCGCTGACGGCTGTCGTGCGATGCGTGGTCGGTTCGACGAATCGTTTGTGGGGAGGAGAGGGGATCTTGAGCAACCGTCCATCGGGTACGCTGTCTACATTGGTGAGATCATTAGCATTCTTGAGGTCGCCGATTGAAACTTTATATTTGCGGGCGATTGCGGAGAGCGTTTCGCCATGCTGCAGTCTGTGTGTCTGGCTGGCATTTGCCGCTTGTTCGGAATGTGTAGTGAGTAGAAATGAGGAGGCGGCAGCCAGGCATAGCCGTGACAAAGTGAATCCTTTGATTTGCAACGCGTGAATCCTTCCTTCTTATACCGTCGCTGAGCTACCATTTTGGTCGAATGTGTCACGATCGTCAGTGGACCGCAGCGGATAGTCATTCTACCAAAATGAGGGGCTTATAGTCAGCTCGGGAGCATACCGGGCAAGTGAAATGCTGCTTGCCTACAGTCAGAGCGAAAGGTTCCGTCGGGGGAGACCAAGAGAGAACAATTTCATCCGCACGCTTTTGGGATTTTTGCAGGACTGAAGTGGAGCAATGAGTCTGCATTCAGCCGCCTGGCACTGTGCGGGAAGACCGGGACACTGGTGTGCGACGATCAAAAAATTGGTACAGCGAAAGCAGTTTCCGATTAGCGGGCTTGCCGCAATCCGCACCAGGGCAGGAAGAATCATGGAACTGCACCGAACTCCCCGCTTATTAACCGGGTCGATGTGCAATCATAGCGGATTGCGCGCGCTTTGTCAACCCTAGCTTCGGCAAAATAGGAGAAAAAAATAGGTATATTCAACAGTACGTCACATTTCCGGAGAGTAAATACGGTTCTGCATGGTGCCGCCGGGCTTCCGTTTTCGAACTCGCCATGAAGGGAATTTGGTCTGATTCGTTGAATCATCCGCAAACAAGGTTGTAGAGCGGAGGGAGACTTCAAAACTTTTTCGAGCATCAGTCTGGGAATTATACAATTTCTGGCATCACTGAATAATAGTAATCTGCGATCCGACTGTGACTTCATCGTCACTCACTTCTCGTGCAGTCGGAGGAACAGAATAAAAATCAACAATGAAAAATGGAGCGTGAGAACATACAATGAGTATCGACGACCCCAATGTACAGAAACTGCATGCCTGGATCGACATGCATCAAGACGAAATTGTGAGCGCACTGCAGGGCGTATTGCGTATTCCGAGCCTCAAGGCGACAGCATCAGGGACGAATGCGCCCTACGGTCAGCCGCTTCGTGAAGCGCTCGACTACACGCTGACCCTCTGTGATCGGCTTGGCTTCCGCACACGCGATTTCGACGGTTATGCCGGACATGCCGAATTCGGCGAAGGCAGTGAATATGTCGGCGCACTGGGGCATCTGGATGTCGTCCCTGAAGGCGATGGCTGGAACTTTCCGCCCTACGGTGCGACGCTCGACAATGGCTTTATTTATGCGCGTGGTTCTTCGGATGACAAAGGACCGACTTACGCCGCACTGTTCGCCGCGAAAGCGCTTTTCGATTCGGGACTGCCGTTAAAGCGACGCGTGCGTCTCATTTTCGGGTGCGATGAGGAGAGCGGCTTCGGCTGCGTGAAGCACTATTTCGAGGTTGCTAACGAAGAGCGCCCGGTCGTTGGCTTCACCCCCGACGCCGGATTTCCTCTGATCTACGCTGAAAAAGGCATTGCCAACCTGATCCTTGAAAAGCAGCTTCCAAACGGCGATCTGCCGCTAAGGATCGCAAAAGCATCTGGCGGTCAGCGTCCGAACATGGTTCCCGATTATGCGGAGGCGCAACTCGTCGGAACCTCCGAAGGGCTTGCGGAAGCGGCTGGCATACTGGGCAAATACTGGGATAAGAACGTCACTTTCGAGCAGACTGGATCTGGTATCACGGTGCATACCTATGGAAAATCGGCGCATGGCAGCACCCCGATCAACGGCGATAACGCAGTGGCACGGCTCGCAAAAGCGCTCGCCGAACTCCCGCTGCCGGAGACGGATATCTGGCTGAACTGGGTAATCAAAACGGTCGATACGACCGGCACGCTACTAGGCATCGCGCATACCGATGATGTTGCCGGACCTCTGACGTGCAATCTCGGAATTCTGGAATACACTCCGGAAAACTGTGTCCGGCTCACCTACAATGTCCGCTATCCTGTCACCTGGAATATCGAGGCGCTGAAAGAGGCGAACCGGCCGATTTTCGAAACAGAAGGCTGGACGCTTGCCGATGTGCAGGATCAGCCGCCGCTCTATGTCCCACTCGATCAGGAGCCGGTAGCGACATTGCTGCGCATCTATCAGGAGGAGACAGGGGATACGACCACCAAGCCGTACACGATGGGCGGCGGAACCTACGCGCGCGCTACGCCGTTTACGGTTGCGTTTGGCGCAAGTTTCCCCGGCGGCACAGACGGTCCCGCGCACGAAATCGATGAGCGTATCGCCGTCGACACAGTCCTTCGCGCCGCTAAAATCTATGCACACGCTTTCTATGAACTCGCAAAATAGCGCCAATCAGAGGAGCGAAGAGCAAAAAGCAGTTCCGCCGGTCGATCCGATACTTCCCGATATGCTAGTGCCTGGGCTCGATATCGTGTTCGTAGGTGCGGCGCCGAGCCTTTCGTCAGCACGGGTACGACATTACTACGCGGGTCCGACCAATAAATTCTGGCTATTGCTGCATCAGGCGGGCTTCACCCCGCGACAACTGCGTACAGAAGAAGACAATGAAGTGCTGCGTTATGGCATCGGGCTGACGGGGCTCTACAAAGGCGTCTCTTCGAGTGCCAATCATCTTCTTCCCCCGCCGACGACGCAGCAGCGCGAGAGCCTGCAGCGCAAACTCCTGGAGTGCGCGCCTCGCTTCGTCTGTTACAATGGCAAGGACGTCTACCAGATGGCGACCGGTAAAGTCTGTACCGACTGGGGAGAGCAGGCAGTCGACCGGTCGCTCACGAAAAGCGACGATACTGCTCCGGTAAAAACGCGTATCTTCGTAATACATAGCTCCAGCGCGCGTGCCGATGGGTGGGGACGCGATCGCCTTGCACTTTACAAAGAGCTGAAGCAGGAAGTCGATAAGAAGTAAGCACTCGATGGAATGCAGGGGCGCTCTCTAGTGCGTCCCTGCATAATTCCAGCAGTATTCAGCGGGAGTAGACGAGGGGATTTAATGCGCTCACTGCCAGTTCACCCGGCTTGACGCCCGGGAGACAGCCTTCGAGATCGCTCTGGCGAGCCGCATTATCGGGCACGAGGGCGCGGGTTCCGTCAGCGTAGTAGATGATCGTCATCACCTCACGCGTACTGGTACCTGAGTTGCCAGGCGCCGTGTGCAGCGTCCAGCCGGAATGAAATGTCGCGTCGCCCGCCTTCATTTCCGCGTTGACCACCGGAAAGCCACGCTCCTTCACGAGCTCACCCCAGGTCTCCTGTGATTCATCCGAGATCGCGAGATGCCCGAGTAATCCTTCTTTGTTCGAGCCGCTTGCGAACGTCAGCGCTCCGGTTTCGATCGGCACATCGACGAGCGGCATCCACATCGTCACGGTGTGGTTCGTATCGAGCGGCCAGTAGTACTGGTCCTGATGCCAGGGCGTCGGCCCGCCGCCTGCTTCTTTGTACAGCGCCTGATCGTGATAGAGCCGTACGGCATCGACGCCCATCAGATCCGCTGCAATTTTCGCAAAACGCCTCGCCAGAGTGAAGCGGCTTGCCGCTTCATCGAGCTGCCAGAGGTTTCCAATCTGCAGAAATGCTTTGCCGTACGTATCACGCTCTTCGAGAGGACGCGTTTGCGTATTGTTACTGTAGGTGGCATTATTGAGAATGTCACGGTACACGGCAATTTCGTCGGGAGAGCACACGCCGCGCAGTAGCGTGTGTCCATTGGCGCGATAGCTATCTATCTGAGCAGCATCCAGTACGTAGTCGCTCGACAAATCTGGCAGAGCCCTTGTTTCCGAATTATGCTCTTTCGGCATGTCCGCCTTCAGTTCTGGTTTCACGGTAAATTCTCCCTGACGCACTCGCTCCTCGTTGTAGACTGCCGATGGATCTTAACCCATTTTCCAGCGTCGGATAAGAGCAGTCATGAAACGTTTTCGAGAGCAGAACTGGTTTTTCCTTCTGGTTGACGATTTCTACACTACGATATGTGGAAGGCGATTTCGTTGCCCTGTGGACATGGTGACAAAAAAATCCGTAGAGTGGAAGTTGTGTTCCCACTCTACGGTATGCACTGCCAGATCAGTCGTATGAACCTACGCACAGCTAGTGTGAAGCGAACGGCAGATAGGGATTCATTATCAGCAGCGGCGCCCCATCGCTGCTCTCGAGCACTACCTTGATTTTTGTTAGGGGCGTCGAAGCGTCTTGTCGAACGTTCCAGACCATTCTCCAGCCCTCGCCTTTCAGTACCGGTTGCGGCATCGCCTCCAGAGCTATCGTGCCATGACGCGGTAATATGTTCAAATCGCGCAGAAACCTGTCCGCATGTGCGGCGGCTTCGACCGGCGTACGTAAATATTTCGCTCTGGACACACGCGGCTTACGGTCGATTTGTATCGAATAGCAAGCCAGCCGACCCGTATCATCGTCGAACATTAAATCGACCTGGCGGCCACCACTATCACCGAAGACTTTCCATACTGGTGTGCCTTTCCTGTGGTACAGTGAATTGAACATTGGCTGCGAACCGAGTATTGGGGCGCTGAAATTCTTCTCGTCGCCTGTAAACAAATTACAGATGGCTGCAGCTTTAATTGAAATTAGCTGTGCCGAGCAATGCCTGTGCGGCTGCAGCATCGACTTGACATTATCGCTCGTGAGCGAAAGTACACCGGCAACGCCAACTGCGAAAACGCCAACTGCTGCGAGCTGAGAACGCAGATGTAACTGCGTGAAACGGCGAATGTGAGCGCTTATACCTACGAATTTGGGAGCGAACAGTTGCATTAGAGTCTCCTGGATGCAGATTATCGCTTCTCAGCGATTGTAAACTGTCTGGGGTAAACTTTGCGTGATGTCTCATCAAGGATGACTGTGGCAAAGTTTGGTAGAAATAGTGCTGTTACCCAGACTGCTGCGTCCAGAATGCGATTTGGCTCCCTCGCATATATTATCAAAACATATAATTACGGAATATATATCCCGCTGATACCAAACGATGCACTGCAATCGGTTATGATATTGTTATCAATAATTGACCATGCGATCATCAATTGACGATCTGTGCCTGATATTGTTACGGTTTCTTTCGAAATGGAGTTGCATTGTGCTGCCAGACATCGTCAAATCGCCAGAAAATAGTGCAGAAAAAATTGGCACCGAGGAAATCAGCATAGAAGAAACTGGCATTGAGGAAATCGGCACATCAGATAGTGATGAAGGCGACTACGAGCTCGGCGAAGCAGTGGCATTGCCAGTCGTCGTGTCTGTGCTGGCTGAGCGAGCTGGAATGCGACTCGATGTCTTCGTTGCTGAGAAGCTTGACAACGCATCCCGCTCCGAGGCACAGCGTCTAATTGCACTCGAAGTCAGAGGCGAGGAGGGTGGAGTTCGTGTCAATGGAAAATTAGAGAGAGCCAGCTATCGGGTTCGAGTCGGTGATGAAGTCGTAATATGCCGCCCGCGCACTGTCGAAATAGAGGCTCAGCCCGAGGACATTCCGATAACGGTGCTATTCGAAGACGAGGATCTTCTGGTGATCGACAAGGCGAGAGGAATGGTCGTACACCCGGCGCCGGGAGCCACACACGGCACGCTGGTCAACGCAGTACTCTTTCATGCGCAGCAGTTGTCTGGCATCGGCGGTACGCTGCGTCCCGGAATCGTCCACCGCCTCGATAAAGACACCGGCGGACTGATTCTCGTCGCGAAAAACGATGTGGCGCATCGATCGCTGCAGGCGCAGATTCAGGCGCGGACCGCAACACGCAGATATCTTGCGCTCATCTGGGGGATTCCCAGCTTTCAGCAGGCGACTGTCGATGCGCCGATCGGAAGGCACCCCACCGATAGAAAAAAAATGGCTGTTGTTACCGACCCGCGCTACACTTCGAGGAGCGCCGTGACCGAGTTCACAGCACTGGAGCTATTCAACAGCACATTTGCGCTTGTCGAAGCGAAGCTTCAGACTGGCAGAACACATCAAATTCGTGTGCATTGCGCCTATATTCAGCACCCTGTTGTCGGCGATCCCACCTATGGCGGGAGACGTGAGCTGCCCGAAAAAAGCTACCCACTGCCGATACGCACAAAACTTCGTGCGGCGATTGCGGGACTGAACGGGCAGGCGCTGCATGCCTACGCGCTCGGCTTCAGCCACCCGAGGACGGGGGAACGGCTCGAGTTTACAGTTCCACTTCCGCCCGCGATGCAGGGTTTGCTGACCATTCTCCGAGCCGAATGAACTTCATGCCGCCATATCATGCCGCCTGATCGGTATGACAGTCTTCATGCACTTCGTCAGCATTGCGTAAGTGAACGGTTTGGAGAGCCAGTGCCTGCCCGAATCCCTGAGAAACCGTTGCGTTTCCGTGTCGGCTGAATCGCCTGTCAAGAAAACAATCCTGGCTGCCTGAGTCGCATCGATGTCCTTCAAGCGAAGATAGAACTCCTGCCCGGTCATCCCACGCATACGCAGATCAGTGAAGATTAAATCGCACGGGGAACGCGCCAGCTCTGTGAGAGCAGTTTCGGCGGTCGAGAAAACCTGGGTGGAATGTCCCATCGCGCTCAACATTTCCTGCATAAGTTCGAGCAGAACAGCCTCGTCGTCGATCACTGCTATCCGAAGCGATGCCATTCCTGTCTGAAGTGGGGGATTAGCGAGCGCCATAACGTGTTCGCTTTCCTCTGACATAGTCAGCTCTTTGTGGGCTCCGGTATCGGTATGTTCGTTCGCAGTGTGTTCTATATTGAATATCCCGAGGGCAGTAGATCCATCTGTGGTATTATCGGCAAGCCTTTATCCGCTCCTCACAACCGCAGCACAGACTGACGAAAACCACCTTGTACTAGACGAAAATCCCCATTGCAGTGCACGAATTCTCGCGCACTGCAATGGGGATTGAGTCTTGTCGGAACGATTTTCGAGCGTGTGGAGCAGGCTGTACTCTAACAAAATTCCGGTGGCGTCACCGTTCACCCCAAAGTGAAGGCACTTCTGCCTGCTTTTAATGAACATAAACAGTCACTGGATCACAGCTGAAGTGTCACGGCCACCGGAGTTGCAGCGCTTGGAAGTGTTACCGCCTGAGTGACAGTACTCGTACCCGTCGAATCTGCCTGTACGATGATGTTGTACGTACCCGGAACCACCCAGAAATAATAATCGCCACCGCTCTGCGCTAACGGACCCCCGAGGTTCGTATTCGTTACCGAATCGAAGATGTTCATAGCGAGACCTGCAGTCGGCGTCGCCCCCTTCTTCACAGTCAGCTTGACAGTGTAAGGCAGTCCCGGAGCGGATCCGCTGATCGGCGCACCCAACGGAAGCGTCCCGAGATTGTTGACAGGAGGCGATTTTTCGAGTGGGAACTGAGTGAATATTTGCTTGGTATCGAAACCCGTCGCGGTAATCGTGCCGATCGAGGCGTTGGGATCCTGACCCAGACCGACGGGCAGGTTGTCGATCTGGAATTTGCCATCGGTGTTCGTCAGCACGGTTACGCCAGCGATCGTGACCTTCGCTCCGCCAACCGGTGTGTTGGTCGAACCGGTGGGTGAGACGACGGTACCCGTGACAGAGGCGGTATAGCCGGTGTCGGAGACGAACACGTCTCCTATGTCGTTGGTGACCCCTTTTGTGAGGGTCAGTGCGACCGTTCTATCCGCAGTACTGGCAGCTTTAATGACCGCGGTCGTGGTCGAAATCGGAATGTTGGCAATGGAAAACCTGCCATCGCCACCGGTCGTGACCGACTGACCTGCAATCGTGACGGTAGCTGCAGGATTGGGCGGCAGGTTGGTTTCAGCGCGCAGCACGCGCCCGATGACAGTCGTCGTACTGCCTCCCCCACCGTTGCCTCCGCCTCCACCACCTCCGCAACCCAAAAGAGTGATCCCACAGGCGAGCAGCAGCGCCGCAACGCCGAGAATCAAAGTGTTATATTGTCTGCGTGAAGGCATCTAACTCTCCTCATTAGTAGCATAAAACATTCGACTGCCGACGCGCGGGAAGGTCGGGGCAGTGCTGCAATCCGTTCTCAGATTCTGTTAATAGTTGCAATCCCGGTGGGAGGAGGGCGCGGCAAGCAGCGCCCCTACGATTGTCCAGAAGATTATTTTGCTAATGTCACTGAGCTCGAGTGTGCGAGCTAAGGGACTCTCAGCCCCGACTTGAGATCACCTATCTGCTTACCGAGAAATGATGTGCGGCGCGACAGCGCGAGATAGTTCGCCCTCCGGCGTACGCACTGTGACCTGTACGAAATAGGTGCCGACCGGCAGCACGCGCCCCTGATCATCGCGAAGATCCCACACGGTCTGGTTGACTCCGCTCGAAGCAGCTCGCGTGTTGGCGAGGCGCCGGACGATGCGTCCTGTTCCATTGCTGATCTGTACGGATGCTTCGGCTACACCGGTCAATTCGTACGAGATCGTCGCACTTGTCGGTATGCCCCGGCCCCCCGCTCGTGGTGCATCGATGCGCAGGTTGGAGACATTGATTCTTCCCGCATTGTGCGGATCGGCGATGATCTGGAACCGGCGAGTCGTTGCACCCTGATTCGGCGTAAACGAGTACGAAGACGCGCTGTTCATCAGCAGGCGCGTTCCGCTGTCTACATCGAGCAGGGTCAAGCGTGTTCCGCGGGGAAGTTTGGCGATATTGTTCCAGGTCAGCGTGTAGGACTGCTCGCCCTGTGGCACACGCACCATCATATTCCAGCTCGTTCTAGACGCGCTGCGGCGTATGTCTGTCAGAAACTCGGTCGGCTGCGAGGTCGTGCCGCCGTCCCAATCCGTGTGCGGGAAATGGACATTCAGTGTTGCCGCTCGGGTGAAGGCGGGCGGTGTCGCTGCGTCTAGCGCGGGAACATACTCTTCTGCCCCGCGTGAGGATTGACCGAATACGGCGACAGCGGTGCTACCCAACGGGTCATGGAGCACGACCGGAATTCGCCACGCGCCGCGATCGGGTGCAATCGTTTTTGCAGCGCGGGAACGTGTTGGACGTACCGCTTTCGTCGGAGCATTGCCATTCACATAGGTGAGCGTGATGCCCTCCGTGACCGCAACCCGTATCCAGTAGCCCTGCCATGGATCGAGCTTGTTGGTGCCAGATACAGATGTGTCCGTGATGTCTTTGTAACCCGAAGTCGTCGGATCATACGCGAAGATTCCCTGCGATACCCAGCCGTTGGTGATCGCCTGCTCGAGAGAAACCACATCCCCGTTGAGATAGGTGATTTCGAGACCAGAAACGTTGCCAGTCGCCAGTACTGAAGTCGTATAGGGTGTGCCGATCTGGTTCCAGCCATAGAGCAGCGGGACTTCGACGCGATCCTGGTTATCGGTCGATCGGCCGGCCATCACGACATTGTTGAGTGCGCCTGTGAAGTTGCTCCAGAGACCATAGCCGGGCTGATAGAGCGGTAGATTTGGGTAACGTGCGTATTTGTCCGGCACCGTCGAGCTGATCTGCGTGTCCTGTCGATACTGTGCGAGCAGTGTCTTGGTCGGATCGGATTTCAGGACTGCCGCCAGGTCTGAGTTGAGCGGCTGGAATGGTAACGAGATCATCTGAGGACCCTGCAGGAAGGTATGTGTCAGCTGCGTTGTCGGACCCGGCGCAGAAAGTATAAACATCGGCGAGATACCCGGTATGGAGACATTGCTCGGGTTGTCTTTGCGAGTAAATACGTTTCGCTTGTAGGTCAGTGCGGCGCTAGCTCCCGTGGGCAGGAAGGTGATCGTCGCCTGCGTGAACTGCCCGTTGGGTATCGCGCCAGTCGTGTTATACCCGCCGAATGCGCCCTGCGCGATACTCTGACCGACTCCGGAACCATTTCCGCCATTGAAAGCGACGTTGATATCGCCGGTGTTCGCGCCGACAATTACGCCGGTGAAATCGTTCGGGTTGCCTGATTCGTCGGAAAACTCGTTGGCTGGAAAGAAGATGCGAGTGTATACACTGCCGACGGGATAGTCGACAGCCAATCGCATCTGTGCGGGATCGCCGATGCCATTCGTGAAAGGGGACACGTCGACGATTCCGCCTGTGATCGTGTACTGAGCGGCGGTATTGCCAAGTGTCAAACGATTTGTATACGTATAGTCGTAGAAGACGGGATTCGTCGTGCCGTTCAGGTCGAGTTCATCGCCTTCGACCGTCGTCTGGTAATAGACGAGTGTGGTGTCGAACCCTTCCGGTTTCTGGATTGTCGAAGCGGTGTCGGCAGGTGTCGGGAAGGTGAATGCATAGACTTTTGGTCCAGGGCGTACACTGGTGTCGAAGATGTACTGCTGCTCGAACCAGTTCTGAAAGTCCTGACCCTCGACCGTTCCGGTAGCGAGTGACTGCTGTGCGATCGCTCGGAGCGTGCTGACGTTGTTCTTGGCGTTCGGATCAGTGGCGAGCGCATTATAATAGTTGTTGTTGAATTTCACGAAGAATCCCGCATCTTCGGTGTAGCACTTCAGCCATGCGGTGCCGGACATCTGCAAACGCGGAATCAGCATCCCTCCGAAGTTCAGATCCTGCGCGCTTTTCGTCGGCGGCTCAAAACTGTTATTGCCCAGCGCCGGCTGATTGAGCAGATCGTAGTAAGGCGTGAAGTAGAACGTCGGCACCGGGTCGATTGCGACGCCAGTCGAGTCTTTCGGGTTCTGTTGAACGGCGGCGGCTACGGCAATCGCGCGCGCCATGCCTTTTTCCCAGGGATCATAACCAAGCAGATTGGGACCATGGAATGCCTGCGCAATGCCCTGCGCCATACCGAGATACTGGGGCTCGTAGGTACTGCCGATGAATGGGAACCACAGTTCGATGCCACCCGTGCTGTTGATCACGAGAATTGTGCCCACAATGCCCTGTACTTTGGTACGGAAAGGGTCCTTATTCAGGATTGTGACCTGCCCGTTCCAGAGCGGTCTGCCCATCAAGGTGACGATCTCGGGCTTGATGAGGTTAACGAGCGCGGCAACCTGTGCGCCTTCCCCGGTTGGACCAGGCGACCAGGCGCCGTCCACTCCGGGACTGGTATCGGTCGTCGGAATGTTGAACGTCACGTCGTTGCCAGGCGGAACGTCACGCGTTGCGCGGGGAATTTTCGGCGTTACGAGCCTTCCATTATGGCGGATCATCACGATTTCAGTGATCGGTATCTGTTCACCGGGCTTGAGCAGCCCGTGCCTTCGCAGCATATCCACCTGACGCTGCAGGATGGGTGCACGGGAGCGAACGACCGCGTCTACTTTTGCATTGACGGCTCGCTGTACGGCGCGGGTGTCTTTGGGATCAGAGACATCCACAATTATTACCGACTGCGGGCCGCTGCCGACGGTACGAAAACGCTGGTTAACGACGTTGTGGTAGGTCTGCTGCGCCAGCAGCTTAGTGGTGGAAAATACGGAAGCGGAAAAGACGCTCGCTACCGCAATGATCAGGCGAGATGACAGCGACAGAGTGCGACGGGACAGATGAAGTTTCAAGCGGAATCCCTCCAGAGTACAGTTGGGGGTGGGTGAACGGTAGTGCGATTGCACTGCTGCAGGCGGGGGCGCGGCAGCGCTTATGCAAACAGTTGAACAGTCCGGGACTTCCGCGGGGTGCGGAAGACTCCTCGAAATGCGATAGGATCTTCGAAATGCTACCTTTGAAGTACCACATTCCATTGAGAAAAGCAATGCTTCCAGACCGCGGTTTCAAGCGAAGTGTCTCGACTTCAGTCTGTATTGCTTCCGTCTCCCGCATTTCTGAAGCTTGAGAAATGCGGGAGACGGAATATATCTGAATGGGCGCGCTATTGAGCCTTGAACGACTGGATTGGGCTGAGCGAGTAGGAGTTGCCCACACCAGCAGCATCAGCGCCGGGGAAGTACTCGGCAATCACCGTCCAGTAGTAGGTATGCCCGGAGATCAATGCGGGACCTGTGTAGGTGAGGGAGGTCACGTTCCCGTTGACGAGCCCGGCATTGCTCGGATTGTTCGGGTCAGCAGGCCAGAGCGGAGGGACGCCCTGCGAGTCCGACTGGTAGTCGGGGAATCGATCGTAGAGCAGGACCTGATAGCCGCTGACATTGGCGGAGCCGAGGTCTTTCCAGGAGAACTGCGGCGCGCCATTGACGACCGAACCACTGGTCGGGGTATTCTGAGTCAGCAGATCGAGCGGCTGCACGAGTATCGACGCGACAGGATCGCCAGTACTGGTGTCGTTGCCATTCGGGAAGTTAATCGTATCCAGCCTCGCGACACTGTAGTAGTACTTGGTACCTGGTGTGAGCAGTGGATCGATATCGGAATACCGGTCTGCGAGCGGATCACGCAGCGTAGCGATCGAGACGAATGTCGTGTCGTTAGTGATCGAGCGAACAATATCGTAGCCGAAGAGGTTCTCCAGGCCGGGCGTGTAGTCCCAGAAGAGGTCGGTCTCAATGAACGTACCGGCTGGCGTGGTGCGCGTACGTTTCACGAAGGTACGGGTATGCGCAGCGTCTGCAGCACGGTGTTCGCGGCGCATTTTCTGATAGATCAGATGGTTGCGAATGCCTTCATAAGCTTTTGCGGAATCGCCGGTTCCAACGGCACGTGTCGCGATCGTCGGCGAAGTAAATGTCAGGGCGCTGAACCGCTCGACTACCGGGAGCTTCGCGCTCTGACTCGGCACTGGCAGATTGAAGTCGCCGCGCACCTGCTGTCCCGCCACAAGGGTCACATTCGTGTCGGTCTGATTGCTGTGTCCTGCGTACGAGGCGGTCACTGTGTATTGGATCGCATTACCGCCGCTCGTGACAGGAAGTTTCTGTAGGGTATAGCGCCCGCTCTGATCAGTGTAGGCGGTGAAAGAGCTCAAGTTTGTGAAAGAGACCGCATTCGTCCCTGTGATGGGTCCCGGTGCAGCGAATACCCGCGCACTACGGAGGACATTGTTGGCCGAGTCCCGCACCGTGCCACCGATCGACCCCTGATTTGCGTTGTCGGAGAGCACGATATGGATGTTGGAAGTGATCGGTTCGCCATTGAGCACTTCTACTGTGTTTTGTCCGCTGAAAGTCCTGCCATTTATCTGTTGTGTTGCAGAAATTGGACCGACGATGGAAGCCTGATTCGCCGGAACCGTCACGATCGGAAACGCGTAGGTTCCACCGCCGGTGCTGCTGGTCGTCTGTCCTGCAAAAGTTACGGTCGCGCCGACGAATGGAGCCGAGTTGATGTCCGTGACCGTTCCACCGACCTGACTGTTGCTGGAGCTGCCGCCGGGATTCGGATTCGGGTTCTTATTGCCGCCACCACCACAGCCACTCAGCCCGATCGCGATCAGAGCAGCACAGCTGAGTGTCGTGGCAGCAGACCTGAAACCAAGTGTCTGTTTAGTTTTTGGACGCGCAGCAAGGCGCGTGCCAGTCATCAATGATGTTTCGATGGAAATATCCTCCTGCGTATTGTTGCTTTACGATTAAAATGGTAATGGGGAGCGTGTGCCGATCGTAGTATGTTTGACATACGACTGATCTGGTATTTCGTGACAGGGGGACTCATTCACTGGGAGGGCCAGTCCTATTCTAACTGTTCTTACGATGTTACCTCAGAACAGAGAATTTGGTTTGGAAGTATATTGTATGTGACGGCTTCGAATTCCTTTTTCGTTCGCCATTGCGTTCCGCTCCTGATTTGCAGTTCGAAGTCATCGCTGGTATACTATGATCATATAGTGAAATATTTCACGAACTTAGTTTTGAGATTAGGTGCTGAGACGAAATGCTGAATTGTCCGGGTACATTTGCTCGGAAACGGAGGTAGTCCCCATGGCAGCTACAAATTTGATCGATCCCACAGTGTTGGTTACGGAGCCGAAAACAGACCTCGCCCGCAGGCGGGCAGAGCGCTATGTCGGTCCGGATCTGATCGACATATACGACAAAGTCGATGCTCAGGAACGGCTTAGTTATGAGGATGGTGTACGCCTTTATCACACGCCCGATTTGAACGCTGTTGGCTATCTCGCAAACATCGTTCGCGAGCGTATGCACGGGGACAAAGCCTACTATGTCCGCAACCAGCATATCAACTATACCAATATCTGCAATAAGTTCTGCAAATTCTGCTCGTTCTATGCCAAAAAAGGCGGTCCAGCGCCCTACGAGATGGACATGGCGATGGTGAAGCAGAAGCTTACCGCGCACCTCGATGTGCCGATCACCGAAGTGCATATGGTTGGCGGTATCGATCCACGGCTGCCGTATCAGTACTATCTCGACCTGTTGCGAACGGTCAAGGAGACACGTCCCGGCGTCCATATCAAAGCCTTTACAATGGTTGAGATCGTTGAAATACAGCGTCAGGCGAAAAAGCCACTCGAGGACGTGCTGCGTGAACTGATGGCGGCGGGTCTGGACTCGCTGCCCGGCGGCGGTATCGAGATACTCTCCGAGCGCGTACATCAAGAGCTTTTCGACCGCAAACTGGACGGGGCGGGCTGGATGGACGTGGCGCGGGTGGCGGCGAAGGTCGGGTTGACACAGTATGCGACGATGCTTTACGGGCATATCGAGACGGCAGAAGAACGGGCGGAACATCTCGTGCGCATCCGTGAACTGCAGGATGAGACGAAGCACTTTGTGACGATGACTCCGCTTTCATTCCACCCTGAAAACACGGAACTGGAGCATATCCCGCACCCTACCGGCTATGATGATCTACGCAATATCGCGGTCGCTCGCCTGATGCTGGATAACTTCGCGCACATCAAATCATTCTGGATCATGAACACGCCGCAAATCACGCAGCTTGCGCTCTGGTATGGAGCGGACGACGTCGATGGCACGGTGCATGAGTATGAGATTACCTATAAAGACGGTGAGCAGGGCAACAAGTCGCAGGTGCTGACCCGTTCGCAGATGATCAGGATGATCGAGGAAGCAGGGAGAATCCCGATCGAGCGCGACAGTCTTTATCACGAAGTTGAATCCGTGCCTGAGATAGAAAAACCTGCCCACACGTTTATTCCACTGCCTGTGCTGGCATAATACCGCGGCGCGAAAAGTAGGCTTTATCGGTTCCGTGAGTTCCCAACTCACGGAACCAAGTTTTTTGCGGAAGGAGATTTGCCAATGCGTAAGCCGCCCCGGATACAACCGGGTCATACGATCGGTATCGTTGCGCCCTCGAGTCCGGTGAAGCAAAGCGAACTCGATGCCAATATCTCTCTGCTAACTGCCCGCGGGTATCGGACGGTCGTCGGCGATAATGTGCTGGCGACGGTTCCGAGCAACGACTACCTTGCCGGAACCGATGCTCAGCGCGCCTCCGACATCAACAGGATGTTTGCCGACGATGCGATCGACGCCATTTTTTGCGCTCGCGGTGGCTACGGCGCGATCCGACTGCTCGACATGTTGGAATGGAACACAATTCGCGCCAATCCGAAGGTTTTTACCGGTTACAGCGATATCACGAGCCTGCACACCTCTATCGCGTCGCTGGCAGACTTTACCAGCTTTTACAGTCCCAATCTCATGACGCTCAACAGCCTCGACCCGATGTCCACCAGTAGTTTCTGGCAGATGGTCGAAGGAAACACTCACGAAGATTTCGTGTTCGCTGCCGATCCCGCAACCATGACCACACTGATATCGGGCAGGACTGAGGGAAAACTCGCTGGTGGATGCCTCAGTCTGCTTGCACATGCCTGCGGCTCACGACACGCCCCCGACTTTACCGGCTGCGTCGTTTTAGTCGAGGATGTTGGCGAGTCGATTTATCGTGCAGACCGGACGCTGATTCAGCTACGCAATGCTGGACTTCTCGACAAGGCGGCGGGTTTTGTAGTTGGCACGATCACTCGCTGGCAGCAGAACGAAGCCGATCCGCCTCAGAACTCTCCCGACGCTCTCTGGCAGGACATTCTTGCGCCATTCGGAAAGCCGACGATCATCGGCTTTCCTTTTGGACATGAGCCAAACCCCTTGACACTTCCTCTCGGCTGCCGCGTCGAATTAGACGCCACCTCCCGAACGCTGACACTCCTCGAATCGCCAACGAGGTAAATACCGACCGTTCCGAAACTGGCTGTGAATCTACTTCCCGTTATTGGTGATGTAGGAAATATTGATGTCGACGAAACCACGCATCACGTTGACCGGCTGAGCGCCAGTCAGTGGTACGAGCGTCGCCGAGACAGGCTGTGGACTCACGAAATAAGAACCTGGACGCAGCGGAATGTGGTAGGAACCGTCGCTGCCAGTGGTGGCAGTTGCAACTGCTGTTGCGTTATCTGAGGAGAGAATCGTGATCACCGCACCGCTAACAGGTGGCGAGGTGGTGGATGTTGTTCCGGTAGGGACACTCACTACGCGACCTTGCACGCCGGAAGTGCCATCACCCGTGCCTGGAATCGCCGCCTGAGACTGGAGGTTCGTGCTGGAACTTCCGCCCCCGCAGCCGAACAGTATAAGCGCTATCCCGAGAGACGCAGTCGTCAGCAGAATGCGCCGCGAGTACAGGTGAATTCGATTCAGACCCCTCGCTCCATTTTGCGCGAATATTGGTGCGCCTCCTGGAGAAACTGTTGATAAAGCAGACCTGAGTAAGGCGATGAGGGACAGCTGATCTGTACGGTTCATGGTTGTCCTTTCGAAAAAGACGTGCTTAGATTCGCTTAGCGAGGCGCTGCGAGAAAGCGTAGGAATGCGGGTGACATACGGGGCGGAATCCTCTCGTTCCCGCACGGATGAGTAAGCGAAATAGTTCTGATAGCTCGCAACTGCTGCATTTCGCAAACGGCTGATCCCATCGCACTACATTCTATCGGACGTTTGAGACTGGCTGGAGTTACGCCGAACAACCACATCGTTAGACGTACTCGAACTCGAGCAGGCTACATCTATTTCGCTGAGTGTTTCTGTTGGAGTTATTTCCCTCAACGGATCGACTCCTCTTTTGGATTCGGCGACGCGATTTCTCCAGAACAAAAAACTGTTTTACAAACATTTTCCTCATCAACTGTCAGCGTCTTGCAGAAAACATTCCCTCGCGCAGTGAGTGGAAAAATGTCTGCTTGTATGACGGCTTCAAACCCCGTAGAATAGCCGTACTACCCTAAATGTAGCGCTGTAACGAATCTCCGATGCTATATGGCGATACGGCGCTGCGTTTGGTTACTCACCTTTTTCTCCACCATTTCTACTATTACGAGGCACAGTTAAGCAGTCATGAGCAGCAGCAGCGATTTTGTACACCTACATTGCCACTCCGAATTCAGCCTCCTCGACGGCGCGAACCGCCTCGATTCGCTCGTCAAACGTACTGCGGAACTCGAAATGCCCGCCCTCGCGCTCACGGATCATGGCGTGATGTATGGCACTGCTGATTTCTACAGCAAGTGCAAAGCCAACGGCGTCAAGCCGATCCTCGGGGTGGAGGCGTACGTTGCGCCCCGCCGACATACGGACAAAGTGCCGAAACTCGACCAGTCCGCCTATCACATGGTACTGCTCGCCCGCAACAACGCCGGTTACAAAAACCTGCTCAAACTGACCTCGATCGCCGCCCTCGAGGGTTTCTACTATAAGCCGCGTATCGATCGCGAACTGCTGGCAAAGTACAGTGAAGGCTTGATCGCGACGAGCGCTTGTCTTGGCAGCGAGATCAACTCTGCTTTGATGCGTGGAGATTACGAGACCGCTCGCAACGCATGCGGCTATTATCGCGACCTGTTTGGCGAGGGCAACTACTATATCGAGCTCCAGAACCATAACCTGCCCGAACAGATCGCCTGTAACGAATCACTGCTCAAAATCGCGAAAGAGCTGCACCTGCCGGTAATCTGCTCCAACGATGTCCACTATCTGACGAGCGGTGACGCCGACGCCCACGACATTCTCTTGTGCATCGGCACCGGCGCCACGATCCACGACAAAGACCGCCTGAAATACGCGACGCAAGAGTTCTATCTCAAAACTTCCGAAGAGATGAAAAAGCTCTTTCATGAAATGCATCCTAACTGCATCGAGACGACACTCGAAATCGCTGAACGCTGCAATGTCGAACTCGAATTCGGACGCTGTCCGCTGCCGTCACCGGGTTTCCCCGCCGAATACACGCCGCACCAGTACCTGACCAAACTCGCACAGGAAGGCATGACGCGCAAATTCGGTGAGAATCCATCGCAAGAGGTGGTGACTCGGCTCGAA
>JBBQPY010000048.1:0-29574 GCA_038216735.1 Chthonomonadales bacterium
CGTTGGCCAGACGGACAGCGTCGCGTTTGAATGCTTCGGTAAAGACTCGTCGTTGTTGCATCGAAAGCTCCTTTTCTAAAGGGGTTATTCGACGCGACCGACTTGCTTAACTCCTTGTACAGTATTTCGGGGGAGACCCACCCGAAGCTTCGGGAAGAAGGGGTCGGGTTGTGAGAGGCAATGCAGATATTCTGCCTGTAAGTCCGACACGTAAGGCAGGGTGAATAGTTACCTTTATGTTTCGCTATCGCATTTATGCAGGCTGGCACGAAACTTCTGTTCTGCGAGGCAGACATCCGTTAGTAGTCCGTCGGCGACCGCCGCTTCGCCGCTTCGTCTTAATTTCAACAGCAAATGCGTCAACTGAAGGCAGTCCTCTGCGCTCATGCCGGACCACAGCCTCTGAACGTTGGCATAGTGCAGCGGCATTATACGATGCAGCAGTTCCTCAGCTTTTTCGGTAAGTTTTGCGAGCGTTACCCGACGATC
Organism: Chthonomonadales bacterium; assembly: GCA_038216735.1. Classification (GTDB taxonomy): domain Bacteria; phylum Armatimonadota; class Chthonomonadetes; order Chthonomonadales; family Chthonomonadaceae; genus JBBQPY01. Next base: position 490 of record JBBQPY010000048.1, read on the forward strand.
TGTTGGCACGCTGACACGCCGCACCAGACCTTCCTGCTCCAGCATATCGACTAGTTTGGTGATATTGGTGCGTGTCACGCTCATTCGATCCCCGATTTCGGACATCGGTAAATGGTGTTCCGTCGTGCTGTAGAGAACGATCAAAAGATTATATTTGCCGAGCGTCAGGGCGAAAGGCGCGAGCAGATCGGAGAGCAGATCGTGCATTTCGTTGTACGTTCGCAGCAGATGAATCATGCTCTCGACAGCAAACAGCGTCTGCGCTTCGTGGTGACCAAGATTGCGCTGCAAACGTTCCACAATATTGAGATCACGCAATAAGACTGTTGTGTCTTGCGGTGCCTCCATTGGCTCCTCACCCGTTAGCGCGTCGATCCTGGGGTCGGGCAGCTTGTTCATATCTCTCCACAGGCAGTAGGTGCCTCAGTATATAATGTGCATTTCAGATATGCTGGTCAATCGAAAATACCTGAGACCAGCCGTATCGAATTCGCGCCAAAATAATACTCAACTTGTTTATTATACTCCTGTTGACTATCAGGGGGTTCCCTAATTATTTAGGTATATTAAAATGGCGGAACCTAACTGCATTTCAGCCTGTCGAGAGTATGAGCCCATCGAAAATAGACGCAAATTTGCGATATACAATTCGATTTGTGATTGTAAAGGAGACGAGGACGAGAATGAACGAGGATATTCAGGAGATTGCGCGAGACCAGTGGAGCAGTTTTTGCACACAGTTTACGAAAGAACATGCGGGCAAGAGCGTGCGTGTCGAGGTGTTCGGGCCGGGAACGAATCCTCACAACGAGACACGGAGCAGTACGTTCGTCGGCATCACTTTCGAGCCGAAGAGCGACGATATCGAGATCAGCCTGGGCATGGAAGCCGCCGACCATGTCTCGCATACCGTCACGAGCCCGAAGCATCTGTGGGTGCGTCCCGGTACGCCTGGTGATATTATCGACATCAAGTCGGCGGACGGCATTACCTACCTACTGCACCTCAGTATGTAAGTTTCAAAATGCAGCCCTGACTCTCAGAAATGATCCGTGATAGTGGCGTAATCTTAATCCCCTCCTTGAAAAATCGATGGAGGGGAAACATTTGTTTCGCCCATAATTAATCCAGTCAAATGCAGCCATTCAGCCCGGACAGTCACCTGTTCGCTGTGATATAATCATTGCTATGATATCAATTTCACAGACGGACTCTGTTGCCCCAATCAAGAATGCTGCCGAAGACTCGACGATTTACCTCGATTACGCCGCCACGACTCCCACTGACCCGGATGTAGCCGCAGCAATGCTGCCCTTCCTGAGCGGCGCAGGGTCGCTCGGGAATGCCTCCAGCATTCATCGTTACGGGCGCGAAGCCCGTGCTGCGATCGATGACGCGCGGGACGCGGTCGCGCAGTTGATTCATGCTGATTATAGCGAACTTTATTTCACGGGAACCGGCACGGAATCCGATAACCTCGCCTTGATCGGAGCGCTCTCCGGCGCAACGCCAGAGCGAAACCACCTTGTTACGACCGCAATCGAGCACCATGCCGTGCTGCACACCGCCAATTTTCTGCGTAAACAGGGCTATGAGGTGACTATCGTTCCTGTCGATCGCGACGGTCTCATTTCGCTCGACTCGCTGGCAGAAGCGGTCACGGAGCGCACCGCGCTCGTCTCTGTGATGCACGCGAACAACGAAATCGGCACGATCCAGCCGATCGCCGACATCTCCCGAATCGCGCACGCCCGCGGGGCGAAGTTCCATACCGACGCCGTACAGACCGTCGGTCTGCTGCCGGTCGATGTAAACGCGATCGGGTGCGACCTGCTCACGCTTTCCGCCCATAAAATATATGGACCCAAAGGAATCGGCGCACTTTACATTCGGCAGGGTACGAAGGTTTCGCCAACAATACACGGCGGAGCACAGGAGCGCGAAAAGCGGGCTGGTACGGAAAATGTGGCAGGGATTGTGGGTTTTGGTCATGCCGCACAGTTGACGGCGCAGCGCCGCGAAGCGGATGCAGCAAAGCTTGTGGTATTACGAGACAGGTTCATTGCCGATCTTTGCGCGGCGATCCCCGGGCTATGCCTGAACGGACATCCTACCGTGCGTCTGCCCAATAACGTGAATGTCTCAATTTCCGGCGTGGAAGGACCGACACTGCTGATGAGTCTCGATCGGCTGGGGGTAGCGGCGTCGAGCGGTTCTGCCTGCTCTTCCGGTTCAATCGAGCCGTCACATGTCCTCAAAGCGATCGGACTGCCCGATACGCTCGCTTCGAGCGGTATACGGTTCACGCTCGGGCGATCGACGACGCAGGCAGAACTGCAGCGAACCGTCGCGATCCTCGCGCAGATCGTCTCCCGAAACGCATAACAGGCGACTCACCGACCTGCCTGTAGTCCCTCCCCCTCCTTTGCTTTTATTCAAGGAGGGGGTTGTGGTGGTACATTCTATGAAGCTTCGATGTGCTGAAGACCATCGTTCGTGCCTCACTAAGAGAGGGGGCACAGTTCCGGTGGCTTCCGTTGCATTTGCTCCCCTCTCTTAACGAGCCTGCGAGTGGCAACAAGAGGGGTCCGGGGTGAGGTCGCATCTACTCCCCCTGTCCCGAACCTTCGGGAGAGGTGACGGGGGTGAGGTTACAATCGCTTACCAGTCGGCGACGGACCCGTCACCTTCATGGAACCAGCGACCGTGGTCCTGCTGCAATGAGAGGGGATGCGCGGCGACAAAATCTTCATCGACCTCCACGCCAAGCCCGGGCGCTGTCGGGAGCGCGATCGAGCCATTCTCGACCACGAAGGGCGTAACGAGGCAGCCACCGCCGAGACGGTTCGCATCGACAATTTCCTGGATCAGAAAATTGGGCGAGATCGCTGCGATCTGAAGTGAGGCAGCGAGATTGAGCGGTCCATAGGGATTGTGTGGCGCGATCGCGGCATAGTAGACTTCGCCCATCGCCCCGATCTGGCGTGTCTCGAATATTCCGCCGCACACGCAGGGATCAGGCTGCAAAATCGACGCCGCACCCTTCTCCAAAACCTCGCGGAACCCCCATTTCGTAAACAATCGTTCCCCTGTCGCCAGCGGCGTCTTGAACTGCTTTGCGACCTGCGCGAGCGCATCGACGTTCTCCGGCAGCACCGGCTCTTCGATAAAAAGCGGGCTATACGGACGCATTGCCTCCTCCAGTACGGTCGCCATCGCCGGTGACGCCCTGCCGTGAAAGTCCAGCGCGATATCGACACCATCCCCAACCGCTTCGCGAACCGCCTGCACACGCCCAGTAGCCTCTTTAACGAGGCGCGGGCCTTCGATCGGACGCATTTTCGGCAGCGGGCAGAATTTCATTGCATCGTAGCCGTTTGCGACCTGCTTCTTCGCGTTCGCCGCCAACTCCTCGTTCGTATTGCCGCCCAGATGCTGATACACTCGGATGCGATCACGCACCGTGCCGCCGAGCAGCTGCCAGATGGGAACTCCCAGCGACTTACCCAGAATATCCCAGAGCGCGATTTCGATGCCGGAGATCGCCGCAGTCAGCGCTGCGCCGCCGCGCCAGAACGAGCCGCGATACATCGACTGCCAGTGGTGCGTTATGCGGCGTGGATCCTGCCCGACGAGATATTGCTCGAAACTGCGGACTGCTTCCGCCTGGATGTGCGCTTTGTCCGGGAGGCACTCGCCCCAGCCGGAAATTCCCGCGTCGGTCTCGATTTTGACGAACAGCCAGCCGACCCCAAATCCAGGATCGACGGGATAAGTCAGTATACGGGTGATCTTCATCGAGGGCAAACCTCATTAGTGTGGAGTTTCAATCCGGAGAAGTATACATGGCGTTTTTGAGCAAGGGCAAACCATCCCTAACGCACGGTACACAGGTGGAGCCGCTAATTTGACGGGGGTGCAGCTGATTCGGCGGGACCTAGATTGTAGGGCAGACGATGCGTTTTGAGCACATCTTTCTGGCCGACGTTGTCGGGAACGGTGGTTTCGTCGGTGTCCGGCGTCGAATCGCGATCCTTCAACTGCAAGCTGTCGCGCAGTGCGACTATGTCGACGAGCGCGGCAGAGAGTTCGCGCTGTAGCATCTGTTGCGGCGAGGCGTGCTGGCGGCGGGCATAATCCTGTATCATGCGCAAATTATGAGGCGATACCGTCGAAATCGGAGAATCTCCGGCAGTAGACGGGGCCGCCGCAGGCGGCGCGCCGGTGTCCTCGTCTTCATCGGCCTGGCTGCTGTAGCCGGGCTTTCTATCGATCGGAGTATCGGTCGATACAACCGGTTTGAGCGACTGTCGGACGATTTCCGCGCCGTTCTTCCAGGGCAGCGAAGCTGTATCGACTCCCGCGACACGCAGCGTTCGCGCGTCGTCGAAATAAGTCAGGCTCAGGTCGAGGGATTTTAGCGTCTTCTCGATCAGCGTATAATTCGCGTCACGTGCGGTTAGATCGAGCTGATATCGCAAATCCGTCAGCATCTCGCGATCGTAGGGAAGCGTTCCTTTCAGCAGTTCGTGCCGGATCCAGTTGAGTTTCCAGTACAGAGTGCACTTGTCGGGATAATCGGCAGCAGTCAGCACTGGATCGCGCGTGTCTTTCTGTCTGATATCGGGAACACTCCCCGGAGCGCTGTTCGCATCGCCACCTGCCTCCGACGCAGCATTTGCCGCGCCCGGTTTGCCGGAGCTGGTGTTTTCAGAAGCTGTGTTTATCAAGGTGGGCGAGGCGGTGGTTTTGGAATTGTTGGCGCACCCTGCCATTCCGCAGAGCAGGCAGGGGAGCAGCGGCAGCAGTACCGCCTGCCGGAAACAACGCGCTATTCCGATTCGATGTATCTTCCTCATGCGCTCGCTCCTCAATACTGTCACCATCCTGTCAGCCCAAAATCGATCACCTTCATGATCTTTAATTCTGCTTTTCTCCCTCACATTTTCTTCCGTTTTTTTCTTCTTCAACTCTTTTTTCTTCCTCAACTATAGGAAGCAAAGGAAGCAGGAGGCACAGAAAAGAAAAAACAAAAGAGGAAACGAAAGAGAACAATCGAGAATGTCTATTCCCCGGCAGGACAGGCTAGCTGAATCAACACGTCAATTCTATATCAATTATGGCTTGTTCCTAAGAAAAACGCAACGTAGATATTCGCAATCGCCTGCCCGCTTCGGACATGAACTGCAGACAACCAGCCTCGCGCGACACCTGCTTGGCAGCACAACTAGCGTGAGTACCCCTCATCTCCGCCGCGCCATCTCTTGTTAGGGCAAAGATCAGCCGAAAATCTGCCAGTATCCGGAGTTTCTATCGTGGAATCATGAGGGTTTTGAGGCTGATGGTAGTCCCACGCCGGGCTGTCAGCATCCATCATCGCACATGAAAGGAATGGATAACGGAGGACCGCAGGCGCATATCGAGAAGCGGCTGAGAGTGACTCTGGCGGCAGGTAATGAACTGGTAATGAAGCATAAGTGACCATCATGGATCAGAAAAGAAACCTCTCGTGAGAGGTTCAAGGTTCGAAGGGGAACATGATTTTGGAACGTCGAAGAAACGGATTCCTCGAATTAAAGTTCAATGACGACCGCACCCAGGCGCTCGCGACGATCTATCCGCCTGCGATCGGAGGCGAGCCTGTCGCTGCCTCCGATGTGCTGACACGACTGAAAGCGCTCGGCGTCACCTACGGAATTCGCGATCACGTGATACTGGAAGCGATTCATCATGCCTCAGCGCGGGATCAGCCTGCCGTCAATGTGGTCGTCGCGCAAGGCGCAACGCCGCAGGAAGGACAGGACGCGAAGATTCGCTACGTCTTCGATGTGAACCTGCTTTTGAAACCCCTGCAGCGAAACCGGTACGGTCTGCCGGACTGGTTCACGCTCGATCCAGCAAAACTGGTGGTAGCCGATCAGGAGCTCGCAACGATTCTTCCTGCACAGCCGGGAGTGCCTGGCAAAACATTGACCTGGCCGATTCAGAATATACCCTGCAAACCAGGCAAGCCTGCCGCGCTGAGCGCCGGCAGCAATGTCACAGCCTCCAGCGATGGATTGCGGCTGACCGCCGGGCAGGACGGCTATGTCTGCCTACAGGGAGAGACTCTCACGCTCCATGCGCTCAGGGTGGTCGATGAGGAGGTCGATGGAGGGGTACACAGCTATCCCGCCGGTGCGGTCTTCACAAAGAGTCTGCAGCAGTCGCGGATCAATGCGCTCGGTTTTATTGCTGTTCAGGGTATTGTTAAGGACTGTTACCTGCGTGCCTTTGGCGACGTCTATTTAGACTATGCCGAAAATGCGGAGATCGTCGCCTCCGGGGATGTATTCATCACGCATGGCTGCCGCAACTGTGAAATTACAACACGAAAGCGCGTGATCGCCTTCGAGCATGCTTTCTTGATCGGCGGACGTATCTCTGCGACCGACGGTGTCGAGGCGGGCGTAATCGGCGCAGAAGATTATACTGCAACAGACGTAATGGTAGGAGCGGATCAATTTTCTCCGATACGAACGCGGGAGATAGAGCAGGAGTTACGCGAGACGGAGTTGAATATTGAGCGTATCAGCCGCGCACTCAAACCGTTTGCCGCGCTCGCCGTACACAGCACCCTTCCGGAGGACAAGCGGCAGCTTCTCAACCGCCTCCAGAACCAGAAAAGATCGCAGGAGATGCATGCCAAAGACCTGCACAGCGAAAAACGGCTGATCGGAGTTGGCGCGCGCGGTACGCTGCACAGCAGTATCCGCGTCAGCGGCACCGTTCATCCCGGCGTGTGGGTGCGTGTCTCTGCGGCGGCGACGCAGATCGAATCGCCGATTTCCGCGGTCGAGTTCGTCGACAGTCAGGGCGGCAAATCGGTGCTAACGCGCCCCCTGCAACAGGCGGCATAGCGGTTCGAACTGGACTTTGTGAAGTGAGATGCGCCCAGATGGCTGATGGGAAAGGGTTGCCGCCTTGGAGACACGCTTCAAACTCACACGCCTCGTGCGCACGCAGTCGTCGGAAATTTATCTGATGTGGGACGCAGACAAGCGCATCGGGCAGATCGATGTGCACTACGCGCACGATACGATCCATGCCACGGTGATCTTCGAGACCGACCTGAGCGTCGGCGAAGAAGAGGAGCTGCTGGCGCAGATCGACGACGACATCGTCTCTTCATACCTCCCACGCTTCGAGCGCGAAGACTTCGTCGCCCATGTCTTTCGTGGCGAAGAGATCAGCCGCTATACGGACTGCTCCGGGGCGATGGAGGATATCGAGGATGACGATGACGGCGAATCGGAGGAAGAGTAACGATGCCGAGGTCGGAATCATCGACAGGCAGGGCGAAGTCGCCACAAGTTCAGTCCTCTGCCCAGGATAATGCGGACACAACTTTGCGCAACGAGGAATTGGTACAGTCGACACAGTTCGCTCCACGCCCCACGAAAGTAACCAAAATTGGTTCTCCGGAACCGATTGCTGCCCTCAACCGCATTAAGATCATGGAGTATGCGCTGCCCTGGGAGGCGCGCGAACCACTGGTCGACATCCGTACCCACTGTCCCGAAATCGAGGTCGCGGAGCGAGCATGCCCGTATTTGCGGCGCACGGTTGCGGATATGGTAAATGCGGCGCAGGCATCGCTGCCACGCGGATACAAGCTCAAAGCGGGTTCCGCAATGCGCACACTCTCGATGCAGAAGGGCGGCTGGGACAATTTCAACAAACGCCTGCGTGAAGAACATCCAGAATGGCCGCTCTCCGCACTGCGACGCGCCACTAACAAATATTTCGCTCCCTACGATCAGCCTGCTCCGCCCGGGCACTGCACGGGCGGAGCCATCGACGTCTCCCTGCTCGACGCGAGCGGAGAACAGCTCAACCTGATCGCACCGACCGAAGGATGGCAAGCCGCTTATACCTGGTCGGACAAAATCTCACCTGAGGCGAAAGCGAACCGGATGCTGATGGTGGAGGCGATGCTCGGCGCGGGCTTCTCTAACTGCCGTGACGAATACTGGCACTACTCCTACGGCGATTCGGCATGGGCGGTTCGGATCGGCGAAACGACCTGCCCGTACGGATGGACCTATCCGCCCATCGCCCTTGAATCCGATTTAGCACATGGCACGGCCCTGAATCTGCAGGTCGAGACGCGCCGCGACATAAAGGGCAGGCCGATCGGAGCAGCGGCCACTTGTTCTTTCCCAGCAGAGGGTGTACAAACGCCGGAAGGTGCGTCCCATTTCGCAGTTGGTCTCTACTATGCGAACGGTGTGCCTGTCTCGCTCGAAATCGTGCTGCCCTCCGATATTCCTGAGGACTTCCCACTCTATATCGGCGACGGCAAAGAGAACTGGGAACCAGTTCTCCCTACGGAACGACATGACGATCGTATACAACTGATCCTCTATCCTGCCTACGACCGCGCGGTCTTGACTAACTGGACGCTGCCATTTTTGCCCGTCGAAGAGAAAGCGTCGGAATCGTGATTCAGGGTCTGTGGCTTGAAGATCTGTAAAAGAATAGTGTACCGGGCATTTGAAGGGGCGCGGCAAGCTGCGACCTCTTTGGATGCATTGCAAAAAATGTTTCACAGGAGTGTGTCGTGTCACAGTTACTTACACCGGAATTGGATACAGTGACGATAGTCAGCAAAAATGGAGACGGACCGAACAGCGACGTTCTGCCCGCCGCATCGATCGAAGTCGCCGAGAATATCAGTCGCCTCGTCCCCTACAAACCAGGCAAACCCGCTGAAGAGGTGGAGCGTGAGCTTGGCATTACCGATATCGTAAAGCTCGCGAGCAATGAAAATCCGCTTGGTCCATCGCCGAAGTCGATTCAAGCCGTGCATGCACTCGCCTCGAAAATGCACATCTATCCCGATGCGAACTGCCATGATCTTCGCGCGTCGGTATCGGAGCATCTCCATCTTTCGCCTGACTGCCTCGCGTTCGGCAACGGCTCGGACGACATCATTCACCTGCTCGGCGTCACCTTTCTGACCGATACCGACTCGATCCTGATGGCGCATCCTTCATTCGTGCGCTACGAGGCGGCGGCGGTGCTGAATAACGCTGTCTGCCGCCGGATACCGCTAAAGCAGGATTTCACGTACGACCTCGAGGCGATGGCGGCGCAGATCGACGCGAGCACACGCCTGATTTTCTTCTCCAATCCGAACAACCCGACCGGCACGATCGTCGATAGATACGCACTCGATCGGTTCCTCGACCTTGTGCCGGAGCGCGTAATCACGGTGATCGACGAAGCCTATTATGAGTATGCGGCTGGTGCGGAAGAGTATCCCGACAGCCTGCAGTATGTGCGTGAAGGGCGCAATGTCGTGGTGCTGAGGACGTTCTCGAAGGCGTACGGGCTGGCGGGCTACCGGATCGGTTACGGCGCGATGCGATCCGAGCTAGCTGGCTGGCTGAACCGAACACGAGAGCCGTTCAACGTCAATATGATGGCGCAAGCGGCTGCGAAAGCCGCTCTCGGCGACACAGAATTCATTGCGCGAACGGTGGCAGTCAACGAGGTGGGCAAGCGGGAATTCTATGCGGCGTTCACCGAGTTGGGACTGCCGTACACCCCGACCTACGGCAACTTCGTATGGGTTGACACGCTTCGCAATGCACACAGGGTCTACAGTGCGCTGCTGCATCGCGGAGTGATCGTGCGCGTAAGTGATACCTTCGATGCGCCAACGCATATGCGCGTGTCTATCGGCACACCGGACGAGAACGCAAAGTTCCTGCGCGTGCTAAGGGAAGTTCTGCCGACGCTGTAGGTCGACGCTATTCAGGCTTATTTCTGCTTGAGTTTTGCCCGATAGGTGCGCTCGGCGTGTTCGCGCTCGAGCTGCTTTTTGCGGTCATCGAAAACATCGGGCGCATTCGGGTTTCTGTCCGGAATCAGGAACAGAAGCACGAGACCGATCAGCGGCAGCGCACCTATCAAGCCCAGGATTGGGCTGTATCCTTTGGCACGCATATACATCGTGCCGCCATAGGCAAAAGTGAGGATGGAGGCGATATCGGCAGCTATGCCGAGCGGCTTTGGGACGCCTGCCTTCGCGAGTCCCTGTCCTGCCACCCACATTATAATGCCCCCTCCGAACGCCACACTGGCTTTGATACGATGCTCTGCAATCATTTTAAGTGTTCCTCCTCCACGATACGCCCTTACCTCGGCCTCATGCTAATTCTGTATCGGCGCACATTTCCCGAGTGAATGATACCAGATGCAGCGTTACGCCGTGCGCCGGGGTATACTCTCATAGTACGAATATTCGTCCGAAGCGATTTATTTACTGCTGCGGCGCTACCGATAAACACTGGTTGAATGTCAGTTGAAAATTACTTTTGCAGCACTGTTTCTGCATCCCACACAATCGCAGGCACTCATTGTGCCGGGTCCAAATGGCTGGCATCTTCCAATGCTAGAAGCTGATTCCCGCAGCGAAACGTCGTTGAAAAGCATTCTCGTGGACAGCTTTAATATAGCAGGAAGCGCTTTTCTCGATGTCCAGGTCACGACACTTAGCCTGATGACTTTCGATGAGGAGATGCCTCACGATCAGCCTGACGCCAGCGATGTCGATTGCGCTATCCGGACTTTCGCTGTGTTCGAGTGCCATCTGAACAGTGTGACCGAGAGTGCTAAACCGATATCTATAAGTCCGCCGTCAAACGGTCGGTGGGTCGCCCATGAGGATTTGCTGACGCTCGTTTTCGGCAACGCAATCGACAGAAACGTGGTTCAAGCGTGGTTTGAAGAGGCAGCGGGACACGGGAACACGCTCGATATTCCCTGGTGGAAGCCAGGCTGGTGGCGTGAGGCCACAGATTGGATCGACGCCCGCCTCGAAGAGTCGGGATTCAATCTCACCTCACCAATAGTACAGTTAAAGAACTGGTACCGATCCTGTCTGCTGCGCCTTGAAACCGATAACGGCACCGTCTATTTCAAGTCGGTTCCGTCGTTCGTCGGACAGGAGCCTGCCGTAACCCGTGCGCTGGCGCTTCAGATGCCTGTCAACCTGCCGCAGTTGCTGGCAACAGACGAAATGCGCGGCTGGATGCTGATGCGAGGTATCGAAGGTACACTGCTTGCCGAGACGAATGACATCGTGAAGTGGGCGGAAACGGTTCGATTTTATGCCCAATTTCAGGTGAATTCGATCCAAAATGTCGAAATCCTCCTTGCCTCGGGCTGGCATGACGAGCGGCTAGCCACACTTACTGCCGTGTTGGAGGAAGTCTTTGCCGCCCTGCCGGCGCTGACAGCGGGTGCAGCTTCCGCGCCCTCGTCTGCCGAACTACAGCGCATTCAGGGCCTGTTGCCGCAGCTGCTGGCAAAGTGCGCTTCTCTGATATCATTTCGGCTTCCTGATACGGCTGAGCATGGCGATTTCCATGCCTTTAATATCATCTTCAATTCTGATTATGATAGGCGCACTCCGATTTTTTTCGACTGGGCAGATGCCTGTATTTCGCACCCGTTCTTCTGTATTGCGCTCTGCTCATATCCCGCAGAGGTTCCCAACGGAATGGCGGGGGTAGATCATTTACGCGAAGTCTATCTTGCAGAGTGGCACGAATTCGCGCCGATCGAGCGTTTGCGCGAGGCGTTCGAACTCGCGCGTGAAATGGAATGGCTGCGCGGAGTTGTAATATTCAGCAAGTTTCTTCGTTACTGCCTCGATTGCTGGGATCAGCAGCCGCCGCTGCCGTATTCGGCCAGCGCATGGGCATTCCGCCAGCAACAGACCTGGCTTGGATACAATCTTACGGACGCCATTCAGAGCGTGGCAGTACCAAATCAATAAAACGCCGACGCAGCAAATCCGCGCAACAGAAAGCCCATTATTGTGTCGTATACTAGCAGTAGGACGGAGCGGCAGGCGGTGGCAGCAAGCAGTGTTTCGGTCGCGCTGGAAGGCATATCGCATCGGTTTGGGGAGCGCAGTGTCTTTGCCGACATCAGTCTGACGGTTTGTGCCGGACAGGTCGGTATCGTGGTGGGCGCAAACGGCTCTGGCAAAAGTACGCTGCTCAAAATTGTCGCAGGATTATTACGACCTGAAAGCGGAAAAGTGGCGTTTACGCTGGAAGCGAAACCGGTGGCACCGATTATGCGCCGACGCTCTATCGGCTATGTATCGCCGGATTTGCGGCTGTATCACGAATTGACAGGCGTCGAAAACCTGGAGTTTTTCGGGCAGCTTCGAGGGCTGCATCTCAGCCATGATGGCTTGCGAGACACACTCGATAAAGTCGGTTTGCTAGGACGCGGGCGCGAACTCGTCGGTAATTACTCGTCTGGAATGCGGCAGCGGCTGAAGTATGCCTATGCTCTGCTCGGAAGCCCACCCATACTTCTGCTCGACGAACCGACCGCCAATCTGGATACCGAAGGCGTTGTGATGGTCGAACGCGTGATCGCCGAACAGCGAATGCGCACTGGCGGAGGACTGGCGATAATCGCAACCAACGAGCCGCGCGAGGAAGCCTGGGGCGATATGGCAGTACGATTGAACGGAAGCAAGTGAGCCGCACCGGTACTGGATACGAACCTGCGTCAGCGCGGTTGCCGGACTGGATATCGGAAGCATCTGCGCTGCTCGCCAAAGACATCCGCGCTGAACTTCGCACGAAGACAGCCGTCAGTGCAGTAGGAGTATTCTCCTTCGCGTCGCTGCTGCTGGTGGCGCTGGCGACCGAAGCGCTGAAGGAAGTGCAGACAGTCAGTATCCTACGGCTGCCCGATACGGTGACGCTCACTGCGCTCGAAGCGCAACTGCGACCCGCATGGGACAGCCCGAGCAAAATGGGGCTGCTCTGGGTACTGCTCTGTTTCGCGGCGTTTGCAGGACTGTCACACTCGTTCGTTCACGAAGAAGAGACCGGAACGGTGACCGCACTTCGTCTCTCGATGTCGGCGGGCGCGGTCTATGCTGGCAAGCTGGTCTTCAATCTGATCGTAACGCTTGCAGTAGCAATTGCGGTAACGCCCGTCTATATGCTGATTACGGGAATGCGGCTGGGGTCTCCGTTCGTATTCATAAGTGTGATGTTCAGCGGATGCCTCGGACTGGCGGGGACGGCCACGATCGTTGCCGCACTTGCGGCGAAGGCGCGGGGAACGGGCGCACTTTTCGGAGCAATTGGGCTGCCGCTGCTGGTAGTATTCCTGATCCTTCTCATCAATGCGGCGAACGCGCTTTATACGGTCGATGCGCCGCTCCTGCGGCTCACCAAAGATGTCGGCGGTCTGCTGAGTTTTGGCGTCCTGATCATCGCGCTTTCTGCGCTCACCTTTCCTTTCGTCTGGGAAGAATAACCGCGCTCACCAAGGGTTCCAACTCTTAAAGAATAACATTTTATGTCAACGCAACCAAAGTCGACCTACGCAGCCTCAGACAGAAGCGGATCACGCCGATCCTCGGTTCCTGCCGCCGCGACTGAGCTCAAAGGCGCAGGGTGGAAGTGGGGCATGGGTCTGCTCATGACCTATGTGATCTACGGGGCATTCTTCGTCGCGGACGGCGCGGTCGGGTTCGGGCAGGGAGGCGACAAGGCACGCATAGTCTTCTTCCACGTCCCATGTGCAGTGCTTTCGTCAGTCTGCTACTTCGTCGGCATGGTCTATGCGGTGATGTATCTGGTACGGAGACGCGATTTTGCCTCGGATGCGAAGGCGGCAGCCTCGATGGAACTCGGTTTTATGTTCTGCATTCTGGCGACCCTAACCGGCAGTATCTTCGCCGGGGTTCAGTGGGGCAGTTTCTGGAACTGGGATCCGCGTGAGACTTCGATCATCATCATGCTGCTGCTCTATGCGTCGTATCTTGTGCTGCGAGGCGCACTGTCGATGCAGCCTGAAAAACGAGCTCGCCTCTCGGCGGTCTATGCGATCATCGCGCTGGTCCCGGCGCAATACCTGATCTGGGCGGTGCCCCGCCTGCTAGAAGGCAACCATCCGACGCAGGTGCTGACCAAGGCGAGCAACACGAGTCTCAGCTATAAATTGGTGCTGTACCCTTCATTCCTAGCCTTTACGCTGCTGTTCGTCTGGATGCTCCAACTGCGTGTGCGGCAGATGCAGGTGTTTGCCGACCATCGCGCCAGACGTGAAAGTGAAAACATATGAGCCACACCGCCGTGCTCGCCGCCGTAATGGCAGTCCCGTTGATCATCTGGTTCGGCATCTTCAGCTATCTGATGCTGATCGACCGCCAGCTGCGCAGCCTCCAAAATAGTCAGAACAACCAGGACGAATTATGAATAAAGCCTATATTGTTGCGTTTCTCGTCATCAGTGTTGCGGTCGGGTTCACGCTCTGGGCGTTCAATGGATCGATGACGCCCTACGTAAATATTAAAGTCGCCCGTGCGTCCGACATCACCGTACAGGTACGCGGCAAAATCATGCGCGACACCGAACATGCGCCGGTTTATGACAAAGCGAAAAATCGCCTCGACTTCTGGATCGTCGACGATGGCAAAGTGCCGCTTCAGGTGGTTTATCATGGCGCGACGCCCGACGCTTTTGACACCGCACCGGAGACGGCGGCGCACGGTATGATGCGCAGCGGCGTTTTCGAGTCGGATCAGTTGATCGTGAAGTGCCCGACCAAATACGATGACAATAAGTCGCCCTACAAGTCCGCGAAGGCTGCGGAAGGAAAAAGTTAGATGCATCCTGGATCATTAGGATATGCGCTGGCAATCCTCGGCGTGTTCGCGTCGATTTTTACGATCGTCGCTTATGGTTTTGCGCTGCATCTGCCGCACTCGCGCCGCGCCCTGACATTCGGGCGCGTCGGTTACGGCATGACTGCCGCGAGCGTACTCGGCACCTTTTTGACGCTCGGCTTTATCGTCTTTACGCGAGACTACCACTACACCTATGCGGTGGAGCACACGAGCAACGCGCTCGAAAACTGGTTCCGCTTCGCTGCGACCTGGGCGGGCCAGGAAGGCAGTTTTCTGCTCTGGGCGGCGTGGACGGCTGTCATCGGCGTCCTGGTTCTCGCCAAAGCGGGCAAGTACGAAGCGCGGGTAATGCCGTTTTTCGTCTCGATACTGACCTTTCTGTGTCTGATCATCTGGAAGCAGAGCCCGTTTCATTTGTTGGCTGCGCCCTCTGCCGCCGACCTGGCGGCAAATCCCGACTGGCACTTTCCGCCATTGGATGGACAGGGACTGAACGCCTCGCTCCAGAATTACTGGATGACGATTCACCCTCCAACGATCTTTTTCGGGTTCGCTTCACTCGCCGTCCCGTTCGTTTACGCGCTCGCCGCGCTGATCTGGAAGGACTACAAAGGCTGGACATCGCGCGTGATGCCCTACGCCCTTATGTCGAGCGCAATGCTCGGTCTCGGGCTGTTTATGGGAGGCTACTGGGCTTATGAAACGCTTGGCTGGCACGGCTTCTGGGCATGGGACCCGGTCGAAAATGCCTCGTTTTTCCCCTGGCTCGCCGTCACTGCGCTGATGCATGGGCTTGTCGTCCAGAAGTCTCGGGGAGGCATGGCACGTACGAACACATTCCTCGGACTGCTGGCATTCTGGCTGTTCCTCGTTGGAACATATCTGACGCGCTCGGGAGCACTTTCCGGAAACGACGCGAATGGACAAATGCTGTCCGTACACGCCTTCGACAACATCGGCAAAAATGGGCTGTTCTTTATGACGGCGATGCTCCTGGGCTATGGTGTTCTGGGGCTGGTTATGTGGCTGATTCGGCTCCGGTCGATGCCGACGCGTCCGACGACTGGCGAGACGCTCGTCTCACGTGACTTTGCGTTCTTTATGGCGATTCTGCTGATGATGGTCGCCTGTGTCGTCGTCACGCTCGGGACGACACGCCCGCTGTTCCAGAGTTGGATGCACCATTCGCCGAGTTCGCCGGAGCCATCGTTCTACAACCGGATGCTGCTGCCGATCACGCTGGCAGCCGCGTTCCTGATGGCAGGTGCGCCCTGGCTGGCATGGCGCAAGACCGACCCCGATAAATTCCTCCGGAAACTGCTCGTACCCTGGCTGATAATGCTCGCTTTCGGCTTCTTCATGATCGTCTGGGTGCAGGGCGCGGAGCGCGGGCTGAGCCAGACGATTGACCCGAGTTCCGTAATCGGCATACAGACGGCGAAGGCATGGATCAATCCGTCGCTGCAGCGCGTACTGGTCGTGATGCTCTCCGCGATGGGTTTTCTTGCCGCTCTGTCGAATTCGATGCTCGCCTATCGCGTCTTCCGTGCCAAACCGCTGGCGGCTGGCGGGTGGCTGGCACATGTGGGCATCGGTCTGTTGATCGTCGGTGTGGTCGTATCGAACACATATGAGCGCACCGAGCGATTCACGCTCGTCGAGGGTGACGCCCCGCGTGAGGCGTTCGGTTACAAGTTCGCTTTCGAGGGCATGACGGGAAAACCGATGGCGGGACGCCCGCTGAACCCCGAGTATGACCGCACTAACTCGCTCAAAATCAGGATAGCACCGCCTGGCATTGACGAAGGCGCAGCCACGAATGCCGACAGCGGTGCGAAGACGTTCGTTTCTCAGCCGCGATGGTTCGTTCAAAGCCTCAATGTACCGAGCGAAGCGCTGATCAAGTATATGAGCTGGCCCGCAATCGAGCGAACGCCGGGGCACGATTTGTATTTAAGTCTTGCAGACACGCCCGAGCGCCGCGCAACGACTGTGAAACTTGAAGTGAACAAGCCGGTCAAGGTCGGCTCGTACGAGTTATTTTATCTCAAGCCGATTATCGAGCCGGGCAAGTACATCGGCGCGCAGATCTATATTAAAACCGATGACGGCAAAGTGATCGCGACACAGCCCGGATTGAAGGTCGATGCCGGAATGCTCAATACCGATGTCGATGTGAAGGAGCTGCCCGACGAACATGGCGTTTCCGGTGCGATCCTGCTGAAAATGGTCGATCCGGCAACGAAGGTGGCGACCGTGCAGCTGAGTCTGCCAGGAATACCGGCGCAGTGGCAGGTTCCGCTCGAGGTCACCTACAAGCCCTGGATCAATCTGGTTTGGGCAGGCGTGATTATCGCGGTCAGCGGAACTTTGCTCGCAATGTTCCGGCGTACGATCGAGGCGCGTAAGAGTGGCGATGACGACGATCCCGGAACTGGCGACGCGGATTTGTCTGGCGGAGACTGGACTGCACCGACGGTGGATATGCCAAGTGCAGGTCTGGCAATGCCGATCAAAGTTCAAAAAGTGTCCAAGCAGCGCCGATCAAAACCGGTTTAGCTGCTCATATTCGAGGTAAAGATTCAATGAATGCCCTCCCCAAACGGGAGGGCATATTTGTGTCAATTTGATTTATAAAAAACGAGACAGTAACTGTGATCGTAGCCATAACCATATGTTGGCGCCCAGCAGATTACAATTTCTCGTTCGAAAGTCAAAACCGTCGATACCGCACCGGCGATATCCCACGCTAGCGTCGTCAGTTGTCCTTCACGACACAAATTAGCGGCTTCGATTACCGCGTACGCTCCTGTTTTCATGTGGCTGGCGAGGAGAGTGTAGATGGTTTTCAGGTCCTCGAGATACTGTGCGTAGCTGCCCGATGCGTCACCACGCAAGGGGTTTTTAGTATAGTCGTTGTTCATGTAAGGTGGAGATGTGAACGAGAAATTGATCGAAGGAAATTGATAGTCTCCCAGCTTTAGCGAGTCGCCGAGCAGCAGACGTTCCGGATTATGCAGACGAGACTGCGCGTAGGCGAAACGGTGCGGTTCGGATTCAATACCATACCCAGCCCTCCCCATACTTTCAGCAGCGATGAGTGTTGTACCGAAACCCGCGAATGGGTCGAACACGACATCGTGCTCGACCGTAAAATGAGGCAGAAACTCGACGATCAATGCAGATGGAAATCGCAAGTCTTCACCGGGGAAATTGGGTGGCAACGGAGCAGACTGTTGGTTTTGCAGCATAAGATAGGATTTCATCTCCGTATTTTACTATTCCTTTCACTAAACACTGCCGATGTCACTGGCGTGAGAAAACCCTGACTGCCATGCTTACCGCCCATAATTGCGCGGGGCAGAACAGTCAGGGTTCCAAGTTTCGCTACTTTATGAGCGATTTGATTTCACTGTCGGAGAGTTTCTCCTTGCCGGATTTGCCAAACTGCAGCGCGTTGCCGTTGATGCAAACCAGAACTTCTTCACCGACGGAGGTATATTCCGCCAGCTTCGGATAGGCACGTATCAGCGCGAAGTGAGCATCGCTGAAGGCTGCGATCTTTGTGATCTTCTGCTTCTTGGGATTGTAGACGCTGTCCTGCCAGAGATTGCTCGCCTGGAGATAGAATGTGCGGTCGCTGAGCGCCTGTACACGAACTTTATCTTGGCTACCCTGCCCCGTACTGTTTGCTGCAGAAGGACCATTGAGTCCGCCAAAGTTGCCGCGACCCGCCTTCGTCTGCTGATTGGCTGCTCCGCCGAATCCGCCTCCCCCATAGGCAGAAACGCTGCCCTGATTGGATTGGTACCGTGGCGCGGCCGCATTTGCGCCACGATAGTCCTTCGCCCGTGAACTCTGGTCTGTCGCGCCGGGACCCTGCACGCCATTGCGTGTCGCGTTTCCGATCACTGCTTCTCGATAAACCTGTGCGTTGTCCTCGTCGAGTGCGGATAGCGAGTCGGTTTTGCCCGTCTTACCGAGGTTAACTCGAGATAGCCCGAGCCTGCGTTGCTCCCCCTCATCGACGAGGAAAGATGTATATTCGGTAATAATTCCGTACTGGCGCGAGAGCCGTACGATCTCATCGAGAACTTCGTTTTTCGTTGTGACGTTCGATCCAGACAGATCGGAGAGGCGTATCTGATCGATCAGCCAGCCGATCTTGCGCTGCGCCCATATTCGCGGTACCGCACCTCCGCCCTCACTGCCGTCCGCCATTTTCGTATCTATCGCGAACCGCTGTGGCTTGCCATTCGCGGAGCCGATGAGCGTGACCGTACCATGGCCAGAGCCTCGAAACCGTCCAGTTACAACCAGTTGCGAGCCTAGGAATAGATCGGGTATCTCCTTTGGGTATACATCATATACGTCCGCGCCATCAAATGCCAGCTTCACATTCGATAGTACTGGTGAGGCTACCTTTGCAAAAAAAGCAGAAACCTTTGCCTCGACATCCTCCTCTGGTTTGACAAAGTCCGTGTCACCATGTTCGGCAGTGCCCAGCGCGTCAAGGAAAGGCACATTCACGTCATACCCGAGTCCGAAGCAGAAAATTCGGGCGGGCGAGAGTGCAATTTCAGCCTTGTCTGCCGCTTCGCGCGTCGGATAATCCCTGAGCGCAATCTGTCGGTGGCGAGAGTTCAGTTCTTTGACATGTTTCAGGATCACCTTTGTATCCGTTTCGCCAACGGTCGGAAGTCCATCAGTGAGAAAGACAATCATTTTTTGCGGTCGCGTTTCACTGCGCATCAAACTGAGCGCAGCATGCAGCGCCTCATCGATATTCGTACCGCCAGCCGCCTCGATATTCTCGACAAACCGTTTTGCTTTCGCGACATTCTCAGTCGTCGCAGGCTGCAATTCATGGTTCAGCAGGTCAGGCGATTCATTGAAGGTAATAACATCGAAACGATCTTCTTTATGCAGGCTGTCCAGGCAATAGAGAAGTGATTTCCGCGCCTGTTCAATCTTCGCGCCCGCCATAGAACCTGTGCGGTCCAGCACGAAAACTACCTGTTTGGGCAGAATCTGAGCTTTTGTAATGATCACGCGGGGGGAAGCAAGCAGCATAAAATAACCGTCGCGGCCACTACTTTCATTCGACATGATCGAGAGGCCAAGGTCCTCGTCGCTCGTGCTGTAGTAGAGAGCCAGGTCACGGTCGGAGGTGTCGTTGCTGCCCTCCCACGAGGCGGCAGCGGCGTGTTCGCCAGACTTGCGGACGGACAGGTCATGCGTCGGAGAGTAGACATTCTTGATCGCTGCGCTGGTCTTGAGATGCATTGACACGCTGACAGTCCCGACGGGTCGTGAACCGAAACGCGAAGTCGAGAGTGGATAGACGTAGCGGCGCAGTCCATTAGCGCTGTGCAGAGTTTCCGTGTAGCGCATCGTGATGACGCGTTCGCCCTGGGGAGGAATCGGAAAAACACTGATGCGCACGAGTCCTCGCCCAACATACTCGAGCAGCGCGGGGTCTCTTCGTCGACGTACAATCTCTTCGTAAATGCCGCGCGCTTCCTCCCTGTTAAGGATTTTCGGCTCCAGAGTCCGGTCACCCACGCGCATACTGAACGCGGACGGCGTGGCTCCCTCCGGTATCGGGAAGAGGTAGGTCCCTTCCTGGGCGCTGCTGCTCTCATTGACGAATGTCTGCGTGACCGTCGTTTCGGCGATCGCGTCGGTAATCGTCGCGCTGACGCGCAGGTTTTTGACATAAAATGGTTGAGAATGCACGGTGGACGATGGATAAAGAATGCCCTGCGCCATAACGTCCGATGGCAGTGTCGAGGCAAACAAAAGCGAAAATGCGCTCAGAGCCCACAGGCGCAGGGCATTCGTGGTAACAAGCAGATATGAGCAAGAAATCTGGCGGCGGGTCATAGTTCGCGGCTCCTTATGGCAGCGCGAGGTCGGATTAATGAGTCCGACGGCGCGATTTGGGAGCGGTCTCCCCCGACGCATCTCTTGAATATTGTCGGGGGCGTCCGCTGAACGGGGAGAGTGTTCGCGGTTTAGACGGGAGTGAGTGAAGGAACGTTACACCCAAATCGAGACAGCAGCTTCTGAGGGTCCGTGGGGGCATGCTTCCCGATGGAAAGGGGTGTGGTTCAGTAAGGAAAGGGGCAGATAGAAGTGCCCCAACAAACGGTCCGCAAATGCTGCTATCACAGTATCGAAGCAGCAGACTCGCACCGGAATCGCTGTCAAATCAGGGAGCGGCTTCGACCAGTGGATTCATTTCGTCTTTTGCTGAGGGGATCGGTTCCGACGCTGGCTCTTTGAAGGTCAGCCAGAATGCCACGCCGCACAGTGTCGTAAGGACCGCGGGCCATACAAATACGTGCGTCCAATCGACGGGTCCTGGGATCATCTTGAGAGAATTGTGCGGGTCGGCGACCAGTGTCGTGTAATGATCCTTTAGCCAGCCAGAAAAAATTGTCCCGAGGTAATTGCCGATACCCAGCGTGACCAGGGTCATCAGGCTCTGCGCGCTGCCACGGATGTCTTTCGGAGCCACACGGTCGATATAAATATAGGAGGTGACAAAAACGAATGCATAGCCGATACCGTGAAACATCAGCGACGCAACGAGGAGCGGCAGACCCACAAACTTGTACGCAGCAAACACAAAATACCGCAGTGGCCAGGCCAGGGTTCCGATCACAAGCGTCTTCCGCATCCCGAATCGTCGCAGCGCAATCGGCAGAAAGACCGCGAGAGAGATGATCTCGGCGAACTGACTGATGCTTTTGACAGCAGGAATCCAGGCGTCAGGTTCGCCTGCATCATGGAGCAACGGAGCCGACAATGTATAGAAAAACTGAAACTCCGTCGAGACGAAAAACGATATGAACATGAAAACGGCGAAGCCGGGAACGGTGCGAAACAGCGCGAAGGATTTGGTGAATGCCCATGGATCGCTGCGCACTTTGGAAGGCGGCGTGTTTGGCAGCAGAAAGCAAACTACTGTCAGCGCGGCTCCCAGAATAGCGGCAAACTGCAATTCTTCAAATGGACGCCATACGCCTTTTTCCAGCGCCGGTTTGTGAAGTAGGTATGCTGTCAACGCCCAGCCCGCGAGCGCCCATCCGACCGTGCCAGCGGTGCGAATGATTGAGAAGTCCCGCTCCTGTTTCGCTTCATTTTCACCGTTTTTGCTTACGTGATAGAAGACGATCGAGTTAGTGATACCTAGTGTCGGGGCGAATGCCAGCGACCATATCCACATCCAGGTCAGCAGCCCGCCCGAAAAAGGGGTGCCGATCGTGTACTGGTGCGCCATCATCCACGCGGAAAACGTGCAGACAGCGGCGGCGATACCCATGAACACCTGGCTCGGCATATAGCGATCGACCAACTGACCGCCGATGAAGGGCGTGATGATACAGGCGAGCCAGAGCACGCCGTATACTGCACCAATTTCTGCGCCAGTCGCGTTCAGTCGCTGGCTGATCGTTTCGCCCAGTATCGGTGTCCAGGAGCCCCAGACAGCATATTCGAGAAACATCATTGCGGCAAGCATTCCGCGCACCTTGTTGCTTGATCTTGGCTCCATGTTGCGACTCCTCCCGTAAACGACGCTGTCTATATTCATATCAGTCAGTAGCGAGCAGTTCACTTTCGTGCATGAAGGTTCCTGCTTGGGTGCCAAAATCGCGAGATATATTGGTGATTGCTCTAGTGCTCAAGCAACTATTCACCCTCACCTCCAACTTCCTTCCGACGCTTTAGGAAGAGGGAAAGTAGAGACAACTGCCGTATGCGAGTGAAAGAAATAAGCCAGGGTAAATAATTAAGTGCTCAAGGAAGTGGCAGTAAACAAAATCAGGGGCTATCCGGATGGACAGCCCCTGATTTACAGCATACTTTTATGGATGCAAGGTGACCTCAAAACTGCTGCTTCTCACGCCGTTATCGGGAAGGCTGAAGCTGCTTTTCAGTGCGGCGGCGCATGGAAGAATCGAGGATACGCTTGCGCATTCTTATGGATTTAGGCGTAATTTCTACCAGTTCGTCCGGACCAATATACTCGATCGCACGGTCCAAACTCATCTCCAGCGGCGGAGTCAGACGAACACCCATATCCGAGTTGGAAGAGCGCATGTTCGACAACTGCTTCATCTTGCAGACATTGATTTCCAGGTCGGTATCGCGCTGATGTTTGCCGACGATCATGCCCTCATATACTTCCGTACCAGGACCGAAGAAGAGGACGCCGCGCTCCTCCGCATTCGAGAGACCGAACGGGTTCGTAATACCGGCTTCGGTGGCGAGCAGCGAGCCGTTTTTGCCACCAGCAACGTCACCGGCGAACGGGCGGTATCCATCGAACAATGTATTGATGACGCCGGTGCCGCGCGTCGCGGTCAGGAAGTCGTTGCGGAAGCCGAGCAGTCCGCGTGTCGGGACGACGTAGCTGAAGAAGACGCTTCCGCCGGCGAGACGCATATCGACCATTTCGCCTTTGCGCTGACCCATCTGCTCGACGACGACGCCCTGATGCTCCTCGGCGACTTCTATTTCGACGCGCTCGTATGGCTCGAGTTTGTGCCCTTTATCGTCGAAATGATATATAACCTCCGGCTGAGCAATTTGCATCTCATAGCCCTCACGCCGCATCGTTTCAATCAGGATCGCGAGGTGGAGTTCGCCGCGTCCGCTGACGAGGAACACGTCGGGCGTTTCGCCTTCGCGAACGCGGAGGCTGACGTTGGTTTCGAGTTCCTTGAAGAGGCGTTCGCGAAGCTTGCGACTCGTCGACCAGGTTCCTTCGCGACCGGCGAGCGGGCTGGTGTTGACGCCGAACGCCATCTGCAGGGTCGGCTCGTCGACGCGCACGGTCAGGACGGCTTTGGGCATTTCGCGGCTAGCGATCGTCTCGCCGATGCCGATGTCCGCTAAACCGGAAACGATGCAAATTTCACCGGCGGTGATCTCCGGGCTTTCGACCTTTTTGAGACCGTCGTAGATGAAGGTGCTGACGATTTTGCCGGGGCGGATATCGCCGTCACGGTTGACGATCGCGATGTTGTCGCCGGGATGCACTTTGCCAGCATGGATGCGGCCGATGCCAAAGCGTCCGCGATACTCGTCGTAGTCGATGCTGGAGACGAGAATCTGCAGGGGCGCCTCGGGGTCGCCGACCGGTGCGGGCATGAATTTGACGATCGTATCGAAGAGCGGTTTGAGGTCGACGCCTGGCGTGGCGAGATCGAGGGTCGCGATACCCTGACGCGCCGAGGTGTAGACGACCGGGAAATCGAGCTGCTCTTCGTTGGCGCCGAGCTCGACGAACAGGTCGAAAGTCTGATCGACGACCCAGTCGGGACGGGCGTCGGCGCGGTCTATTTTGTTGACGACGACGATCGCTTTATGACCCATCGCGAGGGCTTTGGAGGTCACAAAACGTGTCTGCGGCATGGGACCATCGACGGCGTCGACGAGCAGGAGGACGCTGTCGACCATCGCCATGACGCGCTCGACTTCGCCGCCGAAGTCGGCGTGACCGGGGGTATCGACGATATTGATTTTGTAACCATTATAGGAGACGGCGGTGTTTTTGCTGACGATCGTGATGCCGCGCTCGCGCTCGAGGTCGTTGCTGTCCATGACGCGTTCGGCGACTTCCTGATGGGCGCGGTAGACGTTGCCCTGTTTGAGCAGTCCATCGACGAGTGTGGTCTTACCGTGGTCGACGTGGGCGATGATCGCGACGTTGCGTATGGAATCCTGGGTGTACTGACTCATGCTGTTTCGGGTTTCCTTGCTCCCTGCTCGCGTCTGACTGCGGGCGGGACTCATAAAAAAAGCGTGGGCAGCGAGGCGAAACCGTCGGATGCACACGTTGTCTCTTGCGGTTCAAAAGCAACTATAGTATACCACAGATTGCGCGGTTAGGGCGAGGTCGTGAATGTGTCCGTATGTTTACAGAAAGCGATCTGTGGGTTTGCGAAGCAATTTCGTGCATGGTCTGTTATTTCGAGCAGATCGGTTTTTTGTTTTGACGCGGGGTTGAAACCCCGGTCTGGAATTGCGAAGCCCGACGCCACGGGCTGACTTCACTATGCACGGGAATAAATTCCCGGTCTGGATCTGCAAAACCCACCTTCGTGGGTTGAAGAGGCGGTACCTTTTTCTGTCTCCCCCTCCTTTTCTTTTATTCAAGGAGGGGGTTGGGGGGTGATGCATTGGATGCATGGGCTGAGACCAGATGGGGCATCGAAATCATAAATGCTGGAGTGTAACAAACCGGGTTCTGATCACGTCGAAAAGTATACTTTTGTCGGGGTGTTTGTGCGGTGCAGAATGGGAGGGACGAGCGATGCGGAAACCGGACGGTGAGGGCTGGATTTCAATGCCGGAGCTTGCGCGAATACTCGGGACGTCGGTAAAGCTGCTGCGCTTCCGGGTGGATTTCAAGCGGCTGCCGAAGGTGAAGGTATGGCGCTACAACTGGTTTCGGCGCGAGGATGTCGAGGCGATGCTGCGGGACCCGGAGCGTGTTCGGCGTATGGAGAATTGGGAGCGCCAACAGACGGTACGTAAACAGGCGGATGCGGACGGCAGTCGAGCGGGGCTGATCGATGTACCGGAAGCGGCGCGGCGGCTGAGTGTGAGCGGGTGCATGGTGCGGCGATGGATTTACACCGGCAGGCTGACGACGTTTCAGACGAACCCAGGTCATTCGAAGCATTGGTTGTCGGAGGCGGAGGTCGAGGAGCTGCGGGTGTCGGTGGAGGTGAAGCGGGAATGGCGTGGCAAACGGGGCAGGCGGGTGGAGAAGCGCAAAGCGATGGTGACGCGGTTGAGGACGCAGGGGACGCTCAAGGAGGGCGGCACGGTGGAGGTGGGCGATCTGTCGGTGTGGGAGCGCTATCTCGGGGAGTGGGTGACGACGCGGCAGGTGGCGTGGATGCTTCGTGTGACGCAGCGGGCGGTGTGCAGCTTGCGGCAGAGCGGGCGTCTGGTGGGGCGGGAGCAGGCGACGCTCGTTTTCGGGCGTGTGCGGTGGCATTTTCGGAAGGCGGATGTGCTGGCACTGATGAACGATGCGGCGTATTGCAAGCGTCGGGGGACGTACGATCTGTATCTGTCGCCAACGGCTAGGGCGCTTCGGGGGGAGGGGGGACGGACAGGTGAAGTGCGGGAGTGGCCGGAACTCGAACGGCTGAACCGCGAGGGTACGGGCAGGCAGTTGGTGGACGAGGTGCTCGGAGATCGGTGGTGAGACTGATTCGCACTCGTTCCCTTAACCTCGTCCTCTCGAAGCCTCGCGAGAAGTACGAATTGCATCAGCGTTCTCTACGCCAGTGTGATCGACTAAGTGGTCTTATAGAAGGTTGATACCGCAGTTCCTCTAGCGAAATCAACTTGCTTGTCTTTGTCAGTTGCTATTCTGTATTGATACAAAAAAACTGCTCGACTGGTATAATGTAGCCAGAACTAAAAGGTGTGATTCGTAGGAGCATCAGCATGACATCAGGGCAGCGACTTTTGATTCTCTCGTGCTCCAAAAGTAAGCGACAGGATCAGGAGCAACTACCGGCTATCGAACGTTATAACGGACCGGCTTTCCGAGTTTTACGTCGTTTTTTGAGTAGGCAACTGGATGATGGAGTAAAGACCTACGTTCTGTCTGCTCACTACGGCCTTATCCCTGCGGAGCACAAGATACCTGATTACGATCATTGCATGACGCAGGCGAGAGCGGAAACGCTCCGGCTGTCACTCGTCGCTGAATTGAAGCAAATTGTCGATACCGTACCTTATCGGGAAATGTGCCTGTGTGTTGGTCGAGATTATATTCAGGCAATGCAAGGATACGAAAGCGCCTTGCCGTCGAAAATGACAGTCACGCTTGCGTCTGGCGGCACAGGTGCTCGTTTATCGCAACTTTACAGATGGCTGTATGGTGACGACTACGAGGCTCCATTGCCCATTCGACAGTCGGAACAAAACGTAATTCGATTCATTGGTGAGAATTACTCTTTTACCCCCGAACAAGTGTATGAAATTGCGCGCAGTGCCATCTTGAATAGCGAGAAAAACGCGACAGTTTACACAACCTGGTATTTGGAAATCGACGGACACCGTGTTTCACCCAAGTGGCTGGTTAGCAAAATGACGGGGGTTCGCGTCGGCGACTTTCATACAGACGCAGCACGAAAGTTCTTACATTGCTGCGGAGTAAATGTCAAGAACAAATGCTAACTCGCATTTAGGAAGATACTACTTTTATGAATCCACTGAGCATTGGAACAGTAATTTCTGATGAGGACAGCCCAACATTTGAACTGATTCGTATTCATATGGCTGTCGGGCACGATGTCAAGCCGGGCACACTAATCAAAGTCCAAGCGATGAGAAATGGAGAGACGAGTACGCTAATAGGACGTGTTCAAAGTGCCTATGAGCACAATCCGAATGAGAATGTCGAATCTGCGAATGTACGCAAAAAACTCAGTCTGTCGGCTCATTATCCGCATGAAGAGGATAGTACAACAATATTTCGCCTTGTTGAAGCTGATTTGATTGAGGAAATAGTGGATATCAGTAAAGCAGGGATAACAAGAACCGAATGCCGCTCTCCCCAAACCCTGCCAAACTCGGGGGCTGAAGTTTTTATTGCTGATGAAGGAGAGATCGTTCGCACGTTAGGGCTTACTGACGACGAAAAGGAAGGGCTATATATCGGGGAAACGATCAGCGGGACAAAAACAAAAATCATAATCAAGCGCGAAGCAATCCAAAGGCACATGTTTATATGTGGGACTACTGGAAGCGGCAAGAGTTACGCGATGGGTGTCGTAGCTGAAGAGTTGATCAGTCACGGATTGCCGATCGTTTTCATCGATACACAGGACGAGTATTCTAATTTCGTAAAAGCTGTGGGTGGACAAGTGGTTGAGCCAGGGAAGGATTTTACTGTTCGCATTTCTTCACTCACTGAAGGTGAGTTACTGGATTTGTTTCCCGATTCCATGAAGAAAAGTCCGTTGCAGTGCGATATTGCATTGAAAGCTTTTGGGGATTTGCAGACTGCCCTGCATAATGGAAATATCGAAAAGTTTACCTTGCAACAAGTATTCGATGGCATTCAGGACGCAGCTTCCTCGCTATGTGCTAAAGAAGGGGATGTTCTACGAGTTACTGACTCGGTAACACGCCGGATGGGTATTCTCAGTCAGCATAAAGTATTCGGGCAAGGGATTGAAAAGGCTCACTGGCCTACTCTTATGTCCCCTTGCCTTTCTATAAACTGTAAACGATTAACCTCGATCCAGCTACAGTCTGTTGCTACTGCGGTTCTCCGTGAACTCCAAAACTACAGGTTGAAAGGACATATTCCTCCCTATGTAGTAGTCATAGATGAGGCGCACCTTTTTGTTCCACAGGGACATGAGAGCTCATGCAAACAAATTATCGCTGAGGGGGTTCGTATCGGCAGGCATCACGGGATTTGTATGATTTTGCTTACTCAGAGTCCGGTGGATATCGATAAGAGTATCATCAGACAGTGCAATACGAGACTTGTTTTTGCTCTCGAACCAGACCAGTTAGATGCAATTCGAGGCGTCAAGGCTGACGCTTCAGAGGAAATGCTACGCGCACTGCCTAAAATGCCGCGGGGCGTCTGTTTGCTTTCTGGCACATATGAAAGTGTCAAGCACACGATTCCGGTCGGTATTCGAGAGCGTAATATGCCGAATGTCGAAGGGGGAAAAGCGCCGCTCATCTTCGATCAAATGCGTGATGAATGGAACGCTAAAATTGCCAAAGCAAAGCAGTATCGAGGCCAAAATGGGGCGTAAACGCAGCCAAGGCTTATCCTCGCAGCCAAACCTGAATTTTGATTCCGTCCTGGAGACGGCAGAAGTCCTGAGTCGCGAGCAAGTCGTAGCCAGAAGCGGGCAATCCGAATCAGATCAAGACTATAGTCCGATAATGCAGACCGCCGAGTATATGAAGCAGGCTGTGCAATCCGAAGAGGCGTGGGAAAGTACAATCAAGCAAGCTTGTGACCAACTGCTTCATGTCGATGCTCAACAGCTCTACATGGACTTTTTCGACGACCTCTGTAACCAGATCAATCATAATTCCAGCAAATCAGCTAAATTCGCTGACTTACTAGAAAAAGTAGCAGTTCGTGGGTTCGGTATGTCTAGTCAACACTTACGCGTGAGTCATCCATCGAAGGGCGCGACACATTCGAGGGCATTCTATAATGGTCGGGAGAATCTAGACACGGAAAGCGGCAAAAATAAGTTAGACTCAAGCCACCATGAGAAAACGACATTCACCCGATTTCAAAGCTAAAGCCGTCCTCGAAGCCCTTAAGGAGGAGAGACCGCTCAACCAGA
>JBBQPY010000049.1:0-28574 GCA_038216735.1 Chthonomonadales bacterium
CACTATTCAGTTTTCAAACATTGTTGAAACAATGGGTTGTCGCTTTGTCGCTTCATTGCGCTAAAGCTGCATTTTAGTCCAAAATCGCATTAAGCAGGATCCTGGAGACGTGCAAAGGAGCGGACTCCCGACGTTGGGGAGCCAGTCTTTTTTCACGGTTTCTCAGTATACCATGTTTTCACCTGCGACGAAAACGATTTTGCGTTACAGAGACAGGGCAAATGCATACGGATTTTCGACATTTCGGCCGGCTTCAGACCAATATCACCTAAATATAGTCTAACTCTTCATCCTTACCGCCAAATGCCACTTCTGAAGCTCCGCGAGAGGGAGGCGTGTATGCAGATTTTTCTTGTCAGTGCGAAACTGAAGGCAGGGTGAATAGTTACAGTATAGCTTCAGTGACACGGCAACAGCGGTACTTCAGTCTGCTGCTGTCGAAAAATGCGACGTTGGGTCAGAAGTTGAAAATAGAAATCCAACATTTCCTTCAGCAGAATACAGGGAGAAGCTGCAAATGGAGGAGATGAACCTGGTTGACTTCCCGGTGAGAAGAAGAGGCGGCAAGCAGTGCCTTAGCCAGGCTCAGGAGATTCCACTTTCGCAATCCGTAAGCGGGCAGTCAATGTGTTGAGGTGCCTTCGCCCAGTAATTGTCATAATCGGCAGTTGTAGAAATCCGCGTTTCGTGCTATACTGTCTTCCCCCGATTTCCACAGCGTTGTGTCGTGATCGGCAGTCAATTCGTTCTTATTTTCGCACTGAATTTCTGCGAACTCGAACGCCTTGCCAATCCTGACGATACGACGCTCCGAACCTTCGCAGACGTCGTACTTTCCCGCTTTGTAAAGAGGTCCTTCATGAACGGAAAAGCTGGAAGTCTGCCTGCAGCACACGGACTCTATGACCCCGAGCAGGAACACGATGCCTGTGGAGTTGGCTTCGTTGCGAGCATCAAAGGCGTTAAATCCCATACGATCATCGACAACGCGCTCGGCGTCCTGGCAAACCTTGCCCATAGAGGAGCCTGCGGCTGCGACCCTGAGACGGGCGATGGCGCGGGCATCCTGCTTCAAATCCCGCACGAGTTTTTTGTCGACGTCCTGCAATCACAGGGAATTGTGCTTCCTGCCTCGGGCTGCTACGGTGTGGGAATGTTGTTTCTGCCCTCCGACGAAGCCGAACGCGCTCAATACGAATCTGCCTTTGCCGAGATAGTCGTCGAGGAAGGTCAGAATATCCTCGGGTGGCGTGATGTGCCGGTCGACAGTACCAAAATCGGTGCCCTCGCGCGATCGGTTGAACCACGCATTCGGCAGGTGTTCATCGAGCGTGGAGCCAATTGCAGCGACGAGGATGCCTTCGAGCGCCGACTGTTCATCATTCGCCGCCGCCTGCAAAATGCTGTCGCTGAGCTCGACCTGCCGCAGGAAAACTATTTCTACGTCAACAGCCTCTCCTGCCGTACAATCATATATAAAGGTTTACTGATGGCGGAGCAGATCGCCGCCTATTTCCCCGATCTTTCCGATAGCCGTGTCGTCACCTCGCTCGCGCTCGTCCATCAGCGGTTCTCGACCAACACGTTCCCGACATGGGACCTTGCCCACCCATTCCGCTATATAGCGCACAATGGCGAGATCAACACCCTGCGCGGCAACCGTAACTGGATGCGGGCGCGTGAAAAGAGCATCACTTCGGAAGTCTTCGGCGCGGATGTCTCTAAACTGCTGCCACTGATCAACCGCTCCGGGAGCGACTCCGCAGCGCTCGACAACGCGGTTGAACTGCTAACTCTCGCCGGGCGCAGCCTACCGCACGCGATGATGATGCTGATCCCTGAAGCGTGGAGCAACGATGCCTTGATGAGTCCCGAAAAGCGGGCGTTCTACGAGTTTCACGCCTGTCTGATGGAGCCGTGGGATGGACCCGCCGCAGTCACATTTACGGATGGACGCTCGATCGGCGCAATACTCGATCGCAATGGACTCCGCCCCGCGCGCTATCTGATCACCGACGACGATATGGTCGTGCTGGCGTCCGAGGCTGGTGTGCTCGACATCGATCCCGCAAGAGTCGTCGAAAAAGGCCGACTGCAGCCAGGCAAAATGTTCCTCGTCGACACAGAACAGGGACGCATTATCAGCGACGAGGAGATCAAAGCCGAACTCTGCGCCGCTCACCCTTACGAGCAGTGGCTGGCAGAAAACCGCATCGACCTGACTCAGATTCCGAGCGCGGATGAACCGATGATTCCGCCCGATCCCGACACACTGTTGTCTCGACAGCAGGTGTTCGGTTATACGCTGGAAGATTTGCGTCTACTCCTGACTCCGATGGCGCAGTCGGGCGAAGAGGCGATCGGGTCGATGGGCACCGACACCCCTCTCGCCGTGCTTTCCGACCGACCGCAGCTGCTGTACAACTATTTCAAGCAGCTTTTCGCGCAGGTCACGAATCCGCCGATCGATCCCATCCGCGAACAGCTCGTGATGTCGCTCGTCGATTATATCGGGCGCGACGGCAATCTGCTCGATGAATCGCCGCAGCACGCGCGCATGCTCCGTCTCGATTCGCCCGTGATAACGAATGAAGAGCTGGAAAAGCTCCGCCATATACGCACCGAGGACTTCCGCGCGATCACATTGCCGATGTGGTTCTTCACCGACAGCGGCGAGAACGGGCTCGAAGCCGCGCTCGAAAATCTGTGCCAGGCGGCATCGCGGGCGATCGCCGATGACTACAGCTTCTTGATCCTCTCGGACCGCGGCATCAACGAAGACACGGTGCCAATCCCGAGTCTGCTCGCCATGTCTGCGATCCACCATCATCTCGTCAAAGAGGGAACGCGCACCCGAGCCGGTATCATCGTCGAGTCCGGAGAAGCGCGAGAAGTTATGCATTTCGCGCTGTTGATCGGGTATGGCGCGAGCGCAGTCAACCCCTATTTGGTGTTTGAGACGCTAGCGGATATGGCGCGTCAAAATTATCTCCCCGCCGATCTAACTGCCGACAAATCAGCACAAAACTTTATCAAAGCAATCAACAAAGGACTGCTGAAGACGTTCTCGAAAATGGGCATTTCGACGCTGCAATCGTATCGAGGCGCACAGATTTTCGAGGCGGTAGGGCTTGGCAAAGAACTCGTTCAGCGTTACTTTACCGGAACGCCATCGCGTCTTGGCGGCATCGGGCTCGCGGAGATTCAGCGAGAGGCGATGGCACGTCACAATTTCGCCTACCCGAAAACTAAAATAGCTGAGAGCTTCGACCTCGATCCTGGCGGGCAGTACCAGTGGCGTCGATTCGGCGAGCATCACCACTACAATCCGGAAACGGTCTCGAAACTACAGCACGCGGTGCGCACCGGCAGCTTTAAGGACTTCAAGGAGTTTTCCGCTGTCGCGAACGATGACAGCAAGCATCTGGCGACGATCCGCAGTATGCTGCAATTCAAAGAAGCGACTCCAGTTCCGATCGAAGAGGTCGAGGAGGCCCGTGAGATCGTGAAGCGGTTTGTAACGGGCGCGATGTCACTCGGCTCGATCAGCCGTGAGGCACATGAGACGCTGGCAATCGCGATGAACCGTATCGGTGGCAAATCGAATACGGGCGAGGGCGGCGAAGACCCCGTTCGTTATATTGCGGACACGAACGGCGACAGTCGACGCAGCGCAATCAAGCAGGTCGCTTCGGCGCGATTCGGCGTCACGACTCACTACCTTGTCAACGCGGATGAGCTGCAAATCAAAATGGCGCAGGGCGCGAAACCCGGTGAAGGCGGTCAGTTGATGGGGCATAAAGTGGACGAGTATATCGCCCGCGTTCGCCACACAACTCCCGGCGTCACCCTCGTTTCGCCGCCGCCGCACCACGATATCTACTCGATCGAAGATCTGGCGCAGTTGATTTTCGACCTGAAGAACGTCAATCCCTCGGCGCGAATTTCGGTCAAACTGGTGGCGGAAGTCGGTGTCGGCACCGTTGCGGCAGGCGTCGCTAAAGCGCACGCCGACCACATCCTGATCAGCGGGTATGACGGCGGAACCGGCGCGTCACCGGTCTCAAGCATCAAGCATGCAGGCGTTCCATGGGAGCTCGGGCTAGCGGAAACACAGCAGGTTCTGGTCAAAAACGACCTCCGGGGGCGGGTGCGGGTGCAGACCGACGGGCAGCTGAAAACTGGTCGGGATGTCGCGATCGCGGCCCTGCTCGGCGCGGAGGAGTTCGGGTTTTCGAGTGCGCCGCTGGTAGCGCTCGGCTGTATCATGATGCGCGTCTGCCACCTCGGCACGTGTCCAGTCGGCATCGCCACGCAGGACCCGATTCTCCGCGAGCGGTTCGCCGGTCAGCCGGAGAACGTGGTTAATTTCTTCTTTTTCGTTGCTCAGGAGCTGCGCGAAATTATGGCATCTCTCGGGTTCCGCACCGTCGATGAGATGGTTGGGCGTGTCGATATGCTTGAGACTTCTCAGGTCGTCGCGCACTGGAAAGCGAAGGGTCTCGACCTTTCCCCTCTGCTCGTCGAACCGTATTCTAACAGCATTCCAGGCTCAGATGGGACAATCAAACAGCCTGCGATCCGCTGCGTGATGAAGCAGGATCACGGGCTTGAAGATGCGCTCGACTATCATTTGATCGAACTTTCTCAGGGAGCAATCGAGCGCGGGTTGCCCGTTGGCGTTGAGCTCCCGATATATAATCGTAACCGTACTGTCGGCACGATGCTCAGCGGGCGCATCGCGCTTAAGTACGGCGAATCGGGTCTGCCGGACAACACTATTCGGCTGAAATTCACTGGGTCTGCGGGGCAGTCGTTTGGTGCGTTTCTTGCCAACGGAATTATGATGACCCTCGAAGGTGACGCGAACGATTATCTCGGAAAAGGTATATCAGGCGGACGAATCGTCGTCTATCCTCCGAAAAAATCGCCCTTCGATCCGGCAAAAAATATCATCGCTGGCAACACGTTGCTGTACGGAGCGACGGGCGGCGAAGTCTATCTCCGCGGAATGGTCGGCGAACGGTTTGCTGTCCGCAACAGCGGCGCGACGGCGGTCGTCGAGGGTACGGGTGATCATGGCTGTGAATATATGACGGGCGGCATCATCGTCGTGCTCGGCAAAACGGGCCGCAATTTCGCGGCCGGCATGAGCGGTGGCGAGGCGTTCGTCTGGGATGAGGATGGTGCGTTCCGCTCACGCTGCAACCTGGGTTACGGCTCGATCGAACTGGAATCGGTGCGGGATGAGCGCGATATCACCCGTTTGCGGGAATTGATCGAGAATCACCAGCACTACACCCGAAGCGACCGCGCCTCGTACCTACTGCAGAACTGGGAGGTGACTCTGCCACAGTTTGTCAAAGTTGTCTCAGTCGAATATCGCCGCGTACAGGCGGAACTCGCGACCGCTGGTGGAAGCGCTTAACGCAATCGACTTTGTTGGTCTTGTTGGTTGTGAAGGAGCAGAGGTTGTACTCAGAAATAAATGGGAAATTAGCAGTCGTCACGGGGGCGGGCGGTTCGCTCGGCGCGGCGGTAGCGAGACGACTCCATCAAGATGGCGTACGCCTTGCTCTGCTCGACAGGTCGGAAGAGCCGCTCCAGAGGCTGACTGCGGAACTCGGCGGATTTTACCAAACCGTGGATTTGACGGACAGTGTGGCAATCGAAACGGCTGTGACTTCGATCGTGGAGGGACTGGGCGGCATCGATATCCTGGTGAATGTCGCGGGAGCATTCGTTTTTAGCGGACCTGTCCATGCGATGAACCCGACCGATCTGGATTCGATGCTCAACGTGAATGTCAAAACTGCGTTTCTGCTCAGCGCGGCAGTCGCGAAATATATGGTCGCATTGGGAAAGCCCGGACGTATCATCAATGTCGGAGCGCGTGCCGGACTGGCTGGAGTCGCGAATATGGCGGCGTACAGCGCCTCGAAAGCCGCTGTTTTGAACCTGACGGAATCGATGGCGGCAGAACTGCACGACCGTAATATCACCGTAAACGCCGTGCTGCCGAGTACCATTGACACGCCTGCGAATCGCAAATCGATGCCCGACGCCGATCCGTCGAAATGGGTGACACCAGGCTCGATCGCCGATGTGATCGCCTTCCTCGCTTCCGATTCGGCACGCGATATCAGCGGTGCGCTCATCCCCGTGTATGGCAAATCGTAACAATTTGCCCCCATAACCACTCATCAAAAGAACGAGCATACGCGGAGGAGAGAGTGCTCCCCGCCTGGTTGGAAGGGAACGCTAAGGCGCAGTGGAGGAACCCATCGCCCTTCTCGGAAGCGAAAGCAAAAATGGGTTTGACTGCACATCACGTGTGATCGACAACTCGGAAAACAGGAAAATAAGATGGCCGACCCAAAAGGGTTTTTGAAGTATGGGCGGGAACTGCCGCCGCGACGCTCGATCGAAGAACGTAAACTCGACTGGATCGAGTTTTATGAGGAGTTCCCCGACGACAAGCTTCAGAGACAGGCGGCGAGGTGCATGGACTGCGGCATTCCGTTCTGCCATCAGGGCTGCCCGCTCGGCAATATCATTCCGGATTGGAACGACCTGACCTATCGTGGACGCTGGAAAGAGGCGCTTGCCGAACTCCATGCCACCAATAATTTCCCAGAATTTACCGGTAAGCTCTGTCCCGCTCCCTGTGAGGCGTCGTGTGTGCTGGGCATCAACCAGGACCCGGTCGCGATCCGCCGCATCGAAGAGTCTCTGGCGATGCGTGGCTGGGCAGAAGGTTGGATTACACCTGAGCCGCCCGAGTTTCGCACCGGCAAAACGGTCGCGGTCGTTGGTTCGGGTCCTTCGGGGCTGGCGGCAGCACAACAGCTCAACCGTGCAGGGCACACTGTGACTGTGTTCGAACGCGATGATAAGGTTGGCGGTCTACTGCGTTATGGCATACCCGATTTCAAAATGGAGAAATGGGTGATCGACCGGCGCGTGAAGCAGATGGAGTTGGAGGGCGTCACTTTTCGAACGGGTGTGAATGTGGGAATCGATGTGACGGCAGAAGAGCTGAGGTCGCAGTTCGACGCAGTGATGCTGGCCGGCGGCTCGACCAAGCCTCGCGATATCCCGGTGCCGGGGCGCGAGCTGGACGGCGTTCATTTCGCAATGGAATTTCTGCCCCAGCAAAATAAGAAAGTCGCCGGAACCTGGCAGGCGGACATCCCGCAGCGCACGGCGTCAGGCAAGAAAGTGGTAATTCTCGGCGGAGGAGATACTGGCGCGGACTGTCTCGGAACCGCGCATCGGCAGGGCGCGACCGAAGTCTATCAGTTCGAGATCATGCCGAAACCACCCTCTTCACGCGACGAGACAATGCCCTGGCCGCGCTATCCAATGATCCTGCGAACCTCCGCTGCGCATGAAGAGGGAGGCAATCGGGACTGGAGTATCAACACGGTCAAGTTTTCGGGAGAAAACGGCAAAGTCACGAAGCTGCACGGTATACGAGTCGAATGGTCTGCTCCCGATGCAGATGGTCGCCGCAAAATGGAAGAAGTTCCCGGCTCCGAGTTCGAGATCGAAACCGATCTCGTGCTGCTAGCTCTCGGCTTTCTGCATCCGCAAAAAGAGGGATTGCTGACCGACCTCGGCGTCGAGTTCGACCCACGCGGCAACGTCAAAGCCGACAAGCACTACGCGACCAGTGTGCCAGGCGTCTTTGCCTGCGGCGATATGCGACGCGGTCAATCCCTCATCGTCTGGGCGATTGCCGAAGGGCGAGAAGCGGCACGAGGAGTCGATCTCTATCTCATGAACGCCTCTAATCTGCCCCTGACACACGCAGTATAGTCTCAACTGCAGGTGCATGGATTGCCATCACTCCTCCCCCTACCCCACTCCGCTACCAGATGAAGCACGTTCTACTTCGCGTAGAACGTGCTTCATCCTGACCAAAACTCATTAAGAGCGACAAATGCCGTCTGTAGAGACATTATTATCGTAGCGTAACAACCGTATCCGAGTCCAAGATTTTCTCTTCTTCGACCTTGAAGGGGATGTGATTTCCGGTGATGAATTCGAAAATCGAAGCGGCAAGCGGCTTTTTTTGCTCCTCCGGTACGAAGTGACCAACCCCTGTATAGCGAATCATTTGCTGATTCTTGAAGAAGTTGTGCCATCGGTTCAGCATCTCGTGATTGATAAAGGGATCGTCCATCCCCCATAGGATCAGCGTTGGAATGCTCTCGATCGCTTCTCGCTGACGCCACATCTTCTCGAACCAGTCGCTCGATCCAACCAGTTCCTGCCCGAGAACCAGTTGCCCATGCCGCGTACTCGCGGAAGGAAATGGAGACGTGTAGTGCTTCTGAATCTTCCGAGTCAGCAGACTGCGGTCGCCGTACGCTTTCTTCATCAAGAAGCGCGGAGAGGCATTCAGCTTTAGATACAGAAATTTGCCGATCCTTCCACGCAGCAGTTTGTCGATCTTCTGAAGGCGCTTATCGTCCTTCAAAGACCAGAGCCACGTGTTCATTAACACGAGTCGTGCCACTTTCCCTGGATTCTCGATCGCCCAGGGAATCGCGATCGGCCCGCCATAGTCGTGAACGACAAGCGTAACCTCTTTTAGATTCAGATGTTGCATCAACGAAGCGAAATTCTCCGCGTGCGCCTCCGGTTTGTACGACCACTTCTCCGGTTTATCTGACAGGCCGAAGCCGAGATGATCCATCGCAATGCATCGGTGCGTTTTAGACAGCTCCTTGATCAGATCGCGGAACAGGAACGACCATGTCGGAGTGCCATGCACGAACACGATCGTCGGACCTCGTCCGACATCGATGTAGTGCATTCTACCGCCCTTTACCTTCAGAAACTGCGCTTCGAACGGATACTCCGCCTTGTCGAGCCAGGATGGATTGAGAGAGAGATTTTGCATGGCACAGTCACTCCTTCGTGGTCACCATTCAAACATGTCCGCACAAGCAACACTCTTACATTTGTCTCCTATTCGCTTTTGACGGTGCGAGCGAGCGATTGTTTTCACGATTCTACATTTTGTGGACATTATTTACAAAAATAAATTGTTGATTCATGACTGACAGCGGGAGTCAATGAGAATCAATAAGAATCACCTATCGCCATTCCGAGTCAGCAGGAATAACTCTTTGCTACTTGCCGACAGATATATTGCGAATTGTCCGGCAGGAAACTGCTGATTCGGCGGTGAACTTTGCGGAACTGCAAGGTGCTGCAAGTCTAAACCGCCTGTCCATAGTGATCGCTTACCACCTGAGATATCCATGACCAAAACTTCCAAATCACGTGCCCGAAGCCGCACGACATACCTAGATTCCGTCTCGAATAACCATGATCTCAGCAGACTCGAACGACCGCTGCCAATCAATCAGATATTGCAGGGAGATTGTCGTGAACTGCTGGCAACACTGCCACCGCGTTCAGTCGATCTAATTTTTGCCGACCCGCCCTACAACCTTCAATTGAAGCACGACCTGTGGCGGCCGAACCTGACACATGTCGATGCTGTCAACGATGACTGGGACAAGTTCGCCTCATTTGCCGAGTATGACCGCTTCACGGAGGAATGGCTGACTGCCTGCCGAGAAGTCCTCTCCGATACCGGTACGCTCTGGGTGATTGGTTCTTATCACAACATCTATCGGGTCGGCACAATTCTGCAAAACATCGGCTTCTGGATACTCAACGATATAACGTGGACGAAGTCGAATCCGATGCCCAATTTTCGCGGCACCCGCTTCTGCAACGCGCATGAAACGCTGCTGTGGGCGAAGAAGTCCGAGTCCCAGAAGCGCTATACGTTCAATTACAAGTGTCTCAAAGCGGGCAACGAGGATTTGCAGATGCGCTCTGACTGGCATATGCCGCTTTGCACAGGCGACGAACGGCTGAAAGAAAACGGGGAAAAGGCACACGCGACACAGAAGCCTGAAGCGCTGCTGCACCGCATCATTCGTGCCTGCAGCAACCCTGGCGATGTCGTGCTCGACCCATTCTTCGGCACCGGAACGACCGGTGCCGTAGCAAAACGGCTGCGACGGAAATTTATCGGCATCGAACGCGAGACCAGTTATGTCGAACTGGCGAAACGGCGTATCGCCGCCGTGATGCCGCCGCTGATGTCCGAAGAGATGCTGCCCGCACCGCTCGATGCGCCCAAAATCAGGATTCCGTTTGCGATGCTGCTGGAGTATAATCTACTGGCGGCGGGCGCGAAACTCCGGCTCGGGCGCACAGAGCATTTCGCCAGTGTGCAGGACGATGCAACCTTAGTGTGCAATGGACTGCGCGGCTCGATCCACAAAATTGCGGCACAATGTCTCGGCAAACCTTCGTGTAACGGATGGGAACACTGGTATTATCAGGACACGAAAACGGGCGAGTATCTCGCGCTCGACGTGCTGCGCGAAGTGGTACGCGGGATGATGCAACCGTCGCAAGAGCAACCCAAGCCGATTTTTCAGAGTTAGAGAGCGTATGAAACTGATTGTGGGGCTCGGAAATCCAGGCGCGGAGTATGCGGGAACACGGCACAATGTCGGCTTCGAAGTCATCGCAGAACTGGCTAAGCGACACAGCATCGCGGTAGCAAAGCGGGATTTCAAAGCTGTTTTTGGGGACGGAACGATTGCAGGCGAGCGAGTACTGCTCGCTCGTCCGATGACATTTATGAATCTGTCGGGCGAGGCGGTCGCGGCGATCCTGCGCTTCTATAAAATCGAAGTCGAGGACATACTCGTAATCCTCGACGATGTGGCGCTTCCGGTCGGGCAGTTGCGACTGCGCTATAAAGGTTCGGCCGGCGGTCAGAACGGTCTTAAGAATGTGATTCAGCACCTGGGCACGGGAGAGATAGCGCGTATCCGCATTGGCGTAGGCGGCGCGCAGCCAGGCGGGCTCGTTGGGCACGTGCTGTCTAAATTCCGCAAAGAGGAGCAGGAGATAATCCAGATCGCCTATCAGGTCGCCGCGGATGCCGTCGAATACGCCCTCAAAGAGGGCTTCGAGAACGCGATGAACCGCTATAATGTCGCCGAGAAGCCAGCAGGAAACAACCCCTCTACCCCGTAGGATTTGCTCTAGTCCTCTAATCCCCTTCTCCCTGTCAGTCTCGAATGCCTGAGGGATAGGAAAAGACAGAATAGGCAAGATATGCAGATATCTCTCAGGTGCTTGAAATTGCAACAGCGAGTAACGCTCATCGACTTGCCGCAACTGTCTTGATTCATGAGTAGCTAATTCTGCTAACACGTTATTCGCCCTAAGGAGGTACGACTGGCAGAGAGAAAGGTTGGGATGAGGGCTGACTGCCACGCAAAACATTTGTTGGACGCCCTCTACTCGTCGGGCGTAGTCTCGCTTCAATTCCACGTATAGATAGTGTAGCCATC
Organism: Chthonomonadales bacterium; assembly: GCA_038216735.1. GTDB lineage: Bacteria > Armatimonadota > Chthonomonadetes > Chthonomonadales > Chthonomonadaceae > JBBQPY01. Next base: position 11,403 of record JBBQPY010000049.1, read on the forward strand.
ACTGCTCAGAACACTGCCAGAGAATAAGATCATGTTGCGAGTATAAATGAAGTTTTCCGCTTGCGTCCCGATCCACCTGACTTAGTCATGCGCTGGCAAATCCTCTGCCTACGCACTGAAATTCTGGGCATTTCGGCACATGACGCCAGACTCGTCGCAGCGATGCAGGCACATGGAATCGCGCATATTCTGACTTTCAATGGCGTTCATTTTGCTCGCTACAAAGGGCTGACAGTCGTCGACCCCGCACAGGTCACTGCCCAATAAGTTTTCCAGCAATCCACAATCAAAATCAAAAAGTTACCAGACCCTCGCGACGGCAGGAATCGCGAGGGTCATTGTGTCCTAAGCCGAAAACTATTTTTGCTCGTTTGATCCATCGCTGCACACAAAACGCGCTTGACAGTAGGCGCACATTTGTGGTAAGATAACTGTTCGTGCGTAGGAAAACCGACGGTACCTTACCGGCACAAATTCGGCGTCAGATCGAACCTTTCCGCGCGCTTTCCGGAGGCTTTTTAATGAAGGAAATCCAGGGTCCCACCAAGCAAGTTCGCCACGTAGTCGATATTCCTAACCTCGTTGAACTCCAGCTCGATTCGTACCGATGGTTTCTACAAGAAGGTTTGCAGGAACTGTTTGAGAGCTTCTCACCAATCCACGATTTTACCGGTAACACATCCATCTCGCTAACCGATTTTACACTCGGCGAGCCGAAATATTCGATCGAGGACTGCCGCGACCGCGACATGACCTTCGAGTCGCCGATCAAAGCCAAAGTCCTGCTCAAACAGGCGAATAAAGAAGAGATCGAAAGCGAAGTTTATCTTGGCGATCTGCCGCTGATGACGGACAAAGGCACGTTCATCATCAATGGCGCCGAGCGCGTCGTCGTCAGTCAGTTGGCACGTTCTCCCGGCGTCTACTTTAAGGACACGCTCGACTTCTCCGGACGCGAACTGTTCTTCGCAACGATCATCCCGCAGGAAGGCGCCTGGCTCGATGTCGAGACCGACGCCACCGGACTGGTCACGGTCCGTATCGGGCAGACACGCAAGTTCCCGCTGACGACCCTGCTGCGCGCACTCGAAGCGTTCCCGCAGGCAAAAGCTCCCGTCGAAATGACGATTCGTGAAGTGCTGGAACGACACTGGATCTATAAAACGGTTCCGATACTCGATGAACTCGGCAAAATGAAAAGCTCGGAAGTCCACAAAGACTTCTTCGTGGCTATGCGCCTGTTCGAACCGATCGTCGACAAAAAAACCGGCGAAGTGATCGGCGAAGTCGACACGCTCGCGACCGAGGAGTTCCTGAAGGGTATCGCAGAGAGGATCGGCGACAAGACCGTCATCCGCCTCTACTCGCGCACCGATTCTTCGCGCGATATGATCGATATGTTCTCGACACGCGTCACGATCGAAAATCCGACCGCCGAGATGATTTTGCACAAGCGTCCGGTCGAGGACATCGTCGATGACAACGGCAAAGTGCTCGCGAAATCCTACGGGCTGATCGCCGACAAGACGACTGCCAACGCGATCGTCAAGCTCAAACTGCCGACTCTCGAAATCCTCGACGTGAATCACTATGTTGCGGCGACGATTGAGCAGGACGTGGCGACAGACACCAGTTCCGCCTTGCTCGACATCTACAAGAAGATTCGACCCGGCGATCCGGCAACGATCGATTCAGCGCGCAACCTCGTGCAGTCGATCTTCTTCGATGCGCGACGCTACGACATGGCGAAGGTCGGACGCTTCAAGGTCAACAAAAAACTGGGAACGAAAATGCCGCTCTCGGCGCGCTCCCTGACCAAAGAAGACCTTATCAGCATCCTGCGCTACATCATCAACCTGAATATCGGCGAAGGCGTCGATGCCGAGGGTCACGCAGTCAACGGCGTCTCGACCGACGACATCGACCACCTCGAGAACAAGCGCGTCCGCAGCGTTGGCGAACTGCTCTCTTCGCAATTGCGTATGGGCTTCCTGCGCATGGAAAAAGTCGCCAAAGAGCGCATGACCAGCCTCGACAACGACAACATCATCCCGCAGGTGATCCTGTCGGTCAAACCGATCTCGGCAAGTATCAAGAGCTTCTTCGGCTCTTCACAGCTGTCGCAGTTCATGGATCAGACGAATCCGCTCGCGGAGCTGACCGCAAAACGACGTCTCTCCGCGCTCGGACCGGGGGGTCTGTCCCGCCAGAGTGCGAAGCTCGAAGTTCGCGACGTTCACCACAGCCACTACGGGCGTATCTGCCCGATCGAAACGCCGGAAGGTCCGAACATCGGCCTGATTGGTTCGATGGCGGTCTACGGGCGCGTCGATGAGTTCGGCTTCCTCGAGACCCCTTATCGTAAGGTGAAGGACGGTCTGGTCAGCGACGATATCGAGTGGATGACGGCGGACGTAGATCATAAATTCTACATCGCGCCCGCCAACCTGAAGCTCGACGAGACGAACCATTTCGTCGAAGAGACGATTCAGGTGCGCTTCGAAGAGGGCTATCCGGTCGTCAAGCCGACCAAAGTGCAGTACATGGACGTTGCTCCGGTTCAGCTGATCTCGATCGCCACCGCGATGATCCCGTTCATCGAAAACGACGAGGCGACACGTGCGCTGATGGGCGCGAACATGCAGCGGCAGGCGGTTCCGACACTGCGCCCCGATGCTCCACTCGTCAAAACGGGCATGGAGCGGCGTTCGGCACGCGACTCCGGTGCGGTGATAATTGCGCGGCGTTCCGGCGTCATCACCCGCGTTACGGCACAGCAGGTGGACGTTACTACAGACGACGGGCGAATCGACAGCTACCGGCTGATCAATCTGCTGCGCTCGAACAACTCGACCTGTATCACACAGCGCCCGATCGTGAACAAAGGACAGCGCGTCCGGCAGGGACAGGTGCTTACCGACGGGCCTTGCACCGATCAGGGCGAGCTCGCGCTCGGTCAGAACGTGCTCGTCGCGTTTATGCCGTGGGGCGGATACAACTATGAGGACGCGATTCTGCTCTCAGAGCGACTGGTTAAGGACGACGTTTTCACCTCGATTCATATCGAGGAGTTCGACAGCGAAGCCCGTGATACGAAACTGGGACCGGAAGAGATCACGCGAGACATTCCGAACATCGGCGAGGACATGCTCAAAGACCTTGACGCGGACGGTGTCGTGCGTGTCGGCGCCGAAGTGCGGCCGGAAGACATTCTGGTCGGCAAGGTCGCGCCAAAGGGCCAGGGCGAGCTGACAGCGGAAGAGCGCCTGATAATCGCGATCTTCGGCAAGAAAGCGGAAGAGACGAGAGACGTGTCGCAGCGCGTTCCGCACGGTAATGGCGGACGTGTCGTCGATGTCAAAGTGTTCAGTCGCTTCAAGTACCAGGGCTCACGGGACAAGCAGATCTACAACTTCTGCAAACGACCCGATCCTTCGGTACGCGATATGGAAGATGGCGAACTGCTGCGCCTGCCTGCGGACGAATTGAACGCAGGCGTGAATATGTCGGTTCGCGTCTATGTCGCGCAGAAGCGCAAAATCATGGAAGGCGACAAGATGGCGGGGCGTCACGGCAATAAAGGCGTGATCTCCAAAATCCTGCCTGCCGAGGACATGCCCTTCCTGCCGGATGGAACGCCAGTCGATATCGTTCTGAACCCGCTTGGCGTACCGTCGCGAATGAACATCGGTCAGATACTCGAAACGCACCTCGGCTATGTCGGACGGCATCTGGACTGTACGTTTGTCAACCCGGCTTTTGAGGCGGCGACTGACAAAGAGATCGTCGGTCAGATGGAGCGGCTTGGAGCGCACTTCCGCCACCGTACACTCGAGAACTACGTCAACAGCGAACTGCGTCTCGGCATTCAGTTCACTGAAGAGCAGACCGCTGAGGAGATGCTCGAAGTGGTGCGTGAAAGCCTGAATGGGCTCGATGCGCGTCAACTGGAGCGGATCGCCCGTATCGTCGCGGCCCCGCCTGTGGTATCGCCTGTTGCACGTGAACTCGAAGCGGGCAATGGGAATGGAACCTCGATGATCGCCGCCGCGGAGGACAGCCGTGACGATGCCTACGAGAGTTCGCTTGCCGTCGCCATCGCTGAGGGAACTCCGGTTCCCGATGGCTACGACATTGACCATGTGCTTGCTCTGATCCATAAGAACTGCTGGGCGCGTGCAGGGTTTGATCCGAAGTCCGGCAAATCGATCCTGCGCGATGGTCTGACCGGCGAAACGTTCAACATGCCGATCACGGTTGGTGTGATCTATATGCTCAAACTCGCACACCTTGTGGATGACAAAATCCATGCTCGCTCGACGGGACCCTACTCGCTGGTTACGCAGCAGCCACTCGGCGGCAAAGCGCAGTTCGGCGGACAGCGACTCGGAGAGATGGAGTGCTGGGCACTGCAGGCGTATGGCGCTGCCTACACGCTTCAGGAGATGCTCACGGTCAAGTCGGATGACGTGCTCGGGCGTGTCAAAACGTACGAAGCGATCGTCAAGGGCGAGCCGATGATGGAGCCAGGTGTGCCGGAATCGTTCAAGATTCTGGTCAACGAGCTGCAGAGTCTGGCGCTCAAAGTCACTGTTCTTGACGAACAGGACAGAGAGATCGACCTTCGCGACCGCGACGAGGACATCGATCCGCACGAAGACCCGGTCAAAGCCGCCGCGCGCCGCCAGCAGAAAACTCTGCGCATTACCGGCGACGAGCCGCTCGTCTAGGTTCCCACGAGGTTATATTGACATGGGGCGAATCCTCGGTCAAAGATTGAATTGATATTCGGGACTGAAGTCCCGGTCTGGAGATGCAAAGCCCGCCTGCGCGGGCTGCGTCTTCCTGTCGCTACGTTTTTTGATTTGTCGATTGAGCCCGCATACATTATGTCTTCGGGTTACTGGAGAGGAATAGTAAGAATGACTGACGCCAGTATGTTCTCCAAAATCCGCATCGGCATCGCCTCCCCGGAAGAGATCCGCTCCTGGTCGTACGGTGAAGTCAAAAAGCCGGAAACGATCAACTACCGTACGTTCAAGCCCGAGCGCGACGGTTTGTTCTGCGAGCGAATCTTCGGTCCGGTGAAGGACTGGGAGTGCCATTGCGGCCGATATAAGAAGGTTAAATATAAAGGCATCGTTTGCGATAGATGCGGCGTTGAGGTCACCCGAAGTAAAGTGCGCCGCGAGCGCATGGGTCACATCGAACTCGCCGCGCCCGTCTGCCATATCTGGTATCTCAAGGGCGTTCCAAGTCCGCTCGCCCTCGTGCTCGACATGAGCCCGCGACCGCTTGAAAAAGTGCTTTATTTCGCCTCCTATATCGTGACCGCCGTCGATCGCGCACGCATTAATGCCGATCTTTCCGACATTCGCTCCGCCGTTCTCGAAGAGACGGAAGAGATAATTTTGGACAAGGCGGGCATTTCCGAACGCCTCCAGATGGAGTTCAATAAGGAAGCGAAAGAACACCGTGACGCTCCGATCGCGCCGGAAATCATCGAGTCCGAAGACGATGAAGCCGAAGCGGTCGAAGAGGAACTCGACGAAGAGGCTATCGACGAATACCGGATAGAGCATTGGGATGAAGATACCATCGCTCACAAACAGGCGTACCTGATCGAGCGTATCAAGCAGGAAGAAAAAGACGCTCAGGAGCGCATGGACGAACTTGAAGCATCGCTGCTGCTGCTCGAAAAAATCGAGAAGCGCCAGTTGATCACCGAGGATCAGTTCCGCGCGATCGAACGTCTCGTCGAGGTTATTTCACGCCGACTGGGTCTCGACTATAACGACGTGATCCGTGCCGGTCTCGGCGGCGCGGCGGTCAAGGAACTTCTGCTCGAAGTCGATCTCGACAAAATGGCGCGTGAATTGCGCAACGAAGTCGCCAACACGCAGGGACCGAAGCGTATTCGGGCGATCAAACGTCTCGAAATCGCCGAAGCGTTTCTTGCCTCGAAAGCGCGTCCGGAATGGATGATCCTCGACGCAGTTCCGGTCATTTCGCCCGAACTGCGCCCGATGGTGCAGCTCGATGGCGGACGTTTCGCGACGTCCGACCTGAACGACCTGTACCGCAGAATCATCAACCGAAACAACCGGCTCAAAAAGATCACGGAAATCCGCGCTCCCGAAAGCATCGTGAATCACGAAAAACGGCTGCTTCAGGAAGCGGTAGACGCGCTGATCGACAATGGACGCCGCACACGCCCGGTCGTCGGCAGCAACAACCGCGCGCTGAAGTCGCTTTCGGATATGCTGAAGGGTAAGGAAGGCCGCTTCCGCAAGAACCTGCTTGGAAAGCGCGTCGACTATTCCGGTCGTTCCGTAATCGTTGTCGGCCCGCACCTCAAGTTGCATCAGTGCGGTCTGCCGAAAGAGATGGCTCTTGAGCTGTTCAAGCCGTTCGTGATGAAAACGCTCGTCGAGCGCGGCTATACGAGCAACATCAAGACCGCCAAACGCATGATCGACAAGATGAAGCCGGAGGTATGGGACGCACTCGAAGAGGTCATTCGTGAGCATCCTGTGCTCCTGAACCGTGCCCCTACCCTGCACCGCCTCGGGATTCAGGCGTTCGAGCCGATCCTCGTCGATGGCAAGGCGATCCAGGTGCATCCGTTGGTTTGCCACGCCTTCAATGCCGACTTCGACGGCGACCAGATGGCGGTTCACGTCCCGCTTTCGTCTTACGCGCAGGCAGAAGCGCGAATCTTGATGCTCTCGTCGCACAACCTGTTCAGCCCCGCAAACGGCGGACCGATCGTTGCGCCGGTGCAGGACATCATTCTCGGCTGCTACTACCTGACGATGATGCGGGATCTGAAAGTCGGCGAACTTCCGCGTGACGTCGTCTTCGGAAGCCCCGAAGAGGCGATGCTCGCGTACCATATCGACGAGATCGACATTCACGATCCGATCCGCGTGCGTCTGCCGCACCGCCTCAGTTTCGATGCGGATTCGGAAGTTCGGCTCGAAGTGATCGGCGGACAGCGCACCGAAAACGGTGAGATGCCGCTCAACAAACTCGGCGCGGTCGATACCTCCAAGTACACGACCGTAGGACGGCTGATATTCAACCAAATACTGCCGGAACGCCTGCTCTATACCGACAAGTATCTCTTTAAGACGCTCAATAAAAAGGGTGTTGGCGAAGTCGTGTCTGACGTCTATGAGACGCATGGCAAAGAGTGGACGATCAACTTCCTCGACGAACTGAAAGCGATCGGCTTTAAGTACGCGATGAAGGGCGGAGTCACGATCGCGATGACGGATATGGCGATCCCCGGCAAGCGCGACCAGATCATACACAAAGCGGAAGAGGACGTTCGCCGCACCAACCAGCAGTACAATCGCGGCGTTCTGACCCCGATGGAGCGTAAATCGCGCGTTCTGACGACCTGGCTGACGGCTTCGGAGAGCGTCGCGGACGCAATCATGGACGGCATTGATCAGTACAACCCGATCTATATCATCACCGACTCCGGAGCACGAGGCTCCAAACGGCAGGTGACGCAGTTGTCGGGAATGCGCGGACTGATGTCCGACCCGTTCGGTAACCTGATCGAGGAACTGCCGATCAAGTCGAACTTCCACGAAGGTTTGAACGTTCTGGAGTTCTTCGTTTCGACGCACGGAGCCCGTAAGGGTATGGCGGATACCGCGCTGCGAACCGCAGACGCAGGTTATCTGACGCGCCGGCTGGTGGACGTAGCACAGGACGTGATCGTACGCGACACGGACTGCGGCACGACACAGGGCGTTACGGTCCGCGAGATTCTGGAGAGCGGCGAAGTGCTCGAACCGCTGTCCGATCGCGTCAAGGGACGCTATCCGACGGCAGATGTCGTCAATCCGCTGACCGGAGAGGTTCTGTCTCCTGCGAACGAAGACATCGCCGATGCGGTTGCAAGATCGCTCGATGACTACCGTATCACGCTCGATGACATCGTGTCGGCTGAGAATGGTGAAGTGCTGGCGCAGAAAGGCGATGCGTTCACACGCGCCGATGCGCTCGCGCTTCTCGCCAAAAACGTGCGTCGCGCCAACGCGTTGCGCCGTCCGGACGGCAGCTACAAAGCGGCAGAGAGCCTCTACGATATCACGACCTCGATGACATTGCATGTTCGCTCGGTGCTGACCTGCGAACTGCGCCAGGGTGTCTGCGCCAAGTGCTATGGGCGTGATCTAGCCAACGGGCGGCTCGTCGATATCGGCGTGGCCACAGGCATTATCGCAGCACAGTCGATCGGCGAACCCGGCACTCAGCTAACGATGCGTACCTTCCATACTGGAGGCGTCGCAGGCGTTACCCTTACCGGCGTCGCGAACGTCAAGCAGAAACGGCAGAGCACACTGCGCGAACTGCATAACGACATTCGCAGCGGCTTCGTAAACCTCGATCAGGCGGAAGGAACCGAGCGCGAGAAAAACCGTTCGATCCAGGCGGTGCTGAAGGTGCTCGAAGACGAGGTCGGCGGACTGCTCCGCGTCGTGGAGCTCTTCGAAGCGCGTAAGCCGAAAGGTCAGGCGATCGTCACCGAACTTTCGGGTACCGTCGCCGGAATCGAAAGCAAGGGTCTGCGAAATGTCGTAATCCATACGCATGTCGAACTGAACGACGCGCTGTCGCATCAGGGACTCGGCACAGACGCTATCGCCGCCGAGAACATTCTGGACGAAAGCGGCGAAGTTTTGGTCAACGCGAACGAGCAGATCACCGACAAGCACCTGCGCAAGATCGTTCAGATGGGCATGAAGACACTGCTCCTACGCAAGGTCTTTATGGTTCCCTATCGCGGCGACCTCGAGGTGGAACTGGGACAGGAGCTGCATCCCGGTGACCGTCTGACGGAGGGTCCGCTCGATCCGCAAAAGGTACTGGAACTGCAGGGCACACGCGGCGTTCAGGATTACCTGGTACGCGAAATCCAGCGTGTTTATAAGAGCCAGGGCGTCGATATCAACGATAAGCACGTCGAGGTCATCGTCCGGCAAATGCTCCGCAAGCGCAAAGTACGCCATCCTGGCGACAGCCGGTTCCTGCCGGGTCAGATCGTCGACAAGTTCGTGTTCGAGGACGAGAACACCCGCGTACGCAACACACCAATTCCGGGTCAGGAAGCAACCGCCGACTGGGTGCTGCTCGGTATCACTGAAGCATCCCTAGCGACTGAGAGTTTCCTCTCCGCCGCCTCGTTCCAGAAAACGACCCGTGTGCTGACCGAAGCGGCAGTGCGCGGTAAGAAGGACGAACTGGTCGGGCTGAAAGAAAACGTGATCATCGGACGCCTGATCCCGGCCGGTACGGGACTTCCCGCCTATCGGAGCCTCGAACTCGCAACGCCGGACGGTGTGCCGCTGATCGTCGAGCCGGTCAAACGCGATTCCGATCGTCTCCTCCCGATAATCGACGAGGAAGACGACATTCTCCCGATACAGCGTGCGCCGGAGCGACTGGAGATTCTACCAAGAGAAGGCTTCCAGGAGGAAGTTGATCTGAATAGAGCCATTGCCTCGGATGGCGACACAACTGAAGACGATAAGCTGATGGAGAGCGTTTTCGCTAGCCTCGGCGATTTCGATGATGCGATGACGGATGCAATGAAGCTGGATGAAGACGCTGAGGACGAGGTCAAAGCCGACGCCTAGAATCCATGACTGGTTCCGTGTTCAAAATGGCAGCCCCCGCTCTTGTTTCAATAACATGAGCGGGGGTATTTTTGTGTCTCTAGCGATCTCACTCCGGGCTCCCTCTCCTTCCAGTTCCTTTCTCACCTGTGGCAACAGTGTAAAAACTTGCGGAGATTAAACCCCGGTATGGAGCTGCAAAGCCCGACGTCTCAGGTTTAACGCAACGGATGACGGTTCTGTAGCCTCCTGTTACCGAAGCTTCCGGCGAGAGCATTGGTATGAGGTGTATATCCGGGACTACTCGATGGGCGCAGCCTCCGATAAGTGCTTTTCTGTTTTGTCCACCGGTATCAATATCGATTCGTACCGATCGGTCAATTCGTTTTCTTCCTGCGGCGTTGGTTCGATCAAGAAATCATCTTTCTCTGAGGCTATTGCGGTTCGAGAACGTTTACCGCCAGTCCCCTCCGCTGTCTCTACTTTACCTTTGCCGCGACCACGCCGCATTGAATCTGCCAGCGATCGCACTTTGCTGCGTGAGGAGGCGAAAGCTTCCTGATAGAGTTTGCGGGCTTGCGTCGCCGTGATCTGGCTGCCCGTTTCATAATAGTACTGAGCGGCTTTACCGACCGTCACCGTGCCCGCGTAGGCGATCGTCGCTTTGAACACAAAGCCGAGCGGAATAACCGAGACGAGTTCGCGAGCAATTGCCCGCCATCCAAATGCGTTCCCGATTACCGGCGCCAGTTCTTTGAAACGGCTTTTGTAATCGACCTCAAGCCCATGAATTGCGGCAAGTCGCAGAACCATCATCGCCTGATTCTTCGTCAGCACAATGATGTCTGAGATCGCGCTTGTCGGTAGTCCGATTATTTCGGTCAACGGAAACGCAGCGACGATGCCGGTGAGCAGCGAAAATTGGGCGTTGGCGGACGCAGTCTGCGTAATAATGCGTTCGGAAACTTTACGCCGCAGCACAGGGAAGTTTCGTGCCAACGCGAGCATTAGCTCCGGCTTGTCATCGAGGACGCGCTCCAGGGTAGACGTCCATCCTCCCAGTTCGGGGATCGAATAGACGAGAGTGCCTTCCGGCGAGCCCTCACGTCCAATACCGGTATCAAGGACGAAATCATAGATGTCGTTAGTGCGCGGAAAACCCGCCTCCTCCGTCATCGAGTCGAAAAACTGAATGAAGGGCGTTTCTGGCAGTGCGAGCGTCGTTTCCAATGCTTTCGAATGTGACGCGTCCTCCTTATGCATCAGCATCCGAAGCGCTTCCTCGCGATCCGCTTTATCGCCGACGATTGCGATGCTTAGCGGGCGGTTCGCTTCACGCGCGATCTCAGCAGCAGAGACACTTTTGAGTATATTCCAGAAGCCCTTTGGTCCGGGCAGTTTAGTGGGCAATTGGCCGGGCATTTGTCCCCTCCTTCACTACAATGTCGTTCAGTATCCATTCAAACGTACCTAATCATACCCGGTACAAGATTAAGTGTGAAGCGAAATAATAGATCGTCGTCACACTCTAATTTCTTGGATGAGTTCGTTTGACAGTCAACGCCTTATGCAGTGACGTAATTCAATGACGTACAGCGAGGCAGTTCGCGTTCCGGAGATTAGCGAGCAGACAGGAAGAACGGCAAAAAACGCCCCGCATTCATTTCGAATACCGGGCGTTACGAGCAGCGAAGAAGACGATAAATCGCGCGAAAAACGATCGAGAAGCAGCATTTGCTTCACGTAGGGAAACTTCATAGACGGAAAAGGCTGTCGCTCAATCCCTGGTTCACTTTCGTGTTGCTGTAGCTCGTCTCACCCGCTTTCTGACCCTCATTATTATACACTTCTATCCGCGTGGGGAACCAGATCCCAGGCGCAACCTCTTTCGGCTCTTTATAGTAGAAAGTCGCGTTCAGTTTGCCCTTCTGACTGTACTCTTCGCGTTTCAGTGTCACCTTCGTTTTCGGATCGATCCAGACGATACGATGGGATGTATCAAGGCTTTTATCTTTATAGCTGATGCGGAAAACCTGACAAATCACTCCGTCGACCGGGCGCGGGCCGAGAGCCTGCCCTTCCGCATAAGCGAGATAGCCAGTCGAAATCATCCCGACATCGAGCAGTGTTTTGCGCTTACCAGGAGACTTTCCGAGATCGCGCTTGTCATTTATCCCTACAGAAAGTTTGACATACTGTGTCGTGTTGTTGACAATGAATGTGCCCTTCGAAGCGCCGATACGTCCATCGAGGCGCAGTTTATTCTCCTCTTTGTAGTTCAGAGTCACGTCACCTTTGAGTTGGTAGATCATGCCGAAATCTTTGTTGATCTTGCGCCCGGCGTTATCGTCGTGCGCAAGGACTTTCATCGTCGTGGTAAAGTCGTCTAATCGATTGGCGACATAATCGTTGAGGTTCGTACTCGGCGCAGTGGGCGCCTGTCCAGCAAGCGCAGGATAGACGGGCAGCACGAGTGGAGCGGTGATCGCAATACCAAGCAGGCACAATGCCAGCGCAGCAGGGCGAAATATTTTGTGGTTCATCGGGCGACTCTTTTCGTAAATTTGATTCAAGCGTGTAGTGTGGACTTAACGACTCTGACTAGCAGTGGGATCCGAACAATGAGACAAAGAAAAAGGAATTTGGTTGCATTGAAGCGTATGCTATCCCTATCTTGCAGTGATACAAAAAACAAGACCTGCAAGACTACAGAATTGATAACGAAGGAAACGACTTGAAAATACCGCCATCGCTGCTGGAAGCGACGTTTTTGCATGCGCAGGGTGTCGGCAGGACAACTGAACAGCGGTTATGGGAGGCTGGCGCACACGACTGGAATACCTACCTTTCGCTTCCTGACAGCGATTGGCCGCTTACCACGACCCAGCGGGCACTCGTCACGCCTTTGATTGTGGAGTCCGTGGCGCGTCTGGACGTAGAAGACTTCGGCTGGTTCGCCAAGCAGCTTCCAGCAAGCGAACACTGGCGGGGCGTCGCAAACTTCGGGCATCGCCTTGCCTTCCTCGACATCGAGACTAATGGTGGAATGAATGCAGATGACCTGACAGTGATCGGCGTATATGATGGGCGGACGCTCCGTCAGTACGTACGCGGCAAGAACCTCGAACAGTTCCCTGAAGCGCTGGAAGATGCCGCGATGATCGTGACATTCTTCGGTACCGGGTTCGATTTGCCCTTCATTCGCCGCGCTTTTCCGAATCTGCCGCTCCCGCAGATGCATGTCGATCTCTGTTATATGCTGAAACGGCTTGGCTATAAAGGAGGCTTAAAACGGATCGAACAACAGATGGGCATCAGCCGCTCGAATGCAACCGCTGGACTTTCCGGAATGGATGCGGTTCGACTCTGGCGCGAATATCGGCGTGGCAGAGAAAAATCGCTCGAAGTCCTGCTTGAGTACAATGGCGATGACGTGCGCAATATGTCCGATTTGCTCGCCGAGGGCTATCGTCGTCTTTCGCGCCTGACAGTGCAAGGCAGCCAATAGCTCGTAAACGATAGGAGGCACCTTATTTCATTGGAAACAAAACACTGAGCGGACGCCAGACACGTCGCGCCCACCAGGTCTCGTTGTGCTGCGCGCCAGGAACCACATAGGTCACATAGTCCTGACCCCATCGATAACCCGCTTTTTCAAGCTGCTCTTCCATCCCACTCAGAAACGCCACGTACCGCTCGGGCTTCTCGTCTACCTCGTTCGTACCGAAATCGAAATAGAGGCGGACAGGAGGCTTCTTCTTTGATTCGGAAATTTCTGCGAGCAGTTTGGTCGTGGCCTCCCCCATAAATTGAAAAACCGAAGAGAGACTGGCCGCCTGTCCGAAGACATCCGGCCGGCGCAGCGCCGCCCAAGTCGCGATCAGCCCGCCCATTGAACTGCCAAGTATCGCCGTATTGCGCGGGTCACGTCGCGTCCGGAATCGGCGGTCTATGATCGGTTTGAGTTCCTCGACAAGGAAACGCACATATCGGTCGCCTCCTGCGCCTGGAGTGTACTCTTCCATGCGCGCAGGCGTATTCCATACACCGACCACGATAATTTCAGGCAGCGTTCCGTCTTTGATTCTCCGCTCCAGCGTCTCATCCAGTTCCCACTCACGCCCCAAAAAGGCAGTGCGACGATCGAACAGATTTTGCCCATCCTGTGCATAGAGAACCGGATAGCGACGGCTTTTTTCGGCAGCATACGACGGGGGCAGATAGATCGTGATATTGCGAGAGTTACCGAGGATTTTGGAAGGGAAATCGGGAATGTCTGCAAAGGCGCCGGTGCGGGTCGAGAGCGGTTCGCCAGTTTTCTTCTCGCTCCGACTTACAGTTGCCTGCGCCTCAACGCAATGTGCACTGACGATCCAACCCAGCCCGCAAACGAACAAACGGAGCGTGATTGCGCGGCTTGTTGTCAGAATCGTATTCAGCAATACCCGGATGTCGATTGTCATGGACGCCACTCGAAGCTAACAGCGCTCAAGAAAGCGTGAGCGATCACCATCGTGCCAACGTGGTTTGGATGTACACGATCCCAGCCGAGCGTCGCCGGATAGTAGGATTTCAGCACAGTATCGAAAGCTGCCTGAACATCAATGAACAGCGTACCGTGTTTCATCGCCAGCGTTTTGACGACAGCGCCGTAGCGATCCATCTGCATGCGCATCGCATCCTGAGGGTTGGCCTCGAGGTAGAAGGGCGTCATCAGTACGAGATGCTTGACTTTCGGCAGAGTGGAGACGACCAGCTCTTCCAGAGTCGATTCGTACTCTTCGAGCCCAACATGCTGTTCGGTCTGCAATGGGCTATCGAACTGGCGCCAGACGTCGTTGATGCCGATCATGATCGCGAGCCAATCGGGAGATATGTCGAGAACGTCGGTCTGCCAGCGGGCTTTCAGATCACGAACCGTGTTGCCGCCGCTGCCCATATTGACGACACGGATTTTATGCTCAGGATAGACAGCGCCGAGCAGCGCGTCGACCTGCGCGACATAACCCGTCCCGATCGCGCCGAATAGTCCTTCGCCGACTGGACGCGCTCGTCCGGCGTCCGTAATCGAGTCGCCGATCATCACCAGCTTACTGCGCGCTTCAATGCGCATGACTCACTCCCTCCCGTAACAAGAACCTACAAATTACGAATGATTGAAGTCCCTCATTATACACAAGTACTTTTGGAAGAGCTAACCGCTAAGATTAACAAGCAGCCCTGATCTGCCTGCCTACTCGACCCAGACGGACTGTTTTCCGAGCAGCCGTTCAAGGGCGGCGCGAAATGGTTCATTGAACTCCGCCAGCAACTCGGTACGCACCTCATGGATTTCTCCGCCGTCGGGAACGCGCACATAGACGGGACACGCGCTGCCGTTGCCGCGATGCTGTTCGACGGTCTCCCGCACGAACCGCATTACCGAACGCTTTGAGGGGTCGATTCGGATCATAATTTTGCTCGGAATGCCGCCGTTATTCGACGCGCCGCTTCCGAGCGGCTGTATCTCGTCCGCAAGAACTTCGACGATATGTCCGCCCTCATCATCGTCGCGCATCCGATCACGATGATTCGCTTTGCCGCGCAGCAGGACAATTTTGTCCTTCTCGAGATTGTGCCCCTGCGCAGCAAAAGTCGTGGGGAACATAGTGCAGGCGACGGTGCCGGACATATCTTCCAGCGTGAAAAACGCCATTGGTTCACCGCTCTTTTTCGAGGTGAATGGCTTGATGCTCGTAATGATGCCTCCGAGCAGAACCTCCGTCCGGTCGGGCAGCTCCGCCAGTTCGCTGATCCGAATCGCCCGTTTTTTGGCGAATAGCGGCACGAATGTCTGCAGTGGGTGATCGGACAGATAGAGACCGAGCAGGTCGCGCTCGAAACTCAGGAGCTGCGTAGTCGGATAGTCGGGCATATCCGGAATCGCGATCTCCTCGACTTTGACCAGCGCATCCTCTTCGCCGAACATATCGGCGAGGCTCCCCTGTCCCAGCTTTTTATCACGCTGCGCGCGCGCTCCACTCTGGCAGCAGGTATCGAGCATCTCCGCCAGCGCACGGCGATTGCCGTGTCCGGAAAGCTCTGCGAAAGCTCCGCACTGAATCAACGCTTCCATCGTTCCGCGCGAGACACCGCCGGTATCACTTCCCGCGATACGCAGGCAAAAGTCCGCAAGCGATGTGAACGGACCGCCTTCCTCGCGAATACGAACGATCACTTCGACCGCAGCTCGCCCGACATTTTTGATCGCTGCTAGCCCGAAACGAATGCCGTCGCCAACGACAGTGAAGTCCGCATTGCTCAGATTGACGCTCGGCGGCAAAACGGGAATGCCGAGTCGCTTACACTCGTCCATACAGACGACGAGTTTATCGGTCTTTTCGATGAAGCACGCCATCAGCGCCGCCATGTACTCGACCGGATAGTTCGCCTTCAGATAGGCGGTCTGGTAAGCGACCATTGCATAGCAGACGGCGTGCGCTTTGTTGAATGCATAGCCAGCGAACGGCTCCATCAGGTCGAATATCTCGTTGGCTTTCTTCTCTGTAATACCATTGTTTTTAGAGCGTTCGAGGAACGTGGCACGCTCCTTGACCATCTCCTCCTTCTTCTTTTTACCCATCACGCGCCGCAAAATATCCGCCTGGCCGAGTGAATAGCCCGCAATGATCTGCGCGATACGCATGACCTGATCCTGGTAGACGATCACACCGTAGGTCTCTTCGAGCAGGTCCTTGAGCAGTGGATGCGGGTATTCGATCTTCTCCAGACCGTGTTTGCAGCGCACGAAACGCGGGATATGCGCCATCGGACCCGGTCGGTAGAGCGCAACCATTGCGGCGACATCCCGAACGCTCGTCGGTTTGAGTTCCTGCACGTAGCGGCGCATCTGCGGCGACTCCAGCTGAAATACACCGATACATTCGCCGTTTCCGAGAAGTTCGTACGTCTTCGCGTCGTCGAGAGGCAATTTCTTCACGTCAATGTCGAGACCGGTGGTCATTTTAATGTTCTTGACTGCCAGCCCCAGGATCGACAGGTTGATAAGCCCGAGGAAGTCCATCTTCAGCAGCCCGATTTTTTCGAGCATGCTGGCGGGGTACTGTGTAACGCATCCGCCATCCGCCGAGCGCGTCAGCGGGGTGTAATCGACGAGTGGATCGTGCGAAATGATGATACCTGCGGCATGTACTGAGGCATGGCGCGAGATACCTTCGAGTCGCTTGGCGGTGTCGATAAGCTTGCGCGCGTTCGGGTCTCGGACGTAGGCGGTCT
Organism: Chthonomonadales bacterium; assembly: GCA_038216735.1. Lineage (GTDB taxonomy): Bacteria > Armatimonadota > Chthonomonadetes > Chthonomonadales > Chthonomonadaceae > JBBQPY01. The sequence continues at coordinate 28,313 of JBBQPY010000049.1, forward strand.
TGAACTCAGCTACGGCTGCGAGCGTTTTGTCGATCGTCATTCCGACGGGGATAGTCGGTACCATCTTGGTCAGTTTGTCGATTTCGGCCGAAGGATAAGCGAGCGCCTTTCCAGCGTCCTTCAGTACAGCGCGAGCGGCGAGCGTCCCGAAAGTAATGATTTGAGCGACACGTGCCTGCGTTGGATCCGCCTGATCGGGACTGTACTTTTTGGTAACGTACTCGATCACTTCCTGCCGACGTGTGTCCTCGAAGTCCATATC
>JBBQPY010000050.1:0-28288 GCA_038216735.1 Chthonomonadales bacterium
GCTGGTGTCCGTTGGTAGCAAACTTGGTTGTTGGGCTGTCGGTCAATGGTGTACTCATGGGAGAAATCCTGTTCTCCGCCCTGGCGATCTACACTATTTCGTGTACGGGATTTTGTCTCACCCTATTGTGGCACACAGGGATCGGCGAGAGAGACTTTGGTCTGGTTCCAATGGACGATATGAAAAAACTCATCCCAACGCTCGATGGGCTGATCGGCTTCGAACAGTGCGCAATTCGGTTCGACTTTACCGCCAGACACATTACGATCGTCACTCCGGGCAATGTAGGAGGAACCTCGTTCATGTCAAAGAGCGCAGTGCGAATACCTCTTATCCATACTGACAAGGGCTATATGATCTCAGCGAGAATTGACGGTAATCCGGCTTCTCTGCAGCTGAACCTTCTCGCAAATAACACAACGCTGTCGACAAAAAAACTTCTCCAAAGCTTGCACCCTCAGGATGTGAATGAATATGTAGGCAGCAACGCACTGAGTCGTTTTCTACGCCTGAAGCAGATAGAGATGGGAGGCTTGGTCTTTGCAGATCCAATCGTTGCTGAGGGAACCGAACTCGGCACAGAACCAGCCAATTTTATGGGTATTGACCTCTTAATGCGGTTCCATGCTACGTTGGATTTTTCAGGACAAGCGCTGTACCTCGAGCCAGATACCGACTTCAAACCTGAAGCTGCACTCCTGCGAACTCTGGGATTCGAAGTGTTGATTTCAGCCGAAGGCAAAATGTATGTGAGGGTGGTTTTGCGTTCTTCCTCCGCAAAAGAGGCGCATATGGAGGTTGGCGACGAAATTTTGATAGTCAATGGAATGGCCGTCAACCAGACACCTCTAAAGGATATCGAATCGGAGTTTGAAAAGCCGATGGGAACAGAGATAACCATTGTGCTAAAGCATAAGAGTGACGCGATGCCCCGTACGGTCAAGCTGACAATGCGCAAACTGCTTTGATCGCAGCGCTCACGCGACCCAAGCGGAACTGTGAAAATCAGCTGAGTTGAAAGCCGGAACCTGTTTCAGGTTCCGGCTTTCTGCTTTGGAGGCGAGTGACAGACGCAGGAGCGCGTATGTTCGCGGTTGTGGCCGAAAAGACGCGGGTCCACTGTCTCCCATAGTACGTGAGATCATTTGTCCGTACCGTGGCTTCCTTCTGCCATGACGTATTTTCAAACGCCTACCGAGCAGCCTGACCCGGTTGAATGCCTGTTACATCGACCAGGGTGCAGCATGTCGGTCGTGCTCCTCAGACCATACGCGCTGGATTGCCAGCAACTCCTCGATAATCTCTTCAGGCAAGGGACGCGCAGTGGCGGTTGTGGCGAAGAGCTGCGCCAGGTTCTCTTTGCGTCCGGTTGCGCCCACCGTTGCTCGAAACTGTGGAAGCCCGAATACGTAGCGCACGGCGAACTCCGTCCAGGTCGAGCAGCCAGACCGCTCGTATAAGGGCACGACTTCGGCGGCGCGTTTGCGGAGGTACTCGGGCGCGGACGCTCTGTCCCGTATACTGTAGATATCTCCGCCCGAAACAGTACGCATCGCAATAATGGGCGTGTTGCGCTCGCGCAGCATGTCCCACAGCTCATTGGTGACGAACCGTTGCAGCGGGTTCAGGTAAAAGATGAACCCATCGATGAGACCTGCACCCTTGTTGTTGCGAATGGCTCGGATAGCGACATCAGAAGTCCACGGCCAGACCTCCATAACATAGCGTCCGACGAGTCCCTCCTCTTTCAGTTTTGCCAGCCCGGCGATACCGGGACCGCCCGTACAGAGGTCGTCTGCGAGCGGCCCACCGGGACAGAGCTGTCCGATGGCCATGCAGTCGATCGCCAGCGCTTCGATCTGAAGACTGATTTGGCCCCGAACCTCTTCCGGCGAACTCCAGCCGATCTTGAAGATCGCCGGCGGAACGGAGGATCGGTCCGTATCAAAGGCGGCGCGGAGCACGCTGAGGGCGTCCCCATATTGATGGCTAGTGTGGATCCAACATCGTGCCTTCATGACTTCTCTGGCGATCTCCACGCGCTCGGCGAATGGAAGGCCCTCGTCGCCCAATCGGGTGGTTCCGTAGATATATCGTGAAAGGTCGGTGAGCGTGTCGGCTGTATCGTTTTTCATCGCAGAAGTATACCCGAGATGATCTATTCTCCAGTATCTGGACCTATATCAAATCCAGAGAGTGTACGTTTCGTGGTGATCGCCTGGCAGGTATACTTCTTACCAACTTAGCGAGGAATACACTGTCCAAACAAGCAAAAGCCTGCACCGATGCATTTAAGTGCGCAACGTCGACATTCGTCCAGTGGCTATCTCAGCTTAGAATCGTTTGAGAGACACTATTTTCAACATAAACTGGCGCCGATCGTGGCTTAATCTACCCTCTGTAAAAATGAGGAAGGATCTATTTGCTCTTCCCCTTCTAATCAGCCTGTTTCGCTTTAAGCACTAAATTGTCATAGCATAAAAAATGCGACAAATATCTTGACAATTCAATAATCATTGTGTATACTACAGTATGTATGCAGTTGCCTACATCAAAATGGACCTCATGAAACTTAATCCTAGACCTGACAAGCCTGCAGCCGCTTACCGAAAAATTGAAGAGCATCTCCGCACTCGCATTAGTCGAGGCGATTGGGCAGCGGGTGCCATGCTGCCCGGCCGTCGTGAACTCGCCAGAGAATACGGCGTGTCGCCTATTACCGTGGAGCGCGCCGTCAGCCCTTTGCTCGCAGACGGCACATTGCGTGCAGATAATCGTTGTGGAACCTTTGTGGCACAGTCCGCGATGCCAGGAACAATGGTTGCATCCAGTTCCTTGTCAGAGGCTCCCTTGTCGGATGACCATGCGCTGACCACACGGCTTCCCGGCGCGAAATTCAATAACAACACCGCCACGCTTACCGTTGGCATCATCGCCTCGCTGTACTTTTTCAACTGCGACCATCTTGAGCTTAACAATTATCTGGTACGCACCCTGCTTGATTCCATTGAAGCGGCACTCTCCGAAGTTGGCGCACAAACGCGCTTCTATAATCGGGTCGTGGCGGCAGGAAAACCTCTGCTGACTTTAGAGCAATCCCTCGCTTCGGCAGCCACCGATGGAGTGGATGCCATAGTCATGATCGCGCTGGGATTAGATCCAGCGGTTGTGGACGAGAGCCTTGCCGTTCAGGGCAACCAGGGGGTTCCTCTCGTTTGCATCACGTCCAGCGAACTGCGGAGGCCGGTTCCTCATGTCTTTTATGACAATTACAGCGCAGGATTTCAGGCAGCCCAGCACCTTCTTCATGGGAACCACCGTCGCCTTCTGATGCTTGCCCCATTCAAGGCTTCCTGGGTAGAGGAACGCCTAGCGGGGATGCGTTCTGCAGTGGAGTACGCGAAACTGCCGCCAGATGCCCTCCAGGTGTTTCCAACAGAAAGTCGCCCCTGGATTAACGAAGAAGACCCTGTAGTGCTCGGTTACCAGGCGGGGGTCAAGGCGTTTTCCGAAGGTGTGGTTCCTTCGGCAGTTCTCTGCGCCAATGACGGGGTCGCATTCGGCTTCGTAAAATCCGCCCAGGAGCAGGGCAAGGTCATTGGAAGAGACGTTGCCGTGCTGGGTTTCGACAACCATCCGCGCTCGATCATACTCGGTATCACGAGTTTAAGAGCTCCGATGGAAAGCATGGGGGGCGAAGCGGCCCGCATGTTGATGAGAGAAGTCCACGGGGAAGGGACGGGGTTTCAGGTGCGCTTACGCTGGAGATTGATCCCGCGCGAGTCCACGCGGGCGACCGCTTCTGGGGAAGGGCTGCCGGGGTAGGTACTATCGGCCCGAATCAGGGACATTGCTGTCTCTCGAAATAAATGATGTGATTCGCGCAAGCTGCCTCCCGCTTATTTGCCATTTGCGCGTCCTGTGAAGTGCGAATATATAATGCACGCTCCCAGGCGAAAGTAAGAATCGCAACCCCTTAGCCATACACGCAGAGGAGGAAGGAAATCCATGACAACACGCCCATCATCTACACGTTCCACACCGCCATTGCCAGCCATGATTGCTACGATTGCCATTTTAGCACTCCTTGTCGGCGGGTCCGCCTGGCATTTCCTGGGCAGCAGTTCGGACTCTACCTCAGTACATGCGATTACCGCTCAGGAGCAGGCTGATATGCAATTTATCAAGCAGAAGGCTAAAGAAAGTAACGGGGATTTTGACAAACTAAGCAAAGAAGACCAGCGGCAATTGCTATCTATGCACGGCGCGCAGGCTCCTTTCGCTCTCAGGCAGGTCGCTCGCGAACTACAGCATTCTCAGTAGGTCGCTTGAAGATAAGGCATTCCATTTGCCTTCGTTCATCACATCATAATCATCGCCATAAGGCGATAGAGGAGACTATCCATGGTTCGTCGCACGCACAATCCTCAGGGCTTTACACTCATCGAACTACTTGTCGTGATTGCTATCATTGCCATTTTGGCGGCTATTCTCTTTCCTGTTTTCGCCCAGGCAAGAGAAAAAGCCCGCGCGATTTCCTGCCTCTCCAACACCAAGCAAATCAGCCTCGGAGTGATGATGTACGCACAGGATTATGACGAATCGTATCCCTTTGCCTGGGGACGATATGGCACCTGGTGGGAAACGGTAGATCCCTATATCAAGGCGGGCGTCAAGCCCGGCGCGCTGTTTGATGCCACGCTTAAAGGAGTCTGGCATTGCCCCTCCGACACCATTACACAGGGCGTAAGCTTTGCCGCGAACCCGATGGTGTTTGGCGGCGGATGGGATCCTTCGACAGGATGGGGAGATTTTGGGCCTTACCCGGCGAAATCGCTGTCTGCTATCAATGCCCCGGCGGATTGTGTTCTGTCCGCAGAGATCGTTCCCAGTTACCGACCCGATGGAACGCCGGATACCACCGAGACGGACTTTGCACGCTGGGGAGATGGTGAAATCCCTGGCGCAAACTCGGACACCGACGATGCCAATCTCGGTTACTACCAGAAGTGGCTGAGAGTGGATATGACGACGAAGCGGCCGCCGCTGGATCCCTGCCCCGCCGAAGTCGCACTCAACTGGGGAAATGGGTCCTGCAAAATGATTGCCTACCGACATTCTCATGCCGGTACAGGAAGCGGGCTGACCAATATCGCCTATACCGACGGGCATTCCAAAGCGGCGCGATTCGGCCAGATGAGAGTGCACAACTGGGTTCCTGAAGAATTGACGCCCAACCAACTCAACCAGTTCGACAATTGAGCAAATTTCTGCTGCGATTCCTCGTTCTTTCAGGCGTAGAACCGCTGCCTTGCTAAGAAGCAGCTCCGCATGACTGCTTTCATCAATCTGAATCCAGGGAGTGCGGACAGGAGAGCAATTTTCTGTCCGCACGTTCCTGGTTCAAACAATTTCTGTTCTCTTATTTCTGTTCCCTTTCTGAAGAACGATGGCGAAAGCATATCCGATATTTGTCGCCTTTAGTTGGATGGCATGCCTCCTTACGGGCTGTCACAGCAATCTGCCGACTGTAGCTCTTACCCCTCTTCGTCAGGTGAAACCGGCATACCAGCCGCTGCCGCCTGTCATGAATGCGAGCAGCGGTATCGAGTTCGAAGAAATGGGGGCTCGTGCAGGGTTACACTATCAGTGGACCATTGCAGGCAAATCTCCTCACACGATCCGGCAGACCATGGGTAACGGCTGTGCGTTTCTTGACTACGACAACGATGGGAATCTCGATATTCTCTTCGTCGGGGCGAAACTCGCCCTGTACAAAGGCGACGGCAAAGGGCATTTCACCGACGTAACCCATGTGACAGGTCTGGATCAACTTCATGGGCAGTTTCAGGGTTGCGCTGTCGGCGATTACGACAATGACGGCTATGACGATCTATATATCACCGGATATCGAGCCGGAGTGCTGCTGCATAACGCATCAGGGAGATCCTTCAAGGACGTCACAAAATCAATGGGACTTCAACCCCAACTCTGGGGAACATCCTGCGCCTTTGTAGATATTGATGGAGATGGCTATTTAGATTTATTTGTCGCTAACTACGTTCAATTCGACGCCTCCGACACGCCATTCTGCGCGCAGAATGGCGTTGCAGCAGCCTGCAGTCCCAACCATTATCGTCCCCTTCACGATCAACTGTACCTGAACCATTCCGGACAGAAATTTCAGGAGGTTACCCAGGCATGGAATGCCCTCACAAGCGGTAACAGTTTAGGCGTAGCGTGTGCTGATTTCGATGGTTCAGGTCGAATGGGGATCGCGGTTGCCAATGACGAACGAGATGGTGACCTCTTCCGTCGTCAAACCACTGCGCATTTGATCAACATCAACGTTGCCTCAGGCACGGGCGTGGATCGCTTCGGGCGACGGCATGCAGGCATGGGGATAGATTGGGGTGATTATGATAACGATGGACTTCCCGATCTATTCGTCACCACATTCGCGCATCAGGATAAATGCCTTTACCATAATCTCGGCGCTGGAGGGTTCGAGGAACAAAGCGTAGAAACCGGCGTGGCTTCCGCTCTGGAGCCATATGTTTCCTTCGGATGTAAGTTCGCTGACTTCGACAATGATGGATGGCTTGACCTGCTCGTCGCCAGCGGCCATGTGGACGATAACATCGCTCAGATCAATAAAGCGGAAACGTACCGCCAGCCGCTCGAACTTTTACGAAATACAGCCCACCTCCCCGTCAGATTCCAACGTGTCACGCGAAGCGCTCATCTGTCCCAACTGGGCTCGCTCGTTGGGCGAGGTCTGGCTACAGGCGATTTCGACAATGATGGGCGTATGGATGCGCTCGTCGTCAACAGTGAAGGGGCTCCCTGCTTGCTGCATAATATAACTCAGGTTCCGAGTCACTGGATCGGTTTCAGTCTGAGGGGATCGGGTAGGAGCTGCCATGACGCCTATGGAGCGCGGGTCACTGTGGAGATCGGAACGCGGCGCATGACACGCGAATGTCACGCCGATGGTTCGTACCTTTCTTCTTCCGATAAACGTCTTCATTTCGGGCTGGGCGCGGACGCACATGTTTCTCGTGTTTCCATCCGCTGGCCGGATGGCCGCCTGGAAACGCGCACGCACCTCGCTGAGGGCCGCTACCACACGCTGACCGAGGGGATAGTCACGCCGTAACAAATCAGACCGCTTCCAACGGTCTTAGGAGAAACAGGGTTTATGCAAACCGTTCCCAATCGTTCCCTACGCAGGATGCGCTCCTGCCTCGCATTTTTCTGCCTGATCGTCTCTTCCCATGCGGCATGTGGGCAGGTCATAGTTCACAAAACACCAGAACCTTTTGAAAGCGTAACCTGGAAACTTTCCGATGACAGTACCGCGGGCGGGGATGTGCAGTCTACAGCCAACGTTCCCTCTTCTCCTGATATATCAGCTACACATTCCGTGACTCTGAATGCCGACTTCTCAGGCAAGGGCTTTGAGTTTTTCCATGGAATGCCCCTCCGTCCTCTGGTCATACCCGGCGTGACCAAAAGCCTGTCAGTCTGGGTACGCAGTCCTTCAAAACGCGGGTGGACGCTGCAATTTAAAGATGGCTGGGGACGCGATGAAGTCGCAGGTAAAAAGCTGGAATGGAACCTTACCGAAGGGGCGGATGGAACCTGGAAACAGCTAACGTTCAGCGTCCCATCAGACTGGGTTCAGCCGCTGAGCGTTCAGGGAATCGTGACGCATAACTGGGACAACCGGACGGAAAAAACTCGGGTCAGCCTCAGCCTCGCGCAGTTGCAAGTGACAGCCGATATTGCCGATATAGATGCAGCGACAGGTGTGCTGAAAACGTGGAAGCCTGCTGCGCCGAACACAGGCCCGAACCTGTTTCAAAAAGCGCCGATAACTCCACTCCGGAGTGTCACTCTACAGGGTACGGAACAGCACAACGTTTTTTCGGGCGTCCAGCCGCAGTTCCAGATGACGGCGCAGAATTGGCAGCCGCAGCCAGTGGGGGGAACTCTGCAATGGAAGGTTTTCGATACTGGAGGCAGTCTGAAGCAAAGCGGCGCTCAGCCCGTGCGCGTCCAGGATAATTTTGCTCTGACACTGCCGCTCAATACGCCACAATTCGGAGTCTATCGTTTGGAGATGACGCTCTCCTGGGCCGACGGGGGGAAGACTATCTCCGCACAGCCCTATGCCGTGATTCCTGTACCCCGAGAACTTACAGACGCCGAGAAAGATGCCTCTCCTTACGGCCTCAATGTATTAAGTGCGCGACAGCCGATGGTAGCCACGTTCCGCAAAGCGGGCATCGTCTGGTTTCGCGACTACGGCTTCAATTATGAGTGGATGGTGCGCGCGAAAGGCGACGATAACAAATACGCTGGCTGGCCCTTTTACCCGAAGATTTTAAAAGACTACGAGACGAACGGTGCGCGCGTTCTTGCCAATCTCCAAACGTCCATTCGCCCTCCCGCAGCGGGAGCCCCGCTCGGTCCAAATCAAACATGGACCAGAGAAATTATGGGAATTCTCATGGCGTTTCCCTCGCTCCGCGCTTTTGAACTGGACAATGAATACGATCTACATGCCATCCCTGCGAAAGCGGAAGAAGCGATCCAGTGGAAGAATTACGGCCTTTATCACAAGAAATTCGGCGATGTGGGGCAACTACTGGGCGGGGGACAATTCCTTGCCGTGGAGAACGGACGCGCAGGCATCTGGCCGGAGCGCTTGCGTCGCATGGTGCAAAGCGGTGATTTTGCCTCGATAGATGTCGTCAACAGTCACCACTACACAGGCGCTGATCCACCGGAACTCAATTCCATCAACCATAACATGGGGTTCTCAGGCGACGAAAAAGTCATGACCCTGTACGATCAGTTAAGGGCGGCGAAACAGGCCGGAACGAGCGACGGCAAGCCGCGACAGCACTGGCTGACGGAGTTTGGATGGGATACGAAAGCGGGGCCAGTCGTCTCGCCAGTGGAGCAGGCCGCCTATCTTTCGCGCGCGTTCATGCTCTTATCTGCCGCAGGTACAGCCAAAGGATTCTGGTACTGGGACCTCGACTCCGAAGGAGCCAATCAGTTCTTTGACGGCTGCGGCCTCTTCACCTCCGATCAGATGCCCAAACTTGCTTACGCGGCATTTGCCGGACTGACTCAGCTATTGCCAAAGCCGGAATACATCGGCACGATCAACGCAGGGGCGAACACCTGGGGCTATCTTTTCCGAAATGAAGGGAAGCTTGTGTGCGCGCTGTGGACACTCGATGGGAAGCCCGGGCCAACGGTGGATTTTGGTGCGGCTACGGTCTATGATTACCTTGCCAATCCTCTTCCTAAAAGCGCTGTTGCGCTGGGCATCACGCCCGTGTATGCCGTCGGCACTACCGAAAACAGCCGATGGTTTCGTCAGGCGGCGTACCGTTTAGAAACGCCTTATCTTGTTTCCGCCACCTCAGGAGATATTGTTTCGACCTCTGTCACCATCACAAACCGGCGCACAACGGCGATTCACAGCAGCATCCGCCTTCAACTTCCTGCTGCCTGGACCGATCTGAGCGGTGAAACCAACCGCGTGGTTCCCCCTGGGCAGAGCACAAATGTTGCGCTCAAATTTCGCATCGCGGCACAGGAGCCTTATGGCGAACAGCAGGTTCATCTGCTTGTCCAGGAAGGAGAACCGCTGGAAACCATTTCGGTGCGCGTAATAACAGAACGCCCTATTGTCATGACCGTCAACGCGCTCAAGGGGGAACCCGGCGATAGTGAAGTCGATGTTCGCCTCAGCAACCATTCTACGCAGCCGCGCAGCGGAACGCTCCATTTCAAACTTCCGAGATCGTGGAGCACTAATACGCCCAGCATTGCGGTCAGCGGCCTTAAGCCGATGGAAATACGCCATGTGCGCGCTAAAGTAAGATGGACTCCTCATTGGAACGAAGGGGAGTCGGCCTCTGTAGAATTACACACTAACGATGCGGGAGTGGAACACCAGCCGTTGATTCCCGGTCACTTAACCCTTTACCGCGCCCCTCATCTGAAAATGGACGGAGACTTGCGAGACTGGCCCGGCAAAACAAAAGTGCCGGACTGGGTACTGGGCTCTACTAACGGAGCTTCTGACACATCTGTTTATCTCGCCTGGTCGGAAAAGGGACTTTACATTGCCCTCGAAGTCCATCACTCGAAAGGGTTTGTCCCGGACCCGCGCAACTTCTGGACAGGCGATGTTCTGGAATTCTTTCTCGATACCCATGACAACAAAACGCCGCGAAAGTACGAACCGGGCGATCACCAATTCTGGCTGGCTCCACTCATTGCACAAAACCGTGTATATTTGGGACAGTGGAAGCGCAATGAAGAAATTTCGGAGAGCAGGTACGATCTGAGCGGTATCCAAAGTGCGGTGGTACGAAAAGCCGATGGCTACGTCCTGGAATGCCTCCTCCCTGGCGCGCAGATTCAAGGGTACAAACCCGGGGTGGGAAACCGGCTGGGTCTCCATTTGAGCCTGTCTGTCAAAGGGGACAAACAGGATCGGGAGGTGTTCTGGCCGTTGCGGAAGTCGGAAGGTGCTGATCAGCCTGCCCTGTGGGGTACGGTGACATTGGCAGATTGACACATGCGCACTTTTTGCTCTCGTCAAATTACCCTGGCATATCAGCATTTTTCGCTATATGTGAAATCTAAAGTAAACGGTGCGCTTGCCCGGCGATATGGGGCCATTACGGCTAATCCTCTCCGCGAAGGGCAACCCTGGAACAGGTTGCCCTTCGCTCGCTGCATGAGGGAAGCATACGGGTGGCAATATATATGATCAACCAGTCTGACGTGTTGCGAGTAAGAGCTGGCAGGGAGCGACATTGGCTCTGGTGGGAAGGGATGAGACGATGCGACCTCATCCTGGCAATTCGCGTGCAGCAGTTTCAGTCTCGCCTGGCTCCACCCTACACGTAGTACGGATTGTCGCCGCCACAAAAAAGGCTCAAATTCTATGAAGTCATTTCCTATATATATGAGTGCCTTGTGGCTTTGCGCCGCCACGCAGGTGACTACCTGGCACTATAAGCTGCCGGTTGTCGCCGGGCAAGCCTCGCTTAAAGTCGAAGTATGCCCCCTGAAATATGGCAAAACCTGGGCGTATGCCTTTCAACAAGACGATGGTCCTGTAACGACGCTTACCGTTTCCCAGCCTCTGTTGGCGCATTATGAGTGGAATGACGCGCCACCGGGTGTTCCGGGCGGCAAGAACCATGCGTTTGTGGGTACGGCGGCCGTTATTTTGGGGAGCGTAGGGCGCGATGAGGCCAGTCTGAATTTCGCTCAGATTGCCACTCTCCATGAAAAAGGCTGGGGCATCAGCAATCATTCTTACTGGCACAGCGGCTTGTGGTGGGATCCGGCCGGGACCAATAAGCCCGAAGATTATCGGCGCGAACTGTTCTGGAGCCAGACAGTTTATGCCGAACTCATTGGAGCCGGCCGAGCCGCGACGGATTTTGTGCTTCCCAATGGCGACCCGGGCTATATCCCCTATTTGAGCGCCTATGGTGTGCGCAGCAGCTCGCGTGTCGGCGGTGCCTCCGCGTCCAACGTCCTCGCCGCCAACTACAATTCGCTGGACTTGAACCGTACCTATCTGGATGAAGGGGTATGGGTCAAAAGCAATAACCCTCTTCAGGATTTACTCTCAACGCCGCGCCCGGGGGATTTCTTCATTGACTTCACCCATAACATCGAGGCAGCCCCCTCTGCCAACTATACGCGCTGGAAGGCACGACTGCATTACATCGCGCAGACATGGGGATCTCAGGGGGATAATTCGATGTGGGTGGCCCCCACGAATGATGTCGCGACCTATGCCCTCGCCGCACGCGCCGCAAAGCTCGTGGTAATAGACAACGATCTCAGAGTAGAACTGCCGGAAACGGCACCGGGGTCAGCCTTGACCCTCAAAATCAGCGGGCTAGCCCCAGAGACAGTTTTGCCCATCCCACCCGGCGCGACACTTTACCGTCAGGGAGATACCGCCTGGTTGACAACCCCTGTGATCGGCCGGGAGGGGGTTCCTACTCCAACGCCGCATGTGCATCGAATCTACCTGGGCGAGGTGAAGAACTTGACGTGGGACAAACCAGTCGCCATTGCGGGGGTGCGTATTCGCCGGGACGCTGCACTTCCTGAGGGCTTCGTCCTGAAGATAGAGGCGTTAATGCCCGGGGGCGGGATCCAAAACATTGCCACTGTCGGCAAGACCCAATTAGACAAGGTCTGGGGCAGTGTGCTTTACTGCCTCCTGCCCGATCATCCTGCTATTTTGGCGAGGGCGCTTCACGTGACCAGCGCGAAGGGCTTAACGCAGATGGAAGTCTGGGCCGTTGACGATACCCCGTAGCATCTGCATCCGATCCCCAAGAGGAGAGACTTAAGAGAGCACCCTTCGGGTTTATCGCACAATTGCCTTCGTGGCTCACACTGCAAATCGCTCCCGCCTTCTGCAAGGCTTTTGGATCGTTCAGGATGACATGCCCGTTTTGTGACAAAACGGCGCTCGATTTCATCGCCTGGAAACTGGACAGGCCGATACAGACCGGCGGAACCGTATGTCCTGGGTAATGGACTTCTCGTCCTGCCAAAGCCGAAAGCGATTGTCACCATGCCTGGGGACGCAAGACGATTCCGAAGTGTGCCGTGGCTGGCCGCATTCTCTTTGATTTGACGCTTTGTTGCCCTGTTGGCGCAATATATCCATGATCACCGGGACAGTTCTACGGCGACTACCGCGATCCGACAGCAAGGCACGTGCCAAACTTATTTGTCTGACGGAGCGGGATGCGGCTCTGTAGCGCGCGATCGTAAGCAGTCGAGCGTGGAGGAGGATAAGGTGAGACTGATTGGAGAAGAGAAAATGCGTCAGCTTCGGCAGCTTCCGGAGCGGCTGTGTATGGCTTGGGAAGTCCTCGGATTGAGAATAGTATATCTTATGCTGGGTCATAGTGCTTCGCGCTGACAACATATTACACGTCAACAAAAAGATGTGAAATGCCTGTCCGTGGAGTGACCTTGCCATATGACTACGACTTTGGAGTGCACCCTTGGAATGAGCAAATGCCCATAGGAGACTTTTCTTAGTCCGAATGGGCATTATGACGTGCACAAGGCTATTCACGCGAGGGGCGCGGCTAGAGAGCTTTGTGGATCTGTTTGCGGCGACGGACAAGGAAGGCGCTGCCGCTAATACCCATACCCGCGAGCAGGGCGAGAGTGCCGGGTTCGGGAGTGGTAGCAGGGCGGGCATTGGTCACAAAGCGAACGTCGTCAATGCCGATAGCGTCCGCTCCAAAGTTGTTACTTGCCGTAATGGTCACCTGAGTAATGAATTTACCAGGGTCGGTAAAGCCCACGAAACTGAGGGAGCCGTTGAACCGGTCCGAGGGCAACTGCGCGGGAACGTTAATTGTCTGGCTCGTCCCGTCATTGAAGGTGAGGTTGTCCTGATAGAAAGCAATCTGAACGCCGGGGAGGTAGACGCCGAATGCCTGTATGGGAGTGCTGAACGTGAAGGTAGACGTGCCACCGATCTGTTCCACATATTGCTTGCCGCCCGAGGTGATGTTGAAGCCATCCAAGGGGATACCAGCGGGGAAGTTCGGCGTATTGTTGACATAGAGCGGAGTGCCATCGAAGTTGATGCCGGTCAACGTAACGCCAGGGGCAGCCGTCAGGCTGGAGAAGGTGCCGAGGGGGGCGCTCTCGAAGTCGATGAGATGGACTGTGCCAAGAGTGGCGGCTGCCGTATCGAACGAAGCCGCTGCCGACGCAGAGTTTGGATGCGGATCTCCAGGTCCCGCATCCAGGTCCGCGCCTGAGTAGACGGTCTGAGCTTGTACGGAAGGGGCAGTGAGACCCAGCGCCAGCAAAGTGAGGGCGGTAAATCCGAGTGCGCATGCTTTCATTTAGGTATTTTCCTTATAGAGCAGTATTCAGGCGGACTGCATACCTGTCAAGTTATCTCCTGCACAATTCATGCCAATTCTAGCAAAATTACTACTCAAGGATAAAAATAATGAAAATACATTGAAATAGCAAGTGTATATGTGAAAAGACTATGCGGGGAACGGACGTATGAGTTCGCCTGACGTCCGATAGGGGGACGGCTGATAGTAGCAACGCGGTGAGCAGAAAACTGCCCCACTTCCTCCATTGATAGGAAGTGAGGCAGTCTCGTTCACAGAAGCTACCCTACGGTACTGTATCAGCTGATGGTGACGCTAGCGATCGAGCTGTATCCCCTACTGTTCTTGGCTTTGTAGGTTAAGGACTGCGTGTCGGTGAAGCCTACGGAGGGCTTCAAGTCAAGGGTGCCATTGGCGCAGAGCGTCACCGTGCAGAAAGCAGACTTTCTCACGCTAGTGTGGACTGACGGAGGCGCTAAGTTGCTCGCAGACCGTAGTCTCTCCCACAAACCTGGCGATAGTAGGGACAAGTCACAGCATTTTCGGGATATGCTAGAGGCGGTCAAGCAACGGGGTTTTGCGCACCGCCTAGTCTGCTTTGACAGTTGGTATTCTGGACTAGGCAATCTCAAAGCCGTTAGCAAACACGGCTGGCTTTGGCTCATACACTTTCACAGCAACCGCGCGGTCAATCCCAATGCTTCAGGCAACCAAGCGACCTATCTGTTGACGATCCTGCCCGAAGGCTTGGTCACGCATCCGCTCGGCAACGGCATGATCGGTGTCGACACACGGATCAAGGCCGACATGGAACAAGCCGAGTTCTGAGCGACCCAGGACTTGGACATGACCGAAGCCGACCGGCATCAGATCCAAGAGCAAGCCTGGGCCATTGAAGAATAGCATCGGGGTCTCTAGCAATCCTGCGCCGACGAGCGTTGTCAAGCGCGCATCGAGCGGGCGCAACGAAACCACATCTTGTTTTCCCTTCGTGCTTTTGTCCGACTGGAATGGTAACGACTGCAAACAGAGCTGAGTTGGTATCAGTGCTAGAAACGCCTTGTGCGCCGAGCGATACGCAACTGCACCGCACATCCTATTGAAACCATGCCAATAGCTTAAGTCCTACCAATTATGAGATTCTCCAGTGTTAGCCCGGCAGTATCCTGCCGGAAGAGGACCCACTCTTCCGGCGCAGGGATGAGCGTCACTTTCTAGCTAAGCTCTCGCTGCTGAATCAGCCAGATAACTGTGAAATCGGTACGAGGTCAAGGGTATACGTCCGCTGTAAGAGAGGACTTGCAGTAGCCATCGACCCTTCTCGAGGATGGCTACAAAGATATTTCTCAATCGTGTACAGAATACAGAGTCACTCAATAGTTTCGAGTACTAGATCAAGCGCCGTTTCGGGTGGTGAGAGAGGTGAAATCGTGAAGGCGGCATGGAGTTGTGCTCGAAAATGGGTACTGGAACGCGTCTCGCCAGCACGCAGATGCAGTGTCGCCAGTATGTCACCATTTTTCACAGCGCTGCCAGTTTTGGAATGGAATGCGATTCCTACGGCTGGATCGATCACGTCTTTTTTGTGAACCCGACCTGCGCCGAGCTCGACTGCGAGTTTCCCGATTGCCTCGGCGTCGATCGCAACAACGAAACCATTACTATCGGCAACAACATCCATCCGACTCGCCGATTGTGGCAGAGCGGCAAGGACAGCTTCGAGTGTGGCCGGTCCGCCCTGCGCCGCGATTATGTGCGCGAACTTTGCCGATCCCGCGCCACTTGTCAGCAACTCTTCAGCTTTGTGCTGCGCCTCCCCTGCGTTCGCTGCAATCTCTGCAGAGAGCATCGCGTGTTCAGTCAGTCGGAGACACAACGCGCGAAAATGGGGTTCCGTTTGTGGGTCGTTTTGCAGCGTCAGGATCGCCTCCTGCACCTCGAGAGCATTACCGACAGCCCAGCCGAGAGGCTCCTCCATACGCGTGAGCAGCGCGGTGGTCGGCACTCCAACAGCATTCCCAATCGCGATTAGAGCGTGCGCGAGTTCTTCTGCCCGAGCGCGCGTTTTCATGAACGCCCCCTGCCCTACCTTCACATCCAGCACGATGCGCCGCCCGCCGGAAGCCAGCTTCTTGGACATGATACTGCTCGCGATTAAGGGGATCGATTCCACGGTAGCGGTCAGGTTCCGCAGATCATAGAGGATTTTGTCCGCTGGAGCCAATTCGAGCGTCTGAGCAATGATCGCTGCGCCAATATTCTTCACCTGTGCTTTTGCCTGTGAGATCGAGAGATCGGTGTGAAAGCCAGGTATCGATTCGAGTTTATCGATCGTGCCGCCGGAGAAGCCGAGGCCGCGTCCACTCATTTTCAAAATTGGAATGCCTGCCGCGGCCAGCAACGGCACGACTACCAGAGTCGTCTTGTCGCCTACTCCGCCCGTACTATGCTTATCGAGCGGAAGCCCAGGCAGATCAGAAAGGTCGATCACCTCGCCCGAATCGCGCATCGCCAGCGTCAAGTCGAGGGTTTCACGTGGAGTCATTCCCTTTATATAAACCGCTTTCAGCCACGCCGTTACCAGGGTAGTGGGAATACTGCCCTCGGTAAGTCCGTGAACGAAGAAATTGATCTCATCCGTGCTGAGTTCGCCTCCGTCTCCCTTTCGGGCTATAATTTCTTCTGCGCTGAGTGAGTTCATCACTGTATCTCCATCCGCTGTCGGATCGCTTCGTAAAGCAGCACCCCCGCCGCGACTGTAACGTTGAGTGACGACGCGCCATCCGCCGCCATCGGCAGCGCGACGAAATCGGTAGAAGCGGCTCGCGCAGCTTCGCTCAGTCCCTCCGTCTCATTGCCTACGAGCAGAATAATCGGACGTCTCGAGAGCGGCGCAGAGTAGGCAAGCACAGAAGCGCGGGCAGAAGTGGCGATAATTGTCGTGCCACGGTCACGCAAACGACTCAACAAGGCAGGCAGATCAGGAGAAATGCAGAGCGGCAGGCGCAGTATTGAACCAGTTGTGGAGCGGACGGCGGCACGGGAGAACGGTTCCACCGAGTCAGAGGAGAGCAGCAGCACAGCGCATCCCGCCGCTTCCGCCGTCCGAACCAGCACACCGATATTGCGCGGGTCCTGGATTCGTTCGCCCGCCAGAATCAACGCATTGGGAAGAGCCAGCAGTTGCGCCTCCGAAAGCAGATGCTGCCGTACAACCGCTACCGCAGTTACTGCCGTTTCGTAGGCGGTTCCAACGAGCTTCGTCATCAACCCGGCGCCGATCGTGTAGAGCGGAACAGAGCGCTCAGCACAATGCGGTTTAAGCGTAACGGCAGTTCCCGACATCGCAAATACTGCGACAATTTCAGACCTTGAGCGTAGCGCCTGCAGCACAAGGTCTTCGCCTTCTGCCAGATAGCATCCCGCTTCCGTGCGCGCAGCTACTTTCGTTAGTGCGGCAGCTTCACGGAAAGCTGGATGTTTAATGCCTGAGATTTCGTGCATCGCGCTCAAATTCGTGTCTGGAAAAAGGCGATCGTTTTCTGCAATCCCTCCTGTAAAGAGACTTTCGGCTCCCAGCCGAGCAGTGTCTGCGCCTTCGTGATGTCAGGGCGTCGTTGTTTAGGATCGTCCGGCGTCTTCAGCTCCTCGTAGACGATTTCGCTCTCGCTGTTGCAGAGCGATTTGATCTCCTGCGCGAATTCCTGCATCGTTCGTTCCGTCGGGTTGCCGATAT
This sequence comes from Chthonomonadales bacterium, assembly GCA_038216735.1. GTDB lineage: Bacteria > Armatimonadota > Chthonomonadetes > Chthonomonadales > Chthonomonadaceae > JBBQPY01. The sequence goes on from JBBQPY010000050.1 coordinate 17,680, forward strand.
TGATCGGTCCCGATTGATCGGAGTTGACGAGCCGCCAGAAGCCGTCGATTAGATCGGAACAGTAACAGAAAGAACGTGTCTGCTGTCCGGTGCCATAGACGGTGATCGGTTCGCCGCGCAGCGCCTGGCCGATGAAGTTCGGAACGACGCGTCCGTCGCTGAGACGCATGCGCGGTCCATACGTGTTGAAAATACGGACGATTTTGGTATCGACACCGTAGAGCCGTCGGTACGCCATCGTGATGCTTTCGCCGTACCGTTTCGATTCGTCGTAGACGCTGCGTACGCCGATCGGATTTACGTTGCCCCAGTACTCTTCAACCTGCGGGTGTACCAGGGGGTCGCCGTAGACTTCCGATGTAGAGGCATAGAAAAACCGCGCACCTTTTTCATGCGCAAGCTTCAGCGCGTTCTCGGTTCCGAGCGAATTCACACGCAGAATTTCAATTGGCTTTGTCGGGAAGTCAATCGGGCTTGCAGGCGAGGCGAGGTGAAAAACGTACTCGACCGGACCGTCGACTTCGTATGGCTCCGACGCGTCGTGCTGTAAAAACTGAAAGTGGGGATTGCTGAGCAGATGCCCGATGTTCGTATGACTGCCCGTCACCAGATTGTCGATTACGACGACATCGACGCCCTCGGCAAACAATCGATCGCATAGATGCGATCCGAGAAATCCGGCTCCGCCGGTAACTACTGCACGCGGCATTAGCGCCACTCCTTACGTACGAGCAAAATTAAATTCGACCTCGGGCTCAACGATATGTCTCTATAGTATCGGAACTTGCTCTCCGTGAGTATAGCCGCAACCAGCGTTAATCGTCAACCTAAAACTAATCATAAAAGAAGGCCGAGGAGTGCAGGAAGCAATCAGGTTGTCACATCTGCATCTGTTTTCAGGCATTCGGTCTTGACGCCACACGAAAAAACCAGTATACTACATAAGTCAGGACTTGAAAGTCTCTGTGTTTTGATCGTTCTCATGCGCCCGTAGCTCAGAGGATAGAGCGACAGGTTGCGGACCTGTAGGCCGGGGGTCCGAGTCCCTCCGGGCGCATAATTGTGAAGTAGAATTGCCCGATTAGCATTGCCAGACGCCCTGATTCTGCACCGGCAGCAGGGCGTTCGGGCTATCTGCCTCTACAAGGCTGCGCGCATGCATGTTTTTACCTGTGTCGGTCGTTTGGATTCGGTAATGATCCGCCCTCGTAGCTCAGTGGATAGAGCGAGATCGTCCTAAGGTCTGCGTCGGGGGTCCGATTCCCTCCGGGGGCATCGCCAGTAATTCCGCTGAGGATTGCCTCTCGGCTTCAGTGTTGAGACGGTAATTTGGGCTTTTGTGCTGTCCAATTCTGTAGTAATGCTCTTACGCTGGTTTGGGTTCGGTTGCGGTTGCCTTGTGCGCTTGCTTGCTGATAGTTGTTCGTAAATTGTGGAGAGATGTCCGAGTGGTCGATGGTGCGGTTCTCGAAAAGCCGTGTGGTGTCAAAGCCACCGTGGGTTCGAATCCCACTCTCTCCGTTCTACAGTTTCGCATCCGCTTTTACGTGAGGCTTGTCTTCTGAAGGTTGGTCTTTTGAATGAAGAATAGGCTTAAAATTAGGACAGCTGAACGCAGCGGTTGGGAGCCACTTCCCATCGAGGGGCCTGTCTATCTCCCGCTCTTGCTACTAATAATGGCAATCTGCCTGGTGCTCTTCTGGCTCAACGGGAAGTGGTGAGATCGAACAATCGTTTTGGCTTTGCTACACTAAAACACTCCGGCAACGGAGTGTTTTCTGTCATTTAGCTTTTGTGTTATTCAACCACGTCATGCTTCCTGTTCGATTTCGCTGAGCGCCGACGCTAAATCGTTCGGTGCTCCCTGCGCATGCATCTCCCCGCCCCGAATCGCTTCATACAGCAGAACCGCTCCTACCGCTCCCAGTATGGGTCCGACCACATACATCCAGTACGCCGAACGTGCGGCAGCCTCACCGAAGAGCGCGGGACCGAGTGAACGCGCAGGGTTCATCGAACCACCTGTAATTGCCCCGCCGATCAGCACGTCGAATACGACTGTGAGACCGATCGCAAGACCCGTAATTGCGCCGTTCACGCGTCTGTCTGTCGCAACCGCAATGATTACCAGCATTAAAAAGAAGGTGAGAACCGCTTCGACCCCGATCGTGCGTAGGTAGGGACCCGCTGCAGGAATGTGAACACCATACCCGCCGCCAAACATCGCGGCGACCATAGCTGCTGCGACAATTCCACCTGCAAACTGCGCGATCCAGTATGGGATTACGTACTTCCAGGGAAAGCGTCTGGCAACGGCAAATCCGAGCGTCACGGCGGGATTGAAATGTGCTGCAGAGATATGACCGAGCGCGTAGATCATGGCGAGCACTGCTAAACCCGAGACCAACGCCGATGCCATCAGACTGCTGTCACCACCGGGGAGATGCCCCGACGCTGAAAGTGCAACCGGCGCAAATACGATCCCAAATGTTCCTACAAACTCGGCTGCATACCGACGCAGCATTCCGTCTTTCACGCTTCGCTTCCCCACTCGGTAAGCAGTCTCTCAACTTTCAGCTTGATCACGTCGCGTATCATCCGCACCGCTTCAATCGGCTTTCCCTTGGGATCGTCGAGACCCCAGTCTTCGGATAGATGTATGCGCGCCGGACAAGCATCCGCCTCCACGCCGCAGCCCATCGTCACGATTCGATCCGCCCGGTCTGCCATCGCCTGCGTCAATTGTTTGGGATGCTGCCTCATCATCGAAATGCCAAGCTCCTGCATGACAACGATTGCCTGTGGATTGATCGCTTCACCGGCGATCGTGCCCGCGGAAAGAGCCTGAACGGCAACTCCCCGCTCCTTTGCCAGCGCGTTGGTGAACGCTTCCGCCATTTGTGATCTGCCCGCGTTATGTACGCAAACGTACACGACCGTTTTCATCGATGTCTACCTTCTATCTCACTTCTAATTTCTCGGTGTCACAGTAGCAATATCGTACTCTTCAAGTGGCGATAAATCTATGGCTTTCCGGCTTCGGAAGACTGCATACAGCGTCACTCCAAATGATCAGCAAACTATTATCACAGACGATTAGCAGTCGCAGGATGACCCGCAACAGACTGTGGAATTTGCGCCTTTCACCATAGGCAACTGCGGCAGACAGCGCTCTTTTGCAAGGCAATCCGTGTGTCTGCTCGAGAGGTGCAGTGTGACAGCATCGTCCGTGACTGTGAATCCCCTGACCGGGTATTGTGAGATCGTGACGTCCTCGTATTCAATTTCGATATCCAGATTCTGTCCCTCGGAAATAACTCCTTTGCGAATGGCGAGGGTCAGCACATCCGCCATTTTGCCAGCCATCAAGCGATGCTCCGTGTCTGTCCCGACCCAGGCTTGCAGTTGGCAGGTATGGGTTGTGTGCAGCTTTCCGCCGCAGTCGATGAATCGCTTCTGCACATCGGCCACTTCTGTAATATGAAAGGAGACCGGAACTGCATTCTCGTCGGGCAGCATCAGTCGAAACTGCTTGTCCGTATGAGCCTGGAGCAGTTCTTTGAATTCGTACAATTTCATCGGATTCGACTCGCCCGGTTCGGTAAGTTTCATCAGTTCGATACTCTGTGTCATGGTGTGCTTTCCTTGCTTGATATGTTGTGCGTGATCCAAATCATGTGATCTATCGGTTCCGGTGTTGTCAGCAGCACTTGTTGGATTTTTCGTCGGGAATGTCTTTGTTGAAAAAGCTTGCAAGTGATGCCACCGCCTGACGGTTCACTCCACAGACCATATTCTTGCCACGACGTTCGACCGTGATCAAACCAGCTAGCCGCAACTCCTTCAGATGGTGTGAGATCGTCGAGTTGATCTGTTCTGCCCCTGTCACATGGCAGCAGACCTCCCCTACGGTCGGGCCGGAAACAGGTCGCACATCCCCATTTTCCTCCACCGCCACCGGACAACAGCAGGCGCGTAGAAACTCGAAAATGTGCAGTCGAGTCGAATCGCCGAGCGCTTTGAACATTAAAGCGAGATCAGGGGAAGGCTCTGCCATACGATTATACTCCTATATTTCGTGAATTATAGAAATGTTAGCACATTCCTAATACAATGTCAAGAACATTTCGCTAAACATCGAAATATATTTCGATCCACCGTTCGATCAAAATGTTTCGCTTTGCATGTTGGTTAGCTAAAATGGCTCACCGCGCTGGAAATCAACACAATGGATTTGCAGCTAATTCGAGAATAGAACAACTGTGGACTCGCAAAAAGTGAAGCCTGATACAGATCAAGGACATAAAATTCGGCGTGCCGTGAGGTATGGGAGATCACGGTCAGGTCACTGTGTCGGCGATAGAGAGCGTACACGGGCACGGGTGCGGTGTCAGTAGGCGCTTGTTCGGTTGCCGTGCGATGCTGCGTGACGTACCGAAGAACGCGATCGCCGCGCCGCCTGAAAGCTACTCCAACAACCCTGAACAGTTACGGGGTTGACGCAGACGCCCGTTCCTGTTATAATTACAGACAGTATTTGAAGCAACCAAATGTTTTAGAGCCGCGAAATAATATTCCCGATTGTTCTGCCTAATCCTGCAGTCCATCGAGTTGATTTGGGGAGACGCTGGCACGCATGGTCATTTTGAGGTTTTCGTAATGCGTATATGCATTGTCAATGAGTATTTTCACCCCGATAGTACCGGCGGAACTGGCACAGAGCTCTCCAACCTTGCCCGGAATTTATGCGATAATTATGATGATGTCGAAATCGATGTAATCACCAGCAGAAACCTCTATCGTACTGAAGTGACTGCCCTTCCCTCACGGGAATGCTGGGACGGCATCAATATTTATCGTGTAGCAACGCCTCGCCCAAGCAAAACCTCGACCACTGCACGGCTTGCAGCTAATTTTCTGTTCAGTGCGGCAGCAACCGTCCAACTATTACGTCGTCGCTATGACGTACTTATCGTGGCTACTGCTCCCCCCACGACACCGATTGCGGCGCGAGCCTATAAAAAAATCACCGGAACTCCCTACATTTACATCGTTTACGATCTGTATCCCGACATAGCAGTCGCACTGCAGGCTATACCAAAAGAGAGTCGATTGACGCATGTCTTCCATCGGATGCAGAAGACCTGGCTGCATGGCGCGAGCCGGACTATCGTACTTGGGCGCTGTATGCAGGACTATCTCGGGCAGCACTATTCCCTTGACGACCGCAATATTCAAGTGATTCCGATTGGCTCCGACCCCGATCTCATTCGTCCGATGCCGCTCAGCACTCGCTTCCGCGCCGCCAACGGGCTTAAAGACTTCGTCGTGCTATACGCCGGTAACTTTGGGAGACACCAGAATTTCGATACAATCATCGATTCCGCCAAACGAATCGGGGCTGTGCGCGACGACATTTCTTTCGTTTTCGTCGGGGACGGCGCTCAGAAAGACTATATTACCAATCGTAAAATCGCAGAGCATATAGATAATCTCTATATGTTTCCATTCGTCCCAAAAGAGGATCTTTCCGACCTGCTCGCGAGTGGGGATGTTTCCCTGGTCACGCTTGAACCAGGTGCAGAAGGACTTGGAGTGCCGAGCAAGTTCTACAATATTCTCGCAGCTGGCCGGCCTTCTATTGCTCTTGTCTCGCCCATCTCTGAGGTCGCTCGCGTGATAGCGGAAGCGGAATGCGGCATTCAGATCAATCAGGCAGATGTCGAAAAACTAACGGCGACCGTGATCGAGTATGCCGATTCACCAGATTTAATGGCGCGGATGGGCGTCAATGCCAGGCGTGTACTCGTCGATAAATACACGAACCGGCATGTCTCGGATCGATTCATGATGATGTGTGCAGCAGCGGTGGGAGGTGAACCGAACACCGAGGCACACGTAATTCCAGCACGTACCAAAGTGGAACATTAAAACCGAATTGTGAAACTAATGGGATTTTTATAAGCACGAAGCATAAGGGGACGCGGCATCGATGCCGCGTCCCCTTTTATTTACTGCTAACTCACGTTCACTTCGAGGCAACTTCAACGGACTTTTTCGCCATTGACCTGATGCGCGTGAACGACAGCATTGACGACCGCTCGCGGCGCTTGATTCGCGAGCACCTGGTTCTCGATCCAGTGATAGGTATCGCGAAGTCCCTGACGAAGAGTGATTTGTGGCTCCCAGCCAAGCACTTCCCGGATACGACGGTTGTCGCTATTGCGCCCACGCACACCCTGCGGCTTCGTCAGATCGTGCCGTTTTGTCAGCCGTTTCTCGGCAATTTCGCAGACGAGATCGACGAGTTCGTTGACGGTCACGAGTTCATCCGAGCCGAGGTTGAGTGGCTTTCCGTAGTCGGAGCGCATCAGCCGGTAGATGCCCTCGACACAATCGCCCACATACATGAACGAGCGTGTCTGCTCGCCATCGCCCCACACATCGATCGTGCCGCCATTGGGAAGAGACGCAACTTTTCGACTGATTGCCGCGGGAGCTTTCTCTTTACCACCGTCGTAGGTTCCGAGAGGTCCGTACACATTGTGGAAACGCACCACACGTGTTTCGAGACCGTAGTCTTCCGCGTAGTACTGGCACATTTTCTCCATGAAAAGCTTTTCCAGCCCATAGCCCTCTTCTGGATCAGCAGGCCAGGCATCGTCTTCAGACAGCGGCTTGACGTCCGGGCTTTTCTGAAGGTGCTGTGGATAGACACAAGCGGAGGACGAAAATAGAAGCCGCTGCGCGCCATTGAGCCGAGCCGCCTCCAGCATATGCACGTTGATCATCGTGTCGTTGCGGGCGATATCGGCATGGTTGGACGTGATATAGCCGATTCCGCCCATATCCGCTGCAAGATGATATACTTCGGTCACACCGCGTGTCGCTAGCAGACAATTATCGTATCGGCGCAGATCCAGCAGTTCGAATTCATCGGCGTAGGAGGCTTCGTACTCGGGCAGTTTGGCATCGACGCCCCGCACCCAGTAGCCTTTTTCGACCAGGTATTTGACCAGATGGTGTCCGATGAAGCCACCGGCTCCGGTCACTGTAATCCTTGTCTGATTCACGTTGAATTCCTCCGTGTTATTAGTTGTGTCCGGACCCGCCGTGCGGTTTCCGACACCTTCTGTGATTGTTAAATCCCGACCTTCTTATTTTAAGACACCACGAACGCCGCACACGGGCAGGATTGCCACATGCGCGAAATTGCGCTTAAAATCTGTGATGCAGATAAGCGGACTGACTGCATAAAATGTGGAAGCATTCGTCACAGGGGGAAATCAACGCTGTAGACCACTAATCATCGAATGCTGCGCCGCGAAAGGGAGTATGGCATAACTGACGATAGACTGAAAGCGTTTGTTCGGCAGCTTTATGCCATGAAAAGCGGGCCGCATTGTCGTACCCTTTTTCGATCAAACGATTCTGCAGGTCCACATCGTTCAGCACCTTTTCAATCGTCAGCTTCATATCGTCGACCGACATCGGATCGAAATAGAGAGCAGCCTCTCCAGCGACTTCCGGGAGCGAAGCCGCCTTAGAGCAGACGACGGGCGTCCCGACAGACTGCGCCTCGAGCGCGGGAAGCCCGAAGCCCTCATACAGTGAGGGGAAAACGAACAGTTTTGCCTGCCGAAGCAGCGCTGGCACATCCTCGTCCGGCACGTATCCCGTCACATGTATTCGATTTGCAGCCTGCGAGGCAGCAATCTGGTTCTGGATCACATTGTCCTCTGGCAGATGCCCTACGATCACGAGTTCGTAGGGGTCAGAAGTCTTCAGTTGAGTAAAAGCATCCAGAAGTCGTGCCGTGTTTTTGTTGGGGCTCAAACTGCCGAAAGCGATCAGATAGGGGGAATGAATAGCGTAACTCTCAAGCACCGATTCCTGCCGCCCCTTAGACGACTGGCTGTTCGACGAAATAGTTTGTTTCGCGTTTTGCTCCGGCGCCCCATGATATATTACCGTAATTTTATCGGGAGAAATACCGATATGCTCTACTATTTCTCGCTTTGAGAATTCAGATATCGTGATTATCCGGTCCGAATGACGTGCCGAAAGGGGAACCATCCTGCTGAGAATGCCCTGTCGCAATCCCGACATTTTCGCCCCGAAGGCACGATAGTTCAAATCGTGGATGCTTATAATATGAGGACAGGGCGTGTAGAGTGGTCCGACGTATGCCAGTGAGTGTACCACATTTACCCGGTATCGACGCAGCATCCTTGGCAGCGCCAGCTGTTCATAAAGATACCGAGCCTTTCTGTTGGACGCCTCTACAGGGCAGACGATGCGCTCAAACCGATCGCTGATGCGCAGCGGCAAGTCGGCGGATTCCTTGTTCAGAAACAAAAGGTACTCATTGTCGTCGTCGATATTCGCGAGAGCGGCAATCAACTCTTCAGCATAGGTTTGCGTCCCGCCGACCCGACCGGGGAGCAGATACAGCAGGTTCAAGGCGATACGCATTCAAGGACTCCGAGTGTACGCTTTTGATTCCAGTCTATTTTGCGCGCCGAACGGAAGGGCGAGAGGCTGAAGGTGATTCGAAAAGTACGGTAGAATACAAAATAGCACTTGACATTTCGACATGGTTTAGGTAAAATCCTTTAGCGGGTAGTGTCTATTTCCAATCTTTAGTTGGAACTTGAGACGATAGTCAGATGCCTGTGTTTCGGGTTGTTAGCTCAGTTGGCAGAGCAGCTGACTCTTAATCAGCGGGTCCAGGGTTCAAGTCCCTGACAACCCATCCGAACTTCCGTTCCCGGATATCTATCCTTCTGAATCAAGTGTGGCGCCCCCTCCCCTCTTTATGCGCATCGACGTCGAACGGCAGCCTGCTCGCTCGACGACGATGCGAATCGATCTACTTATCGCTCCGCGCCTCCTCGATTCGCTTCAAGCGAGTTGGAGGCTTGAGAGTTGTGCCTCTCCGTGCAGATTTTATTCATGAAACAACCAAAATCGATTTCGTTAGCCGCTATCGTTCTCCTGCTGTCGACAGCTTCGCTTTCTGCCTCTGCCCAACTCAAACCGCTGCCACCACGATCCGCTAATCAGTCGCATCTGACGATGGAACGGCTCTGGACGGCAAGTTTTACCGATCCGGTCAAGCTGATCGAAATCGGACCCGCGCTTGACGACAAACGCAATAGCCTGGTGCTGCTCGTCGGCGGCAAAGAGAAGACGGACTATCGTCGCAAACTCGTTGTGATGCACTGGGAAGGACTGCGATTCGTCGAGGACTCATCCAACGATTTTATGGGTACAGCCACGGACGCCCTGCTGCTCGGTAAGTTTCGTTCGGCGGCGGCGGCTGGAATAATTCCAGCACAGGCTCCTGTCGTCAAAACAAACAAGCCGCCCGTCAAAGGTGCCAAAAAGCCCCGCACGCTACCAACACGGCAGATCATCACGACGGAAGGAATCTATATGTGGACGGGAGGCACGCTCGGGCGGCTTTTCTCCGCACCGCCGAATCTACGGTTGGGATTGATGTTGGACGGCTCGCCCGATCAGATGGTCATCAACAGCGGCGACAGCGCAACGCCCTACGAAGCCGGTGAGACCGATGTGCATCCGTCCGCATTTCTGATGACGAAGGATATTGTCGGTTACGTGCGGTTCGCGGTCGGCACACAGCCCTACGAAGGCAGCAAAGACTTTCTGACTGGGGTACGCATCGTCCAGACATACTGGTCGGGTCGCACAAAATGGCTGATCGGACTGCTGCGCGGTCAGCCTGCCAATATCGCTGATTTCCCGGACGCGACGACAGGCGATCGTCTTGTGATTTATGTGCCGAAGCAGGCGAACCGGGACAAGTCGAACTGGGAGATGATACGCCCCGACGACTATGAAGAAGCGTGGCGCAGCGATCCTCTGCCGGGCAGAGTACTCGATGTGCGGGTCGGCGACCCTAAAAACGAAGGCAAAGATGGCATACTGATACTAACTGCAGAAAACAACGAAACCGAGCGGCATCTCTATTTCTTCGCGCCAACCAACGGTTTCCAGAGCTTGCGGTAACAACGCTGCAGATCAACGGCGAGGGCGCAGCCAGCATCGCTTCGCGAAATAATAGGATGCGTTGCACTGGATAACTGTCGCACATGCATATAATCGCACCATAAAGAAAAGTGTGCCGATTTGAGATTTTGAGATCAGCTGACTACCAACAATGACCGAATTTAGCATAGTACAACCAGAACAGAATCACAGACGTCCAAGCGTAGTCGTCGGCATTGCCGGAGGCTCTGCCTCCGGCAAAACCACGCTGACTGCAGTCCTTTTGCGCTTACTCAGCTCTGGTTCTGATCCTGAAGCGAAACCGAATACACCCTTGCATGTCGAAGTAATCGGTTTGGACCGTTATTTCTATCGTAGCGCACCCGGTGGACCGCGGATCACAATGCCCTCGACAGGGGAAGAATTTCCCGATAATAACCATCCCAATTCAGCCGATAATGCGCGACTCGTTGCCGATCTCGACGCGCTTATCGTCTCAGAGAATGCGCCGGATGTCGTGCTGCTCGAGGGGCTAATGACGTTGCATGTTGCAGAAATCCGCGAACGTCTCGATGTGAAGATTTTCGTTGAACTC
>JBBQPY010000051.1:0-27794 GCA_038216735.1 Chthonomonadales bacterium
ATGGGGTAATTATACCCCGTTGCAGCGAGAGTGCCGTTTCATTCGCATTTCGTTCTCATTATCATTGTGATTTCAATCGAAGGGATTAGCCAGATGGTCCGCGCAGGGTCGAGCAGCGTACCTCTGCGTCCTGGCGTCGGAGACGGATCAGCGCTGTTTTGTCCGTGGGTGACGTGAGTGCGACGGTGATCTTCCGCCAGTCGGAGACGTTGACAGTGAGACCGTTTTTGCCGAGCCGATGCACAGCCTTCGTCTCGCCAGCGAACTGCCAGCTTCGCATTCCGCCCTGTATGGAGACTGTATATTCTCCGCGTGGGATATAAGCCCAAAAAGAATCAGAAACTGGGAATTTTGCAGCTTTACTCAGTGGCGAAGCGCCGCTTTGCAGGACTGCGGACGGTGGAATCAGGGTGAGTTCGGGGGACGCGCCGAGGGCGGTCAATGCACCACGCAGGAAATCGGAGGAGCGCAATACCGTTCCGGATTTTTGAGGCTCCGTGTAGGCGAAGGAATCGAACAGCGCTTTCGAGCCATAGACGCGGGCGATATAGAGAGCGAAGCCGATATAGTAGTCCATGCCGGGGGCATCGCGTCGTCCAAACTGTCGCTCCTCCAGTCCGTCGCGGGCGATACGGCGTATCAAAGGGGCGGTCTGCCTGGAGAGGAATTCATCGAGTAGTGCGGGGGTGATAAAGGGCAGATCGTCCGCATGCAGCCGTCCTTCGCGCAGGTCATCGCTGAGCCATTGCAGAAAGAGGCGCTCCCCCAGCATGCCATTCGCCCACGATTCGGGCCCTGTGTAGCCGGAGATTCCGGGCAGTGCGTAGTGGCCGTATTCATGGGCGATTTCACGCGCCCATTCTATGGGACGACGTTCGGAGTAGAGATTGTAGATGTATATCTGGTTGCGAAACTGTTCGCCCCCGATGTCGCCGGTATCGTTTGGGGCATTCTGACGCGTGAGCCAGACGTCTACGGTCTGAGAGAAGGCATGATCGTAGCGCAGGCGATCGTGATTGATCCCGTACAGCAACAGCAGCATTTTCCCAGCGCGTTTCGCGAGTGGAAGGGAATCGGCGTCCGGAGCATGGACGGCAAATCGGCGCAGGTATTCTGTGCTGCTTGCACCGGCAGTCGTGGAGCCATCGCCGGGATAGATGTAGCACACTGCATGGTAGGTCTGACTGTATTTCTCATCGGCTGTATTTGCCGTTTGATGGGGCGTCAGAAGAAGTCCGGGATAGACGCCGGTAACGATCTCGATGTCTGCGTCCTGACGTTTGATTTCTGAGGCTGTAATCTGTGCTGGAACGGTTTGTGCCGTGAGCGGTGTTGTACAAAAAGTGAGTGCGGTAATCAGGAAGAGTGTGACGAGGATAAATCGAATTAAGCGGCAAAATCCGCGATCGAGGTCGAGAAGGGATTGTGTTGTCGTCATCATGGACTTTACCTCACATTGTGCTGAGTGATAGAGACGGGAAGTCAGGCAAGCAACTGACGATCAAACACCAAGAACAGCGGACCTCTTTGACAATCTATATCGGTTGTTTAGGCAAACTGCCATCGAATACCTGCATTCGTGCTGCAGGATATCCAGATGCCCCGACGCAGAGTAGTTGATTGAAGTTAAATCGGCAGATACGGTAATAGCGGTCTTGACAGACTACCGTGCCTGTGGTATCTTATAGACGTCGTTATAGAGCATAGTGCGCGAACTGGAATCGTATCGATGCTTTCGCTTTCGCTCTCTAGTGACGGTTTATGCGGGTGTAGCTCAGTGGTCAGAGTGCCTGCCTGTCACGCAGGAAGCCGCGGGTTCAAGTCCCGTCATCCGCGTTTTGAGGATTTGTGGAGCGTCACAGTATGAAGCTGTGACGTATGTAGAAGATGGTGACCGTAGGGGCTAAGCCAGTTTGCAAGGCAGCGGTAAAGTATTGACCGGTTAAAGAATATTCTTTAACCGGTTCTTTCATTTATTGGCACTCTTCACTGCTTGATGGACGGCACAGTAAATACAGGACTCGAGTCGAATGGCTAAATGCTTATGTGGCGTAGGGAAAGATGGAGCAAATGGCACTAGAATTTCGCACTTCGATTATCGTTCCCAAGTGGGACGAGAGTGTCAAAGATACGATGATAGAGTACTGGGAGAGGCAGGGAATCGTCTTTACCGAAACACAGGGAGATGTTCTGCATGGCAACCGCGGAACGCTCATCGGAAATATGACTTCTTTCAACAATCTAAATCTGCTTGCCACACTTTCCCTCACGAAGGTGAGCCAAACTCACATACTGTGTGAACTGAAAATAAATACTATCTGGCAGATTATCATGCCCTATGAGCGAGCGCAATTTCAACATGAAGTCGATACATTCCGGTGTATGTTTCATGAAGGAGAAACTTTGTTGCGTGCTTCTTGCAGGCCCTTTGAGGAGTTGCACGGTGTGCTGTTGCGAGCAGCATCCGCTAGTCTCCCTACCGCTCCACAGGAGTTATTGCGCCCCGCTGATAAAGCTCAGTGATGATATGCGTATCGGCTCGATGTTGTCGACGGCTTTAAAAGGCAATGGTTCAGTGTGGATAGGCGCTGATAAGGACAAAACGTCCATCCTGCTTCATTTTCGCATTTTGTGTTGGCAACAGACTGGTTGCCCTCCGACGGATCAACATCATGTATTGGCATCGCGATCTCAACGAACTCTTTTGCGTACGGCGGGAGGCACGAGCGGCGCAAAGTCGCCAGGAACGATATCGCCCAGGTCGCGCTCCGGAAAAAGGTGGATATCCGCTTTGTCGAAGGCGACCGCAACAAATTCGCCACAGGAAAATTTGTTCTGTGGCGTGTAGTTGAAATGAATGAAGCGGCACAGATGATCGAGAATGATCACGGCGATGTCTATAGTGTCGTAGGCATCTCCTATCTGAGTTTCCGCCCATGCCAGCGCCTTCCTTCCCTTCCCCTCAGGCGCGGGAGCCACCACGAAATCGTTCTCCCGTCCCCGCAAGTCCTGACGCAGCACACCGGGAGTACGCGCTTCGACCGTCTTACCGTCGCCCGCATACAGCGCGGCATGGTAGAAGGGCGAACCCGTGAAAGCGGTAATCAGGCGGTTCAATCCTTTCGCATTATGAAAAAGCAGGATGTCGCCGGGCTCCGGTTTCGCCACTGGTTCCGATTCGTCTACATGCGTATCGTCCATGGAGCGGCTGTCTGCAGAGCGTCGATTGTGAAGATAAAGAAGACCGCTCAGGCCTGCACTGACGCCGAGCAGCACCCAGAAGGTGGTTCTTGAAACGGGCTTATCGGTTTGGGGCTGCATTGTGGCGCTCCGGGATGAGTGTGATTCAAATCTGACCGCACCTCACAATAGAGGATCTGCACTAATATACCCGCTCGGAACCCACGATTCAAGTTGCAGGAAAGGAAGGAGAAATGTAAGGGGTTTTCACATAACTCCAGCAGACAGGTTGGACCGTGTCCACAGATTCGAATACAGGTAGATTTTCGAACTCGCCAGTATCGACGGGGGTACAATGAGGATATCGAAAAATAACTGCTGCATAAGCTAGATGTCTTATGGACGGAGAAATGATATTCTTAAGACAGCACTCCTGAGCGGAAATGGCAACAATTCATTGACACCCAACTTTATCCTCTGCCTCAAAGGGTACAGAGCGGCAGACTTCACCGCCGATATGATCGCCGGTCTCACCGTCGGACTCGTCGCGCTGCCTCTGGCGATGGCGTTCGGAATTGCGTCCGGCGTCACGCCACAGGCAGGTATCTATACAGCGGTCGTTGCCGGATTGATCATTTCCGTGCTCGGAGGCTCCCGCTTCCAGATCGGCGGACCAACCGGAGCGTTCGTCGTGATCGTTGCCGGAATAGTCGCGAAGTTTGGCCTGTCCGGTCTCCTGATGGTGACATTGATGGCAGGTGTCATTCTGATTGTGATGGGCGCAACGGGGCTGGGAACAGCCGTCAAGTTTATTCCGCGCCCCGTGACGATCGGCTTCACAAATGGCATCGCACTTCTGATCGCATCCACGCAGATCAAAGACTTTCTCGGGCTCACCACACCCCCTGTTCCCAGTGAGTTTCTCGGGAAAATAGAGACTCTTGCCCGACACCTCGGTACGATTCACTTGCCCACCGTACTGGTTGCCTCTGGCTCGCTAACAATCATTCTTCTGATCCCTCGAGTCAACAAAAAAGTGCCCGGGTCGATTATAGCGCTTCTGGTCGGCACAGTGGTGACCGCGCTCTTACATCTCCCCATCGCGACGATCGGAAGCAAGTTCGGCGGTATTCCGCAAGGTCTGCCCCCTTTCTCCGTGCCCGTATTCCATTCCAATCTGATCGTGTCGCTGCTGCCAGCGGCGTTCACTGTTGCGCTGCTTGCCGCCGTCGAAAGTCTGCTGTCGGCGGTCGTTGCCGATAGTATGAGCGGAGACAAGCACAATTCCAATATGGAACTGATCGCTCAGGGAGTCGCCAACCTCGCTACGCCATTCTTCGGCGGAATCCCGGCAACCGGGGCGATTGCACGCACAGCGACCAACATCCGATCCGGCGCAAAAACCCCGATCGCAGGCGCAGTTCATGCACTTACTCTGCTTCTGATACTGCTGGTAGCCGCGCCACTTGCGCGCTTCATTCCACTCGCAACACTTGCAGCCGTACTTTTCGTCGTCGCCTATAATATGGGGGAGTGGAAGGAGATCGGCACGATCCTCAAACTATCGAGGGCAGACATTGCCGTCTGGATCGCCACATTCGCGCTGACGGTGTTCGCCGATTTGACCGTCGCCGTGGAGGTCGGTATCGGACTTGCCGCGCTGCTCTACATCTATCGAGTATCGCAGACGACGACCGTTTCGACCGTTACTCCGGAGTATATCGAGGAAGGGCGGCCGCACATCCTTCAGGACAAACAGGTGCCGCCCTACGTGACTATCCTGCGCATCCATGGACCGTTTCTTTTTGGCACAACCGATAAACTCGCCGAAGAGGCAGCAGACCTCACACATTTTGCGCAAGTGGTGATTCTGCGGCTGCGCAACATGACTGCAATCGATGGTACCGGGCTCTACGCTTTGGAAGTCTTCTCTGACCGGCTCAGGAAAGCGGGCAAGACACTGCTGCTTTGTGGCGCGCGCGATCAGCCAGAGAAACTGCTCGCGAAATCGGAGTTCGTCAGTCATATCGGACGAGAAAACATTCTGCCTCATGTGGAAGCGGCGCTCCAACGCGCGGAAGTAGTCGCCGCTGACTTCGAGGGTATCGGGAAGGAGTTCGCGGCAGATCTGTCTTCGAATCCGCCCCTATAGTGAATCGTACGAGGCTATTTGAAGTAGAATGTGATCATGGAACAATTCGGTGACAAATCGATAGTGGCATTGCTGCTGGGAACGCTTTCGATCGCGGCGCTTCACGCCTTGATACCTTCGCACTGGCTCGCCTTCGCCCTCGTTGGCAGGGCGCAGCGGTGGACGATTCGCCGTACGCTGACCGTGACGGCGCTGGCAGGTTTTGGGCACGTGTTGCTGACGATACTGCTCGGGCTGCTGATTGCCGCAGTCGGGAAGCAGCTGCTGCATTCGATACCGCCACAGTTAGAGCACGCTGCCACCGCGATACTGCTTATTTTGCTCGGAATCTATTTCGCCTATCCTGCGCTCCGGGGACGCGCAACCGGCTGTAATCATCCGGCGCACAGTCATAATCATGAGGATGAAAGTGAGCATCACGCTCCCACTCCTGGCGGAATCGTCGAGCGCATCGGGAATGCACCCACAGTAATGGGCGCGCTTGTGCTGGGCATGACACTATCGCCATGCCTCGACCTACTGTCGGTCTATGTTGCCTCTTCCGCGCTGTCGTGGGGCGCACTCGCTGCGATTAGCATCACGATGGCGGTCACAACTGTCGGCTTGATGGTTATTCTCGTCTGGCTCACAATGCTCGGTCTCCAGCGGCTGAACCTCGGATGGGTGGAGCGCAACGAAAGCGTGATCGTTGGCGGGGTGCTCATCGCGCTCGGGGTTCTATTATTTTTCATGAAATAGCGCAGAGAGGTAACAATTATCGCTCCACTTTTGCTTCTTTCACGAGGCAAATGGTCGGACTTATGGAGCTGTAATTCATTCGCGGGGTCAGACAATCAGCGATCAGGTTGTGCCGGGAGGCGGATCAGAAATGCCGCGACCACGTTCGCCAGCAACGCGAATACGATGCTGGCTCCAATATCGAGCGGCGAGTGTAGATGACTCAGCACTCTGGCAGTGCCAACGGCCGAGCCGATCAGAAGCGTGATCAGCGCGGCTGGACGAGAAAAGGGCACAAGCAGAAACGCACAGGCGAATACGAGCAGCGTGTGGTCGGAAGGGAATCCACTGTCCGGTTCATGTGGAACTAGCGGTTGGATATGCTGAACGACGAAAGGGCGCGGCTCATAGTATACGGCGCCCAGCCCCTTGGCTAGCGCAATGCTGAGGAGCGCGACAAGTATCGCGCGCAGCATTAGAGCCTTGCGTTGTGGGTTGTCGCTCTTATACATGACGGCCCCGAAGCAAAGGAACGAACTCACAAAAAGGAATCGGGCACAGAAGACAATCAGTGTAGTCATGCGGTACCTTTTGGTCAAGTGTACATACCCGATGGATAGTCTCAATTTTACCTGATGCCCGCTCCCTGATTTCAACAGGCGGTGGAAGAGAGAGAATAGAGCGCTGAGACGAAAAGGAGGCACGAAGCGCAGTACGGTATATTTACCTATAGTAAACCATTCGGTTCGCTCCGATACTACACGCAGCGTCACCCGCCCTCATACGCCAGAGCGAAAAGAATAGGGGTGATATGCAGGTCAATTAAGAAGCCGCCTGCGCTGTGATAGGGAGCCGAAATGGACGATCTTCGCATTGAGGCGGGCTTGTCGCTCGCCGACATTCTCGCTTCCCTGAGCTATGCGCTCGACCTGACGAGCGGCCAGCCGATGGGACATGCGCAGCGCACCTGCCTTATCGGGATGCGCCTCGGCAAGCAGGTCGGGCTGCCGGAAGACCAGCTTGTCAGCCTCTACCATGCCCTGCTGATGAAGGACGCAGGATGTTCTAGCAATGCTGCCAGAATGTATGAAATCTTCGGCAGCGATGACATCTCTGCCAAACGTATGTCGAAAATCACCGATTGGAGCAACCTGCTCGAAGCGGCAAAATATGTTGCAGCGAACACACTGCCAGAGAGCACGTTGATTGTTCGCGCCCGTCGTATGCTGCATATCGTGACGCATAAGAGCGAAACCACCGACGCACTGATGCACGCCCGCTGCGACCGGGGTGCACAGATCGCGCTCTTCATCGGGCTCGGTGAGACGTCCGCTGGATGTATTCGCCATCTCGATGAACACTGGGACGGCAACGGCGGGCCATATCACTTTGTGGGTGAGGCAATCCCACTGCTCAGTCGCATCTCCTGCCTGGCTCAGACGCTCGAGGTTTTCGCCAATACTTTCGACGTCGAGACCGCTTATGAAATGATCGAGAAGCGTTCTGCAAGGTGGTTCGACCCCGAATTGGTACGCCTTACCCACGAGTTCAAAGATGACGAACCGTTCTGGAATAGCGTCAAGAACGACACGCGCGAGACTTTGCTTGGCATGGAAGTGCGCACGGCGATCGAGACAACCACCGACTCCCACATCGATACAGTGTGCGATGCATTCGCCCAGATCGTCGATGCCAAATCTTCCTTCACAGCCGAACACTCGTCTCGCGTGCGTGACTACTCCGTGGAGATGGCGAAAGCGCTCGGGATTCATGGTAAGCGCCTCATGACCCTCAGCCGGGCAGCCCTGCTGCATGACATTGGCAAGCTCGGCGTCTCCAACGCAATTCTCGACAAGCCTGGAAAACCCGATGACGAAGAGTGGGCTTCAATCAAACAGCATCCGTTCTATACAGAAAAAATCCTGAGTCATATCCCTGGTTTCGCGCGGCTGACCGAAATCGCAGCTGCGCACCATGAGCGACTGGACGGCAAAGGATATTTCCGCGGCCTGACCGCTGATCAGTTGGACTTAGATATGCGCATCCTCGCCGTCGCCGATGTCTTCGATGCGCTGACTGCGAAACGACCCTATCGCGATGCACTGCCGCTCATGGAGGTGTATAAAATACTCGATCGGGATGCCGGGGTGGCGCTCGATGCGGACTGTATCGATGCGCTCAAAGCAATCCACCCAGCACATGGAAATGAGACCCTGCAGCGAGATTATACGACTCTTCCGCTCGCCGCTTGATGCTATGGAAGGCAGATTACCGTTCTTTCTCACTCAACGAGTTTACGGAAGTAGGAAATAGTCAAGGAAACGGAGAACAGTCCGTTACAGCGATCGCTGTAACGGACTGTGCTGTTTTGAGTCTATTGGCAACCCATCGTCCTTGAATCTATCGTTTCAAACCGTGGACCGAAATATATTTTTGTGAATGCCAAATCGAGAACACTATATGCATTACCTCGAATGGCAGGACAAGGTGAACTCGAATGAGATACTCAACAGGCGGCAGCCTGATTCTGTGCGCTGCTACAGCAATTCTATTCTTTTCGTCTGCTCGATATGCAAATGCTCGACCGAATCCTGTAGCGCCATCTAGTGAGAGTTCACAGAAAACTACCGTGCCCGCGCCAAAACGCCAGCGCAACGAGCGGACGCCGACTGTTTCGCGCCAAACGGGCGTAGGTGAGAGAACGGGAAAAAGCGAAGGGAAGCATACTTTGGAGAAATCTACAGTCTATATTGGCACCTACACAGGCGGGCAGAGTAAGGGCATCTATATCTATCAGCTCGACCTGACGAGCGGAGAGTTGACGCCGGACGGAGCGGCGCCATTCGTCGAAAGCCCGTCTTTTCTCGCTGTGGATTCAGGTCATCGGTATCTGTATGCGGTCAACGAATCTGCCAGTGTGGGGCCACAACACGCAGGCCTCGTCAGCGCCTTCGCGATTGTACCTAAAACAGGCGCGTTGAAGCTGCTCAATCAGCAATCCTCTCGCGGCTCTGGCCCCTGCCATATCTCGATTGATAGCCACTCGAAACATGTGCTGGTTGCCAACTATAATAGTGGCAGCGTAGCAGTACTGCCGATTCTGGAAGGCGGCAAACTCGGTCCCGCCACTGGCTTCGTGCAGCACACTGGTTCGAGCGTCGATCCCGACCGCCAGAAAGAGCCACACGCGCACTCGATCTACCTTGACCCGAACAATCAGTACGTTCTGTCGGCAGACCTCGGCATCGACAAAGTACTCGTCTATCGGTATGACGCCGGGAAGGGAACGATTGCCCCCGATTCTCCGCCGTTCGCCTCCGTCGCCCCCGGTGCTGGTCCTCGCCATATCGCCTTTCATCCGGACGGGCATTTCGTCTATGTCGTCAACGAAATGTTCTCGACAGTGACCGCCTTCACGTACGATGCAGCCAGTGGCACTTTGAAAGAAATCGAGACTGTTTCCGCACTGCCAACAGATTTCAAGGGAGCCGATACAGCCGCGGAGATCGCTATTCATCCTAATGGCAAGTTCCTCTACAGCTCGAACCGCGGAAGCGACACCATCGCCATCTTCACGATCGACACACAGACAGGAAAGATCAAGCCGGAAGGACATCAGCCGACGCAGGGCAAGGGTCCGCGACACTTTATCATCGACCCGACGGGTAAATATTTGATCGCTGCCAACCAGGACTCGGACAATGTCGTCGTCTTCCGCATCGACGAGCGTACAGGCGCTTTGACGCCGACGGGGCACAGCATTTCACTGCCCAAACCGGTCTGTGTAATCGTGCTACCTGCCGGTAAATAACGCTCGTGACAGACACCGCGGTGTGACTACGCGCTCACCATTCGGATCATCAGCTATCTGGTGCGTCATGGTTTGGGACGGTCAGTCTAGAAAATGAACATTCTTGCCATCTCCGGAAGTCTTCGACAGAGTTCATCGAACACCAGTTTGTTGAAAGCCGTCGTCGAAATCGCTCCCGAAAACATCAACGTCATCATCTACGACGGAATAGGATATCTGCCTCATTTCAACCCTGATCTGGAGGAGCAGGAACCTCCTGCAGTCAGTGCTTTTCGTGCCTCCCTACGCGACTCACAGGCAGTTCTGATATCGACGCCGGAGTACGCACACGGCGTACCCGGCGTGTTGAAGAATGCGCTCGACTGGCTGGTGAGTGGTGGCGATCTTGTCGATAAACCTGTAGCACTCCTCAACGCTTCACCGCGCTCGACGTTCGCACAGGCTTCGCTGACAGAAACCCTAGCCGTGATGATGGCAGTTATTTCAGCGGAAACGTCCGTCTCGATCTCGCTGCCCGGTAATAAACGTAGTGTGGGAGAGATGGCTGCCGACCCGGCAATTTCTCAAACACTGTCAGACGTCCTTGCTGCTCTGGCACGGGCGGTAGATACGCATCCTTCGAATGGATCGCCCTCGTGAGGAGCGAGATACTCGGCAAGCAATAACGAACCACTCGAAAAAAGTCCGCGCGATCAGCATGATCGCGCGGACTTCTTGTTCGCTCCCCTCCTTTGCTTTCGTTCAAGGAGGGGGTTTGGGATAGGTCGAGCATCACGTGAACGTGATGTGATCGACCGGAGATTGATTCAGAATTGTCATCAGGCTATCTTTGGCCGCCTGAATTCTGTCAGGCTGTACCGTTTGGGCTTCCGTTCGGAAGAGGAATAACGTTCCATTTCCCAGATTATAGTACTTTGATGCTCCGTCCTGATAAAAGTAGGAAATAAAGGTAATATCCGAATCGAAGACCGGTGCACCGCGATCGTAGTCCGTATGATATAGCCCTCCTGCTGTGCCTCCGGTGATATATGCTTCCGCGAGCGTCCATGCCCTTGTCGGCACGGAGAAGGAGTAGCCAGCATAGATGTTGTAGGAGCCGTCGAACTGCCCGTTTCTGTAATTCATCGTGGCGACGAATTTCGGCGTGACAGAGCCGGTGAAGCCGCCGCTCATCGTTTGGATGGTGATGATCGCCTGCGCTTTGCCGATTTCAGTGGTGGCGCCATCCGGCGCCCTGAGCACGGCAGTCACGTTCACCGTGATCGCGGATTGATCGGAGGGCGTCGTCACCAGATCGACCGAAGTCGAGGTGGTCTGGATCGAGTTACCGACAATGCCGTCACTCGAAGAGAGTGTCGAGGTAGTTCCATTTTGTGTCCAGCTATACGTGATAACTCCTGTAAGACCCACAGGCGGTTTGACTGTGAAGGTCACCCTTGCCCCCGGCGCGATCGTTGCCGAGGTCGGCGAAAGAACCAGTGTCTGCGCGACGAGTGTCGCCGTCCATAGATCGCCCTGATTGGAGACTTGCAAATTGTGGGCGACGTCAGCCATATCGCCGACGCCGAGCGCCCCGAAGGCGGCAACGACGATATTGACGAACACTCGCAGCGCCACCCCGACATAAGTCTTGAAAGTGGCTCGCTGCACAGCAAGCGCGGCGGCTGCCTGCGCGCTTCCGATCACTTTGAGCAGTGCGCTGAAGCAGGCGTTGGCAACCAGATCGTCCGTAACGATCGCTTCCATGCCTAAACGCGCCGCCGGTCCGAATAGACCCTGTTGCGCGCGGGCGATCGCGGTCTGCCAGGCAGCGTTTTCGATCGCGGTCAGCGAGAGGATAGCCGCTTCGATCGCCGCATCGTTGATGATGATGTCTCGTACGCCAACCGCATCGAGCAGCAGCGCGAATAATATATCGACGAACCACGCTTTGAGAGTCAGGGTCTTGACGGTCGCGCGCCATCCGACGACTTCGCTTGCATAACGAGGCGCGGCGAAGAAACTCGGTTCGTCCTGTGAGAACGCGGACCCCAGCACGACGATATCGAAGAAGGTCTTCTTCGTCGCCGGGTCCAGCGCGAGTGGCACAGCAGCGCTCGAAACGGGAGCGTAGGGCGCACTGCTATTGAAGATGTCACTGAGCGCGGTGAACAGCGATAAGTTCTGTGTCGAAAGTACCGAAATTGGCGGGATTGCGGCTATTGCGAGCGGGAGGTCGTGCTGGACGTCGGTGAGATCGACGGTTCCGGTCTTGTATGTGTAGATTTTGGTGTAGCGACGGTAGTGGTTGACGCCCACGAAGCCAACGCTCGCGGCGTCCTGATTGATCTCGAACCCGCTCTGCTGTCCGGCAGGAGCGATCTGCAGCAGCGGTGGAATGGTGGCGCGCGTAGGAGATTTCAACGTTGGTCGATACGCCGCTTTACTTCCGCCCTTGATGGCGTCGCCCGCCACTTTGACGGCGGCAGCAATCTGTGCGTCACTCTTGTCCACCGCGAAGGTGTCGGCGAGTACGCGCTGTTCGATCACCTTGGAGAGGGCTACCGTCGCCGCGTTCTGCTGGAGGAGTTTGACGACTTCACCACGCGATTTGTCCGGGATCGAATAGGCATCGAGCGCGAAGTAGAGCAGCGCAGTCGCGGTGGAGAGCGCGTTGAGGTTGTTGGTATTCGCTGTCGGATCGAGGAAACCGGTGAAGATAGCTTTGCCTGTCGCGTCCTGCACATAGACGAGTGACGGACCGGTGTCGATGCCTTTGGCGGTAAAGGCCAGATTGGTTTTGACGGTGCTCGATCCAAGCCCGTTCGAGACAGTGAGCGTACCGACACTGGCGTTGAAGCCTGCTGGAAACTGCACCACACCCGATAGGGAACGAAGTCCACTCCCGCCCCCGGTGGAACTTCCGCCTCCTCCGCATCCTTCGAGTGCGAGCGCACCGACCGTCAGCAGCGCCCCGCCCGCAGCGGCGAGAAATTCCCTGCGTCCCCACAAAATTTGTCTCAATCGCTCAGTTTCGCTTACCTTATCCATTGGGCTCCTTCGTCAATTCAGAGGATAAATAGTCACAAATGCAAATTGCGTCTATGTCGCATGGGTGTTAGCCAAGGCTTAGTCGAAAACTATTTTAGCGCCATACCATTTAACCAGCATTTAACAGCAGTGCGCCCCCATCTTCGATTCTCCCCTTTACACATTCTCAGGGCGAAAATTGAATGATTTCGAGCTAAAAAAACACCTCCCGCCGGTGAAGGGAGGTGTTGATAGGGATCAATCGTACGCAAATAGCTGCGTTACTTGTTATTGACGGTGATGCCGGGCAGTGTATCGGTGCGGAATGGCGAGGCGGGCATGCCCGCTTTATTGACAAGGTTGCATACCGGGTTGATCGCCCAGGCGTAGCGAACATCTGTTGGACTGCTGACCTCTGGGGAAGATACAATGACAGTACCGCCATCGATACGCGCGGTCGCATTATGGAAATGGTGGTCTGCGCCAGCAATCGTAAAACCGGTCAGCGCCCCGCCATCACGGGCCATCATGCCCGCAGCATGGTCGAACTTCAGCCGTATCGCGGCACCTTCGACAATCATTGAAGTATAGTGCGGACCGGAGTACTCCACTTTCTTACCATATGTCTTCACTAATGCTGCGAGCGCAAGTCGTTTGCCGACATCCTGCTTGTCCTTGGGATGAATATCGTTCGCGTCGCCGATATCGATCGTAACGGCAATACCGGTGTTCGGGACATTCTGCGCCGTCAGCAACTGCGCCTCACGCAGTTCCGCCCATTCGTTATCGCCTGGCTCCGGCTGGCTCGCCTGAAAGTTTGCCAGTTGAACGATATAAAAGGGAAACTTACCGACGCCGAATCGACTCCGCCAATCCGCGATCATCGTTGGCAGCAGAGTTCGATACTGAAAGGCGCGCCCCGCATTGGACTCACCCTGATACCAGATCGCGCCCTTGATACCAAACGGTACGACCGGAGCGATCATAGCGTTGTAGAGTACTGTGACCTGATTGGGATCGTTGGTGATCTGCACGGGGAGTGCGGAGGTTTTGCCGAGCGGTACACTGTCTTTGTAGAGCCAATCGCCCGCAAGTGAGATCGAGTCTGAACCGGGAATTTCGAGACGCATATCTTCCGGCTTGCCGTAGAGTCCGCCTCCGCCTCCGGTGTCGAGCACACGCACAGCGATCACATTTTTGCCAGCTTTGAGTGCGCTAGCTGGCACTTTATAATCGCGGGGCAAATTGTAAACGTCCTGTCCACCGACCAGGACACCATTGACGAAGGTCGTATCACGATCATCGACCGGACCGAGATGAAGCATCAAATCTTTGCTTTCGGCGCCCGCTGGAAGGTCGAACTCTTTGCGGAACCAGACGACACCATCGTAGTCTGGCAGACCTGCCGCCTCCCACAATGTAGGCAGTTTCATCGTCTTCCAGCCAGCAGTATCGAACGCGGGATCTGCCCATCCGAGACCGTTTGCAGAACCAGGGTCATTCTTCGTCCACCACTCCGCCATCAGTTTCGAAATATTGTTCGCACCCTTTGCAATGTCAGTACGCGCCTGTGCCATCGCATCGAGCGGGCGCTGGAAATCCGGCATGCTTTTGAGCGCTTCCGCGCTCGTCCAGGCTTCTGCGATCGTCCCGCCCCAGGAGGTGTGGATCAGCCCGATCGGGACCTTTAACTCCTGATGCAGTGTTCTGCCAAAAAAGTAACCGACTGCGGAGAAACCATTCCATCCGCCTGCCGCGACAGTTTGCGGCGTACAGACATCCCATTTACCGGTCACGAGCTTCTGTGGTTCATAGGCGATTCTTTTTTCTACAGTGAAGAGACGTATCTGTGGATAGTCCGCTGTTGCGATCTCCTGCTGGGCGTTGGTAACGTTGCCGATGCCCATCTCCATATTGGACTGTCCTGAGCAAATCCAGACATCGCCCACCAGCACGTTATCGAGTGTCACCGATTCCGTGCCCTTGATTTCGATAGTGTACGGGCCGCCAGCTTCCATCGGCTGCAGTTTCGTCATCCACTTACCACTCTTGTCCGCAACTACGCTAGCGCTCGATTTTGCGCCGGAGCTTGTTTTGACGACAGAGATCGTGACCTTGCTGCCTGGTTCCGCCCAGCCCCAGATCGGATCAGCCAACTCGCGCTGCAATACCATGCCGCTGCCGAACATCGGGCTGAGAAACGGTAGGTTTTCGGCACGTTTCCGTTCCGCTGCGCAGGATACCTGGGTGACAATTCCGACCAGACATAGCGCTCCCCACAGGGTGAGCAGTTTTGGTTGGCGGAGTTTAGTCCTTATAGGAATCCTGCCTGGTTTCGATTCGTCCGGTGATTTACTTTCCAAAAATCGCATTGTCATCATGACTGTTGGTTTCTCCTCGCAATAGTTCGTCTTATACAGTTTTAAGGTTCGGACAGTGTGTACTTCGAGCAGCATCGTCTATTCAGGGATGTAAAGCAAGAACAGCTCGTTCGTGAAAAGATGTGGACAAAAATCTTGTAAATATAAGGGAGTTCTGTTATAATGCTCGTGTGCTACAACGGGCTCGATTCTGGAAGGAATGAAATAAATGGCATTTGTAACGGAAGACCTGCTGCAAAACCTGCGTGACTCACGCGCGAATTTCCTCAAACAGTTGGATGGCATGCAAGAGAATCAGTGGAACTGGAAACCCTATCCGGAATGCAAAAGCATCACAGAGACAATGGCGCACCTGCTCTGCACCGATCGAGTGGTGGTCAAAGGGTTGGAGACATTGCAAGGCCCGAATTGGGAGTTAGACTACGCCGAGACCGAACGTGATCCGGTGAAACTTCGTGCGATGCTGATCGAAGCGCATCAAAAACTCATCAGCTATCTGACAGAGCATTTCGCAGAATCGCCGCTCGATACCGAAATTTACTGCTTCGGCAGCCAGACTAAACTAGGAAGCGCGCTGATATCGCTTGCGGTCGAAGACTCTTATCACATGGGGCAGACAGCCTATATCCGTATGGCATCCGATCCAACCTGGGACTACTATGCTGCGATATATGGAGACTTAGCCGCTTGAAATTCTGTGCCTGATGGGCTGCCACGATGCAGCTTTCTATCCATTACAGAGTTCCTTGCTTTGTCCACGCCTGGATCTTGATCCTTATTTTGGTGCCTCTACTAGCGGTGAATGCTCCGCTTTTCCTCTCACTCTTCCTTATCTGTTCCTGGTGACAGGAAGCTAGGATTTGCACGGAAGGCTGTCAGCAGCCCGATGATATCAGGCGAACGACGTAGAGGCAGGGTAACCTTGCTGTTTTCCTGAGTAGAGAGATAGGCCGCATGAACGATTTCGAGTGCAGCGCGCGCATCAGCGCATGACAGCAGGGGAGAGGCGTGTATCTGTACACAATCGGCAAAATGAAGCAGCAAACGTCGCATACGTACGAGGCCCGCTGAAATTCCTGTATCCGAAATCTCCACGGGTGGAGCTATCCTTTCGGCAGCGCTTCCGTTTGGCTGCCAGCGCAGACTCGGTGCACTGACGGCGCCTGTGCCTGTACTCATTATTAGGGTCAGTGTGCCTTCGGAGCCTGTAAGCGTATATTTTTCGTCGGGCAGTACGGAGCGTGATCGTCCCAATTGGTGGGTTGACTGACCGTGGGCATGTGCGACAATAATGTTGGCGAGTGTGCCTTCAAGCGGTCGTCGCCCGCGCCCCGCCCCGCTAATGTCAGCAAAGTTGACATCAGCGCTAACCGTTTTCGCGTCGCCCTGCCACCAGCGGCATAGATCAGCGGTCTGGCAACCGAGCGTCTGTACGAGTGCGTTCCAGCCTCCTGTAACAATATCATCGGAATCAGTGATTCCTTCGATCGGAAAGCTCCAGTCACAGCGAATTTGTCGCAGTTCACCCAGACGACTATGTTTCGTGTGCTCTGCGACTGCCTGAAACCAGGGATCGAAGCGACGTGGAAGGGCCGGCAGCAGCAGTCTGCCCTGTTGAGTCGCGGAATCGAGCAGAGCATCCATCTCTGTAAGCGTCGAGGCAAACGGCACTTCACAGAGAACAGGTTTGCCTGCAAGGAGCGCAGCTTGAGCGTATTCGGAGCGACGTTCAATTGCTGTCGCAACCAGTACTGCATCGAACTGCGTATCGGATGCCAACAGCCCTGCGAAAGTCTCATACGCGGGTGTTCTGCCGCCAATATCACGTGCCCACACTTTCGCTTTGGCAAGATCTTTATCGACGAGAGCAGCAATCTGGACGCTCGCCAGCTTCGTCAGAGCAGCCCCATAACGTGACCGACCCTGCCCGCAGCCAATGATTGCTAATCGAAGTGGAGTGCGCAGGGCCGGTGGGATGACAGCGAGAGACTGGCAATTTGGCTGTTCATCTGCCGCGTCTGAGTACATGGTTCGGATCGTTCAAATACCTCAAAGTGTTGTTCAGGACTGAAATCGGCTGCTGACGACATTGCCCTGAATGCGAGGGAAAGAGGGAAGAGCCAGCAATGGAAACACACCGATATTGTAGAGATGCATTCCGTAGCAATACATTGTTTTGCGGCAGCAGGAGCAGGTAGCAACCATCGGTCCGGGCGGATCGCGTGGGGGCGGTACCTGATGTATCCCTACGAAACAAAATAAAGGCTGGAAGACAGGCATTTTTGTTCGCATGAGAGCGACCTTTCTTTCCAATAAAATCTCAGCAACACAATCAATTGGTTTTTGTCTGTTGCAATGAAGCTGTGCATCCAATCGGTTCTGCAGTGCCTGCTATTGTCATGATTTCGCCAAAGCGCAGCGTAATTCCTGCTAAGACGTGCGAAATAATAATATGTTCTGGCAATCTATTTCCGATAGGTTTGTCGTTTCCAAGAGCTTTGCGAAGGCGCTGTCAGCCCATCAAACTTTAGCGTAATCGGTTTCAACCCCAAAGGTGCCATCCCCGAGTGTCATGATACGATAGTCATCAAAAAGCAGTGGCTCTACCGTCACTAAACAGAGATAGGTACGGAAAGCGAGCGCGCGAATTTCGGTTTCGGCGTGTGGGTTGGCTCTCATTTCGAGGAAATGCCGCCAGGCACGTACGTTTCCCGTTACGACGATCGGCGCCTCCGTTTCGTTGGGAAGTACGCTCCGCGCCGCCTGCTGAACTTTTTTGCGCTGATCGGTTTTCGCTTCTCCCGACAGTATTTCTGAGCCTGACTTTTGCTGAGCGAGCAATCGTGTCGCTACGGTCTCATATTCCTGTGCGGCGAAATCGATACGACGCTCGAAGGAGGCATGCAGTTCCGCATCTTCCTGATATTCGGGGCGCTCAACGAACCGCAGCACTCTTCCCGAGACATACCTCTGTGAAACCTGAGAAAATCCGAATCCTGCGCGATGTCGGACAAGTTCATGGGTCACACTGCGAGAAATACCATAGAACAGCATCGTGAAGTTGGCGTGTTCGAGGACGCTGCCGTGTCCGGAGGATTTGATGTTCTGGAAATACCGGGATGCATCTGCATTCGTCGTACGTTTTGGCGCGAAACTCATGTAGCACAGCTGACCTGCTAGTTTACAGATTTGTGCGGCGTCAGTTAGCGGAGTCGGATCGTCGAGATACTGTGGAAATTGAAGCTCAGGTGCAAACCCGCCCAGGAAATCGGCGATATTCCCCGACGCAACCGCAGGCCTGGCAAGCAGCGCGACGCCGGGTGCGCAGAGATAAGGTGTGGCTGCGCCCGTTGCGAATGTCGGTGACACAACCGACGGATAGCCGGGATTGGTCTCGGCGATCTCGATGCCCGTACGCTCTTTCAGGGATTGTTCTGGCACTGGTTCGACCTCATGTTCGGCAGGCTTCGGCGGCGTCATAAAACTCTCTTTCTGATCTGTCATGTACATTGTTTACCCGTATCATGCCGTTGCCCGTGCCGCATTGCGTGCATCTTCCTATCGACGATTGGTCCTGCGCACAGAATTTGAGTCCGGGTCTGAACTGTTTTTGAGATGTGTACGCCAGCCAGATCATGTCGACGAGGAGGCTACTGCGGGGACTGCTGCTGCGGCAAGTGCTGTTTGGCTACTGTTCTCGTTTGGGTTGTGCCGTCCCTGTCATGCTTATGGACTCTAATCCGGTGGTGAACGAGCGGCCCTGTGCCAGCCCGCTGATGCCTGGCGTGTCGCATATGAGCGTCGCGTCACTGCCTTTGATTTCCATCTCCCAGGTTCCGTCTATGAGTTGAATCGTGAGCACTGCGCGAGGAGAATAGGAAGCTTTCGATGACCGGTCGACGCTGCCGCGACTGCTGACGGAGGTACGACTTCGGATAGTTGTTTGCCGTAAAGCACTGTGCGCGGTATTTTTTTTCTCTGCAGCGTTACTCTGATTTCCACCCGCTTTGTTGATTCGGCTCGCCTCTTCTGGCGAGACGATCCAGACCTGCGTTGGCTGCGCACAGGCGCGGCCGCAGGTGACTACCGGAGCGGTTCCAGCAGATCGCAGAGTCCAGGGACCGACAGCGCCCGCCGCCGACTTCTCCAGCAGTTCGCCAGTGTTCTCTGCCCTCGTCACCATCTTAACAACCAGATGACGGGATCTATCGAGCGGGCGACCATCCAGGGCGATCGCAAGAATCGTGCCAAAATTACTCTGCGTTTTAAAGCGCAGACGCCCCACCGTATAGATGTGCCCAGGCACGAATTCGCCAGATGCGATACATAAATTGGGTGTCCGTATTTCGAGACGGCCCTCTTTTTCATAGCGGGTGATCTGTTCTGTATCGCTGCGCCAGATACCGGATGAGATTGTCGCGGCGCTGATTGGCGCGCCACGTCTGCCAAGGCGGTTGAACAGATCGCGCAGGCTCTGCAGGTCGCTGCCCGAGTTAGTCGGCACGCTGTCGGTCATCTCCGCGCCATTTGTAAGGACACTGTTGATGCGGACGCACATTGCGGCGCGGTGCAGATCGGTCGCGCCACCGGGCCAGCCGTACTGGCGCCAGGGCGGATAAGAGAGCGTTGCCGTGTGCAGAGCGGGCCTCACTGCGCCGCTGAGAAAAGCGTGTCCTGCCAGCGCGTACAACCCCCATGTCGTCGGGTCGCACTGAAACGCAAAATCGTTGAGCGCGTCCGCGTCCGCGCCGTTGGGAGCGCGGTTTGTCTGATAGCCGAACAGCAGGATCGCATCGTAGTCTTGCAGGCTGGCGTAGGCAAGCGCCTCAGGCACCGAGGCGGCGCGTAAGCGATTGGGCCAGGTAGTTGCCCACTCGCGCACGACGACTGGCTTATTATTCCAGCGGAGTGCGGCAGTATAGGGAGCGAAACCGCCCGGACTGCTGTCTCGAAGCGCGTTACGATTCGAATAGTAGCGAACACCTGGCGTGCGAGCATCTTCATTAGAGCCATCGCCGTACCAGTTCTCTGCCGTAAAATCGCACTCCTGCGCGACGGAGGCGACATCAGGTGCGATGTCATTCGAGACGACGGCTGTTACTGGAACGTGCAGTCCCAGCGTTCGCAGATAGTCGCGCATTTCTTTGAAATAGCTGCGCTGAAGTCCAGCAAGAAACGCAACCCCATCGCGGATACGCATCGGTGTTCGCCGCATGGCGGCGTCCGGATCGGCCGCGATCAGCGCTGGGTCTCGGGTAAGCATCGGCAGATCGACCGTCTGCTGAACCGGGTCTTCACCCTCGCGCAGCGCGGGCGCAGGGGAGAAAGTCGCCCACGCCGCAATAAGCCGGTCGCGGTCACCATAGCGTTCGTGCAGCCAGTTGTTCCAGCGCCCTCGCAGGTCCGTTCGATAGGGTTCGGCGAGCGTTTCTAACTTATCAGGATAGAGGAAAAACCCGTGCTCGTTGCAGATTTCGACCATCGCGAGCGCAGGATCGTCCACCGTTCGCAGCCCTGAGTAGGGGTTTTTATGCTGCAGCAACCGCGTCGCATACTCTTTCTGCAGGACGATCAGATACCGATCGAACAGTGCGTACGGGCGCGCGCCTCGATCCATTTTATCGGCATTGATCACCCCGTCAGCCGCTTTGAAGGTGCGAAAATCGAGTAGGTCGAGATAGTAGTAGATGCCGTGTCGGCGGAGGGTGTCCATCCAGCGATCGAGGCGATCGAGGTACTTTGCATCGAAGTGTCGGGAGTCACGGGAGTCCACGCTCCCGAGCAGACAGTTGCGATTGTCGATCGCTTCGAGCCGGACGAGATTCAGTCCTGCCTGTGCAAAGTTGGTCACGACACGCTCGATCTGCTCATTGCTGATATTGAGGCGTGTGCTGGAGACATTGATCCCCCAGAATCGAGCTCCTTTGCCGTCTGCCCAGTGGAAATGGCCGTCCTTTCCGACTGTCATAAAGCCGTGCATTCCGGCTTTAGCGTCGAGTGTCGGACGAAAATCGACGAGACATGAGGGGGGCAGTTGTGCAGTGAGATCTGTCTGCGGTTTGCCGTTTTCGGCAGCCGAAACGGATGGTAGTGCCGTGACTGACAACAGAAACCAGAGGAGCGCAAGTCGCGTACAGACTTTGCAAATTGTAGATATAAGAGCGACTTGTTCGAAGTCAAAGGCTCTTTGAAAAGGATGATTGCCTGCGTTGGTAGACATATTATTTCAGAAGTATTAGTTTAGTTGGGAAACGTCTCATAGCAGCAAAAAATAGGGCTGAATGGACTCTGATCACGCAAAAGAATCAGGATGCAAACCGTTTAAGTCGGAAGCGCGAAATGTCGTATGATACGGCTGTGCCAGTGGCCAGTTCGGCGGCGATCTGTCCGACTAACGGAACGAACTTAAAGCCATGACCCGAGCACGCGCTGACAACAAAAGTATGCGCCATTCCGGGCACGCTGTCAATGATAAAATCCTCATCGGGTGTATTCGCATAAAGACAAACTTTTTCGTAGGTCACCTTACCGCTTAGAGCAGGAAACCGGTGGGCAGCATAGCGGAGCACCTTTTCTGTGTCGGCTTCAGTCACACTGCGTTCGACCGATTCCGGGGTTGCTGGAGTCCCGTGATCATGCAGAGATATTTTGATGCCTGGCACCTCGTCGAGGACGGGAAGACCATAGAAATTGGACGAAGCGTCGATCCAGACGGGAAAGCTTTTCGGGCCGTACTCTGCTGCGTTGGATTCTGGTACGGCAAGATGATGGTACGTCTGCCTTGTGATCGTGACGGGGTAGGGCACATCGATGCCGAGTTTTGCGAGCAAAGGTCCCGTCCACGCTCCCGCGCAGAGCAGCAGACTGTCAGCCGCGAACTCCTCGCCATTTTCCAGCGTGACCCTTACACCTTTACTATCGGTATCTATCGCAGCGATCGACACATTTTCCTGGATATCGGCGCCATGTGAGCGGGCGAGCGCAACGGCTGCCGCCACACAGCGGGAAGCGCGGAGGTATCCCATACTCGGCTCATAAAGAATCGTCTCATCTTTCTGAAACGTGAAGGCTGGAAACCGTCGTGCTGCTTCGGCGCTATCGAGCTGTTCGTGTGCAACCTGCGATGCGACGAGCGCTTCACGAGCATCCGTGAGAAGCGAGGTGTCTTTTGCGGCAAAGTAGATTCCGCCGGACTGTGCGTAGAGTTCCGTCGTCGGAAAATGGTTCTGAAGCTCTCCCCACAGCGGGTAGGCGTCTGCCATCAGCGCTGTGTAGAGCGGATCGGGGTAGACACGACGCACGACGCGGCTGTCTCCGTAAGAACTGCCTTTGTCATGGTCGATCTCGAACTGCTCCAGGGCGACGACCTCATGGCCTGCCTGCGCCAGTCTCCACGCCGCCATTGCCCCTGCGCCACCGACCCCTACGATCACGACCCGCATCGTCTTACCGCCTTTAAAACCTTGCTGTGTAACTATTCACCCGTCGTAACAGCCCTCATGTCAGCAATCAGGCAATAGCTAACGGGAGTATGTTCGATTTCTTCACTTACGAAGGAGGAGATAGCCGTGGTGAATAGATTAAACTGAAACTATGCACCCTCACCCTCAACTCCCTCTCCCAAAGCTTCGGGAAGAGGGGGAGCAGTTACAACTGCCGTCTGCGAGTGAGAGAAATAAGCTTGGCGAATAGTTACCAAAAAAGTAACTATTCCCATAATCCTTTCTTTCCGAATCTTCGGTAAGAGGGGAAGTGAAGGCAGATATTCTGCCTTTAAGTACGAGACTGGAGGCAGGCTGAATAGACTTAAACTGCGAATTCGTTTTCGCTGTCGATCCTACAAGTCACGCTCTACGATGTAGCGCGCGATGGCGCGCAGTGGGTCCGCCTGTGCCGTGAAACCGACCAGAGAATTCAAGGCTCCATCGACTTCGGCATGTGCGCGGCGGCGGGACTCTTCCAGTCCGAATAGTTTGGGGTAGGTCGCCTTGTCCCGCTCTTCATCGCTGCCGACGGGCTTGCCGATCTTCTGTTCATCGCCCGTTACGTCGAGAATATCGTCTGCGATCTGAAACGCGAGACCGATATGGGCGCCATAAGCTTTCAGTGCAGCGGACTGCGTGACGGTCGCCCCTGCCAATGTCGCGCCCGCCGATACGGAGGCGGTGAGCAGTGCGCCCGTCTTATGGTCATGGATATAGCGCAGTGTGTCAGTCGTAATATCCTGTCCCTGTGACTCCATATCGACTACCTGTCCACCCACCATGCCCCAGGTACCGGACGCCTCGGCGACCAGTCGCAGCGTCGGCAGCAGCCTCTCTGCAGGCACAAGCGAAACATTCTCTGCGATCAGTTGAAACGCCAGCGCGAGCAGGGCATCCCCGGCGAGAAGCGCGAGCGCATCGCCGTAGACCTTATGGTTTGTCGGGCGTCCGCGACGATAGTCGTCGTTATCCATGCACGGCAGATCATCGTGGATCAGGCTGAAAACGTGAATACATTCGAGCGCACAGGCGGTCGGCATCACGGCAGATTCAGTGCCCCCAACGGCTTCAGCGGCGGCGATCACCAGTGTCGGTCGCAGTCGTTTGCCCGGCGCCAGGACGCTGTAGCGCAGGGATTCGTGGAGCATCTGCGGACGTTCGGTTGTCGGCGGCAGGAATCGATCAAGAGCAGATTCGATGCTGGCACGCTTCGCTTCCAGATAGTCCTGCAGCGGGAAATCTTGTTGAGGCAATTCCAAATCGTTCTCCACACCGTCTCGATTAGAGGTTCGCAAGAGCGCCCAATGCAGCACGAACGGCTCCTATTTCCTGTTCCCAGGTTACAGCTGTCGAGAGCGTAACCCCTGGCGCGAATGTCTGACTATCTGGAGGAATATGCAGAAATCCGGCGCGCGTTCGACTTCCCTCTGCATTCAACAAGTATAGCATTCGGTACAGTGCGTGGTTGCACAGATAGCCGCCCGCATCGTCTGAGGGCACCGCTCGCAGTCCGGTCGTTTCGATTGCTGCAGTGACTATATCGACAGGCAGGGTCGCCGGAAGCACATCTGGTCCTGTCGGGAGAATCAATCGTTTCTCACTGTCTACGCCGTCGGCATCGGGAAGCATTGCGTTGTCTCGGTTACGCCCGTACCGCTCGAGCGACCAGTAGTTCCGGCCACCTGCGACGCCCAGCATGAGAATGTTGTCGAAGGATTTGCCATCCCGTCCACCGATTTCCAGAAGCGCCGGCAAAATCTCTGCAACACGGGCATAGGAGACCGGCAAAAGTTGTACCGTAATCTGATGTCCAGGAACCGTTTCGGTCGCGAAGTAGTTTACGAGCCGTTCGGAAGGATTCGACACGACAGTTCCAAACGCTCCAAAACCGGTCAAAAAAGTCTGCATGCTTCCTCGATAAGCGAACTGTATGCGACAGGAAGGCTATTTGCGAGAGCCGCATTCTGCCATACGAGCATAGCACGCTATTTCGTTACACTGAGCGCGATTTCCTCTTGCGGGCTTCAAAGGTGCGGAATGGTCAGGTTTTGTGGATTGTGCTCAGCCTGCATTTCTCTCTCCCTTCAGGAGGCCTGAGCACTCCCTTCAGGAGGCCTGAGCACAGAGGAGCAGGTCATTTGCTATGAGCTCGGTGTGGGCCATTCGATGAAGGTGAGGCTCCTAATTACTCTAGACCACAATGTCAGACAGCGACACCAGCGATTTTTTCGGCGATTCGGGCGCGTCTTGTGAACATGGCGAGCAGCTGAACCTCTTCACGGGTAAACTCTCGTGGCTCCTGCGTATATATCTCCACGACGCCAACGGTGCGCCTGCCAGCCTTGAGGGGAACCGCCAGATAGGAGGTGAGGCGTTCGCGCTGCAGCCAGTGATGGTAGCTGCTGCGCGGGTCGGTGGCGAGATCGGTGAGTATGAGGGATTGACCGCGTCTTGCTACCCAGCCGCTCAAGCCTGACCCGAGAGGAACAATCGCATCCGGGGGAGCGAGCGTCCTGAAATGACTGGTAGCTTGTAGATGCAGGCTGTCGCCTTCGATACGGTAGATGGCGCACCGATCGGCACGTATGATCTCGACGGAGAGGTCTGCGAGCAGTTGTGGGAGGTCTTGTTCGTCCAGAGAAGAGCCGAGGGCATGGGCGATACGCCGGAAATAGCGCCTCATTTCCAGCGCTTTGGCGCGGGCATCCTGATAAAGCATCGCGTTGAAGATTGCGACGGCGGCTTGATTGGCGATCGTGTAGAGCAGTTCCATTTCGGCGACAGTGAAGAGGCGTCGTTTGCTGCTCATAGCGTGTATGATGCCGATAACGTCTTCGCCGACATGCATGGGGACGCAGAGCGTAGAGGCGACGCCTGCTTGATCGAGGGGAGCGGTGCGGTTTCGGGCGTCTGCGGCGACATCGGCGACAGCCTGCGGGGTCTGCCATTCGTAGACCCAGCCTGCGATACCCTCCCCGATGCGCCCTTTGTCGGGAGGGAAGGCGAGTGGATCGAGGCTGCGGGTGAGTCTCGGGACCAGTCGCTCGGTACGTTTATCGTAGAGCAGGAGCGCGAACTTATCGACTTTGAGCAGTGTGGTGACGCTGTCGGCAACGAAGTCGAGGACACGGTCGAGGTGCAGAGTTGCGTTGACATGCTGGGAGAGGTCGTAAAGCGCGGCGGCTTCCTCTGCTTGACGTTGGGCGTCTTCGTAGAGCCATGCGTTCTCGATCGCAATGCCTGCCTGCAGACTGACGGCGGCGAGGAGCTTGAGGTCGTCGGGTTGATAGGCGTTGCGCTGGAGGCTGGTGACCATGATCAGCCCATGAGTTTCGTCGCGGCTGCGCAGAGGCGCGAGCATTGCCGAGAGGGAGTGGGCGCGTTCGGAAGGGTTGATGAAGTCGGGTTCCTCGTCTGTATCGGAGATCAGTCGCGGCAGACCCGTATCGAGTACGCTTGCGGAAAGGCCGGTTTGGACTGCGAACTGAATTTCACGCTCGTCGGTATTGAGACCTCTTTCGGCAGCGATGAAGAGGTGTGTGCGCTCGTCGTTGAGGAGGAGCAGTACAGCGGTATGATATTCGAGGTGGGTGCAGATTGCCTGGAGCACGCTGTCGAGGACGCTCTGGACGTCGAGGCTTCCGGCGATGGTATGTGCGGCGTCATAGAGGACAGCGAGTTCGCGCGCCTGTTCACGGCTGGTGTGTGCGGTGTCGGTGAGCGTACGGGAGGCGGAAGCGATTTCGGCGAGCATTTGCAGCGTTTCTAGGTCGTCGGCATCAAAGGCGGGGCTGTCGGCGCCGTCGATCTCCCCGATCTTGTTGAGCGCGGAGAGTGTTCCGATCGTCCTGCCGCCCCGACAGAGGGGTACGACGATGGCGGAGTGTGTTCCAGTTTGCGATTCGATTTCAGAGAGCGAGCGATTGCGAGCGAGGGTGGGGGTGCGAAGCGCGATGGTTTCTTCTTCGATGCCGGTGAAGAGGCTGCCTGTCTCTGCTGGATTGCGGGTGTCGAGGTGCAGAGGGGCGCCGGACTCGATCACGGTTTCCGAGAGTGAGTCGCCGAGGCGGATACGCAGCCCGACGATCTGTTCGGCATTTTCCCCGGCGACAGCGACGAAATCGAGCAAGTCGCGCCCTTCGGCGAGGAGACAGAGTGCGGAGGAAGAGGCATTCGTGAGACGGCGCGCCTCATCGACGACGATCTGCTGCACCTCATCGACCGGACCTGCTTTGGCAAGAGCCTCCGTCAGTCGGCGGATCGCAGCGCGCTGTTGTGCTGCGCGGCTCATGGTCGCTCTCCCTTCTCGACGCTATCGTCCGAACGCTGTCGTGCGATGTGTCCATTTTCGCATAAATACGGGGACGTGTCAAGAAGGAAGCTGTCAGGAAAGCGTTATTATTGTTGACGCGTGCTCATTTGTAAGCGGCAACGACTCTCAGTGTCCATAATTGCTACGTTACCCGTGAAGGAAGTCCCGCTCTCGTCGTCGATCTGCGATTTGCGTTGGTATTGTGGCAGCGTAACACTCGCCGCTTCGCAGTTTGCCAGTGTAGTTGAAGTAGCTGTGGGTGCTGTCAGTCTGCAGATGCGTCGATTGCGTGTGCAGACGACGATGACACAGTTGGTTGCTTGCGTTCAATCAATAACGAAATAAAGTCTAAAAGTTTCAGTCGTATTTTTTCGTGATGGATCAGGTCCGCGTACAAGTCTGGCGTATCTGATGGAGTTATTTTTATTTCAAGTACCTGATACTCAGGATACTTCTCGAAAAATGATCGCGCACAGGTCAATTGCGCTTTCCCAATTCGATCTTGATTCCAGATACCAACATTTTTTGCCGAACTAGCATACCCAGCGAGGTCTGCAAAATACATATCCAGCTTGGGAATGAAACCTTTCATACGGTCATCATAGCCATCTAGTATTACAACGACGGGTCAGGAGGTGAACCTTTTAGCAAGCGAGCTTGCCGTCGTTTGATGTGCGAACGCTTGGCACGTTCGTTGCGCTCTTGCGTTCCTTGCAGCCACCGCAAGAGATCATCGGGCGTGAGACGC
>JBBQPY010000052.1:0-27495 GCA_038216735.1 Chthonomonadales bacterium
GCTCGTGCCACTTTCTCCATACCGAGCACCGCGTCGAGCCAGAACGAATCGCTGAGATCGGGGATCAGCACACCCAGAACGTGAGAGCGCTGTGTTACCAGGCTGCGTGCTAACAGATTGGGCTGATAATCGACTCGGTGAGCATATTCTCTGATTATCTGTCTGGTTGCCTCGCTGACACCCGGGTCACCGCGCAGCGCCCGCGAAACAGTCATAGCAGAGACATTCAAATCTCTGGCAAGCTGCTTCAGTGTCCTTTTCAACTGGCACCTCACAAATACTCACTGCGGTCTTTTCGTTAACGTTAACTATCACTGACTGCTCATTACGTTAAGGTTAACGTTATTCTGGAAGTTTACCACTATTCTCCAGAATTGTCAACGGAATTAACTAAAATTGGAGATATTCCAGCAGGAATTGGTAACGATCAGCGATTACATGCTTTCAGGCATTCATAATATGTGATATTGTAATCGATTTATGGTAACCAGGCACTCGTCTTCAGTTTCGCTCTTTCAGGCAGAATATCTGGATTGTCTCCCCCTCTCCCAAAGTTTCGGGAGAGGGGATTGGGGGTGAGGGTAAATAGTTACGATTCATGGATGTCAGCGGATATCGCTACCGATCGCTGATGCCCGAGTCACTTCTCAAGTGCGCCCACCCCACTTCAGGAGGACTTGAATTCAGCCTGAAAACAAAGCGGCTTGACCATAACGGCACGATCAATCAATTTCAGAATTCAGGCCGGAGGTTCGTGCACAGATTCGATATCCGCTATTACGTGACCCTGTACCCAGTTGCGGAGATCGTGAATGATCGCCAGCATTTTGTCCACATCGTTATTTGGGCTGTTCGGGTCGTCCTGCCAGTTCTGGAGTGCTTTTTCAGCCCTCCGAAGCGCATTGGCGGCCTTCTGAGCGGGCGAAAGAATGTTTGGCATGCGTTTTACATCTCCTTTTCGATGAGGCGGATAGTGCTTCATCCCCCATCCTCCAGGGACATCCAGAAACTGCGGTAGAAGCCTACCACCGTTGGGTGCGTCCTGTTCTGCAGCAAGTACTGCTTATAGCGTGGAAAACTCAGTCGATGATACAGAGGCAGAGCCTGACACCGAGCTTCGAGGCTCCTGTGTGATTGGTTAGCTTTGATTTCTACTATTCGACCGACTATTCCTGTATGCGCGCGACCTTTCAGTTTCCGCTCGCGGCACAAGAATTCAGCCACGTGTTTTGAGGTCGACCAGCAAATGCTGTCTAGCCTGTATAAGCATGATCAGATCGATGATTTGTGGTCAGGCAACAGGAATATCAAGCAGGATTTTCGAGTCCGAATGAACAATAACACCTAAATCATATCATGATTGAGGTGCTGCGAGAAATCGAAATTGGATCATGAGCGCTCTTAAGAGATGGTACTGAAAAGATGAAACTGAGGAAAAGGATTTTCTAAATCTATGCCGGTTACGATTGCGATCGATGGTCCTGCAGGCGCTGGCAAAAGTACGGTCGCTCGTCGAGTTGCATTGCAACTCGACCTGACGTATATCGACACCGGCGCGATGTATAGAGCTATTGCCTGGAAGGCAATACAGCAGGGACTGCGGAACGATGATGCTTCGCATCTCGCGGAATTGGCAGCCTCGCTGCGCCTGACATTCTCTGCACTATCGTCTGATGGAGAGCAGCAGGTCTATGTCGATGACACGGATGTGACGCAGGATATCCGCCTCCCGGAAGTGTCGAGCCGTACCTCGGAAATTTCTGCGCTGCCTGCCCTCAGACGCATTGTGGTCGCTCAACAGCAGCAGATGGGACGGAGCGCTGAACGCGGTGTGGTGCTGGAAGGGCGCGATATTGGCACCGTTGTTTTCCCGGACGCTGAGATTAAGATTTTTCTGACGGCAAGCCCGGAGGAGCGTGCCAGGCGTCGCGTGTCGGAACTCACGACGCGTGGATTGGCTGCTACGTATGAGCAGGTGTTATCCGATCAGAAAGCGCGCGACTCACGAGACAGTAGACGGGTCGATTCACCACTGCTCGCCGCGGATGATGCGATCGTCCTCGATACCGACACTCTAACGATCAACGAAGTCGTCGCCCGTATTCTGTTCGTCTGTACATCGCGAACCGGACTTCACACGACCGTCGAGAGAGTCGAAAAACAGAAGCCGCAGCCGACCGCCGGAATGCCGATCTAATGTGACTGACCAGGAACAATAGAGATGAAAATAGGTGAGATGAGATAGGACCAGAACAGGCATATCCCGCCCACTGGCGGAGTGCAGTTGCGCGTAGGACGGGGAATCGAAGAGGGAGGCGGGGTGCGCAAACAACGGCACTCTCTCAGTGGTGTGCAGAATGGAGTTTAAGACGAAGGCAGATCGCTTGTGAATACAAAGCTAGGA
The DNA here is from genome assembly GCA_038216735.1 of Chthonomonadales bacterium. GTDB lineage: Bacteria > Armatimonadota > Chthonomonadetes > Chthonomonadales > Chthonomonadaceae > JBBQPY01. The sequence continues at coordinate 2,405 of JBBQPY010000052.1, forward strand.
AAAGCAGCGCATCGAAGGATTCAATTGTGAACACCGCAGAGGGAGAGGCAGGTTCCACCGAAAACCGAACAGAGAAATCGCTCATTTACGAGCCGGTTTTTCAGCCTGTGCTGCGGCTCGATCAGCGGTTGATGCATGCTTTGATTCTGCTACTGTCGCGACTCTGGTTCAAAGTATATGCGCGATGGACAGTGATTGGTCTCGAACATATTCCAGCCTTCGGGGGGGTGCTCATTGTTGCAAACCACTCCAGCAATATCGACGCGCTTCTGGGATGGGCAGCGGTCCATCAACGCAGGAGGATGTGGGGCGTGGCGAAAGTCGAGCTCTGGCAGCATCCCTTACTTCGGTACTGTATGTATGCGATCGGCGGCATTCCCGTCCATCGGGGGACAGCAGATCGCACGTTTATCCGTACCGTTTTTGATTTGCTGGCGAGTGGGGAGGTCGTAGGATTGTTTCCCGAAGGGACGCGTACGCTCGATGGCAATCTTCAGCCAGCACAGCCTGGCATCGCGCTGCTTGCATTGAAGAGTGGCGTTCCCGTGGTGCCGCTCGCGTTGATCGGGACTTATGAAATGCTGCCTCCCGGCAGATCCAAACTGCGGCGCGTCCCCTTGAAAGCGGTGTTCGGACCGCCGCTTCAGTTTTCTCCGTCCGCGAAGCGCGAGACCGTACAGATAGCTGTGATGGAAGCCATCGCCTCACTGCTGACCGTGAACGGTCACCCGTCCGTCGCACCTCCACTGCCACAATCTTCAAAATCCGTCGTTTGAGATTTCTTTAATGGATCGATACCGGTCCCGCTGCTGACAATTGATTATGCCGATAACTATACTACAACATAGCCTCAGTAGTCATATTCTCTCCCTATTGCGCGACAAAACGACACCGCCAGAACGATTCCGCGCGCTCACCAGTGCGGTCACTCGCCTGCTGATCGCGGAGGCGACTCGTAAACTGCCGTCGCGAATCGTGACGATTTCAACGCCCCTCGAGGAGACGCCTGGTCAGCAGATCAGCGTGCAGATCGTTGCCGTGCCGATCCTTCGTGCAGGGTTGGGTATGCTCGATGCCGCACTCGAGATGCTGCCTGACGCGACTGTCGGCTACGTTGGCATGGAGCGTGACGAGGCGACCGCAATCGCCTCAGCCTACTATTGCAAGCTTCCACCGCTCGAAAACGCCCATGTCTTGATGCTCGACCCGATGCTCGCGACGGGCGGTTCCGCAGGCGCCGCTGCTTCCGAATTGGAGCGAACAGGGGCGCAGCAAATTAGCCTGCTCTGTATCGTCGCTGCGCCGGAAGGTGTCGCGCGCCTTGCCGAAAGCTATCCGAAACTGCAGATTTATACCGCAGCGCTCGACCGCGAACTCAATGCTTCGAGCTACATCCTTCCTGGACTGGGCGACTTCGGTGACCGCCTCTACGGCACGCTTTGAGTGAATGTAGGATAACGGAGCTGGACATTGGCAGAAATAGTATATAAAAGCGGATCGCCCGGCATCCTGTGGAAGCCAGCTACGCTGTCGGTCTATCTACTGCATGGCGAAGAAGATCGGCTCAAGGAAGAGGCAGTCGACGCGCTCGTGAAGAAGGTTGTTTCACCCGATTTCGTTGATTTCGACTTCGAAACGCTTGATGCTTCCGGCACGACTGCGGATGGAATCCTATCCGCCGCTGGACAAATTCCTTTTGGCTCCGATCGGCGGCTCGTGCTGGTGCGCGGCATGGAGCAGTGGCGTGAGCGGGGTAAGCAGGGCGAAGTCGAGCGTCTGGCAGATGGATTGAGTCGACTCTCTCCGGCTGCGTGTCTGGTGATGATCGTAGCGGCAGAGGACGACGAAGCGCGTCGCAAAACTGCAGTCACGGTCAAACTGGACAATGCGGTCAAGAAGATCGGAGCATTGGTTGCCTGCCGTGGACTGCGCGGCGATAGTCTTACCGACTGGGTCGAAAAACGAGTGGCGCTTGCGGGCAAACATATCGCGACCGATGCCGCCGAACAGTTGGTGCAGACCGTCGGCACCGAGATGCTGCCGCTGGAACAGGAGATCGACAAGCTCGTAAGCTACATCGGCAGCCGGGAGGTGATTACGGCGCGGGATGTCGGGACGGTCGTTGCTTCGAGCCCGGAGGATGTGATGTTTACGACGATCGAAGCGATTACTAAGCGGCAAACGGACCGTGCGCTGCTGCTGCTTGCGGAACTGAATCGCTACGATCCGAAGCCGCAGGCGGTCGCGGGCAAGCTGCTTGCGCTGTTGGCGCGTCAGTATCGGATGCTGTGGCAGGCGAAGTTCCTGGCGGAGAAGCGTATCAATCCTCGTGACGTTCGCTCTCTGCCGCCCGAGCTAGCTGGAGAACTGCCTACCGAATCCAATATCGCGCAACTTGCATTCAAAGCCGCAGACCTGTTCGCGCAGTCCCGCTCGTACACCTGGAATGAACTTTCTAATGCATTGGAGCTTCTGCTGCTCTGCGATCTCGCCAACAAAGGAGGCGTCACCGACGAGATCGGCACGTTCGGCGCCGACCCCGCCAGGAATCTTCAACTCCTCACGCTCGAACTCACCGGCGCCACACGACAAACTGTTCTCTAAACTCGCCCGATTTGATATTGCAAAGAGTGCTACGCGGGCTTCTTCCAGCAGAGCTCTTCGTAAATCGGATTGGGAAAGGGAGCTTCGTAGGGCTCTTTGCCGTCGAGACCGAGCGCGAAAAAGAGTTCGCTGAACTGACCGTGTTTGTAGATCACGTTCTGGATCATGTGGCAAATAAACCCGCGCACATTGAAATTAGAACCTTCGAAATTGAATTGCCGTCCCTTACGATCGAGCTGTTCCGGCGTCAGACTTCGCAGGAGTTCACGCCAGTTTGCCGTCTCAGCGGCGAAAGCATCGCAGAACGCAAGATTGTCGCTTGGAGCATCCGGAATTGCGGTGTGTATCGCGGCGTCTGGCTCGGCAATATGCTGTCGGTCACAGATCAGCCATTGCCAGGCATGAACAGCTACCGTACGCGCAGTCGGAGCCGCATGGTCTGGAGTCCAGTCCCATTTGTCGGGCGGCAGCAGACGCAGACGATGTATAAAGGATTCAAGATGCCCACACAAGAGCATCTCATAGGCTTCTGTCTCGTTTTGGGGTCCCATTGTTTTCTCCCTGCATCACTCGAAGAACTCACTGTTCTCTCCTCATACCTTCGACAAAGCTTCAGGATGACAAAGCTTTCAGGAAGAGAGTAGGACCAGTATCCGTGTGGGCAAACGGTTCTATTATGCGCTTGTACCGATTGAGTCTTCCGCACAAATCATCCGCATTCCTCCGTCATTCCTCACCTATCAAATCGACCCCATATCGCCTCTGAAATACGCGCTCATATTCTCTGTCTACTGGTTTTCAATGCCCGAATTGTGGTAGAGTCCTGTCAACGTAATCGACTGAGACAGACAATACAGGCAAGGACAGCGCACCGTGACCAAGACGCAGACAAAAACCGCAAAATCGCCTTCTGCACACAAAAATAGTTCCGATAAGAATGGGAGCGCATCCGATGAAATGGCGCTCGCCGCGCAGCAGGAAGACGCTCGTTTTGCCGTCGTCGCCGACGCGTTGCCCCACAGTAACGTCACCAATGCGATCCGCATACATGGTGCGCGCCAGAACAATCTCAAGAACATCTCCCTCGATATTCCGCGCGATAAGCTGGTCGTGATCACCGGGCTGAGCGGCTCCGGCAAATCGTCGCTCGCATTCGACACGTTGTATGCCGAGGGGCAGCGTCGCTATGTCGAGAGCCTTTCCTCCTATGCGCGGCAGTTCCTCGGGCTGCATGATAAGCCCGACGTCGATCAGATCGACGGTTTGTCGCCAGCGGTTGCGATCGATCAAAAAACGAGTTCTAAGAATCCTCGTTCGACAGTCGGGACGGTCACCGAGATTTACGATTACCTACGCCTTTTGTATGCGCGGGTAGGGGTGCCCCACGATCCAAAAACCGGAGTCCCGCTGACGAAACAGTCGATCGAGGAGATGGTAGATCGTGTGCTCGCTCTCCCGATGGGAACGCGATTCCTCATCCTGTCGCCGATCGTCCGCGGGCGCAAGGGCGAGTACAGGAAGGAGATGGAAGACCTGCTCAAAGAGGGCTTCGTACGCGCGCGAGTCAACGGCGAAATGATCGACCTGAGTGAGCAGATACCCGACCTTGAGAGGTACAAGCAACATACGATCGAGATTGTTGTGGACAGGCTTGTGATGAAGGAAGATATCAGCCGATCGCGAGTTGCCGACGCGCTCGAAAACGCTCTGAAGCGCGGAAAGGGCATCGCGATCGCGGACGTGCTGGCGCACGAGGATCGTCCGGCGCATGAGATGGTTTTTACGGAAAACTATGCGTCCGAAGAGAGCGGGTTCAATTTCGAGGAGATCGAACCGCGTCTGTTCTCATTCAACTCGCCCTATGGAGCGTGTCCCGAATGTCACGGGCTAGGCGTCAAAACAGAGTTCGATCCCGGACTGATCATTCCGGATAAAAGCATGAGTATCGCGCAGGGCGCGATCAAGTATTTCGTCTACAAGTCGGGTAAAGACATTATGGCGGAACACCGTACGGCGATGTTTCGCGCAGTTGCGACGAAGCTCGGCTTCACGATGGACACGCCGATCAAAGACCTGTCGAAGTCGCAGTACGACTCGCTGATGCGAGGTATAAAGGGCAATGTAACGGTCGAGTTTCGCAATAAATGGGGGCGAACGCGTCATTTCGACACTGAGTATGCGGGTGTGCTCGAGATCATGGAGCGCAACTATCGTGAGACTTCTTCCGACTATGTAAAAGAGGATTTGGAGCAGTATCAGAGCGAGCATCCCTGTCCGGTCTGCAACGGTCGACGTCTGAAGCCTGAGGCGCTCGCGGTGCTGGTCGGCGGTGTGGATATTTCGACGCTGTGTACGCTGTCGCTGGAGAAGATCGCGGTCTTTTTCAATGCGCTGACGCTTACCGAGCGCGAGATGCTGATCGGGCGGCAGGTCGTCAAGGAGATCAAGACGCGGCTCGGCTTTCTGCTCAATGTCGGCTTGAACTATCTGACACTGGATCGTTCGGCTCGGACGCTCGCGGGCGGTGAAGCACAGCGAATACGTCTTGCTACTCAGATCGGGTCGGGGCTGATGGGAGTACTGTATATCCTTGATGAACCGAGCATCGGACTGCATCAGCGCGATAACACCAAGCTTATTGGGACGCTCGAGCATCTGCGCGGGCTGGGCAATACGATTTTGGTCGTCGAGCACGATGAGGAGACTATGGAGGCGGCGGACTGGCTGATCGACATCGGACCCGGAGCGGGGGAGCATGGCGGTCATGTCGTGGCACAGGGAACGCCCGCGCAGGTCAAGGCAACGGAAGAGAGTATCACTGGCCAGTATTTGAGTGGGCGGCGCAAGATCGAGGTGCCCTCGGTGCGCCGTCCGCCGGGCGAGAAGCGGCTCGTGTTGAGCGGGGCACGTCAGCACAACCTGAAGAATGTGACGGTCGAAATACCCCTAGGGCTGTTCGTTGCGGTGACGGGCGTGAGCGGTAGTGGCAAATCGACGCTGATCCAGGAGACGCTTTTCCCATTGTTGATGAATCGGATCAACAAGACGAACACGGTGTGGGGAGCGCACGACCAGCTGACGGGATTGGAGCATCTAGACAAGATCATCGATATTGATCAGTCGCCGATCGGACGTACGCCGCGCTCGAATCCTGCGACCTACACCGGCACATTCGACCTGATCCGCGACCTGTTCAGCAAGACGCAGGAAGCGCGGATGCGCGGGTATCAGCCGGGCCGGTTTTCGTTCAATGTCAAAGGCGGGCGCTGCGAGAGCTGTAAGGGTGACGGAATCCTGAAGATCGAAATGCAGTTCCTGCCGGACGTGTATGTGCCGTGCGAAGTGTGTCGTGGCAAGCGGTACAATCGCGAGACACTCGAGGTCAAGTACAAGGGCAAGAGTATCGCGGACGTGCTTGATCTAACAGTTTCGGAGGCCGTAGAGTTCTTCTCACAATTACCGAACATCGCGCGCAAATTCCAGACACTGCACGATGTCGGGCTGGACTATATTCGGCTCGGTCAGCCAGCCACGACGCTTTCGGGCGGCGAAGCGCAGCGTGTGAAGCTTGCCTCCGAACTCGCCAAGCGTCCGACTGGGCGCACGATCTATATCCTCGACGAGCCGACGACGGGTCTGCATTTCGCGGACGTCGAGAAGCTGATCGGCGTGCTCAACAGGCTGGTGACGGCGGGCAACTCGGTGCTCGTGATCGAGCACAATCTGGACGTGGTCAAGACCGCAGACTGGATCATCGATATGGGACCGGAGGGCGGCGACGGCGGCGGGGAGTTGGTCGCCTCAGGTACGCCGGAGGAGGTGGCAACCGTGGAGCGCAGCTATACGGGGCACTATCTGCGCAAATCGCTCGGCCTGTGAAAGACGATTTTTGGCGATCCTTTACGACGTGCTAAACGAGATAAATGCGCTGCTGGGAGCCTCCCCGGCAGCGCATTTCATTCGTCTATATTACCAAGCGGCCAGAGGGCATAAAACCCTTAGGCAGCGCGGCGTGTCACCAGGCGAAGCACACCGATCACAACACAGGCACCGATCAATGCGACGAAAATACTCATGATATTGATGCCAGTTACTGCAACGCCGCTCACCATGCTAAATATCCAGCCGCCGAGTACTGCACCTACGATACCTAGCAACAGAGTACCGATCCAACCGCCCGGCTCATCTGCGGAACCCGGCATTACCGCTTTTGCAATCGCGCCCGCAATTAGTCCAACCACAATCCATGCTATGAAGCCCATTGTCATCTCCTTGGGTTGCAACCGGTTAGCTTCCCGCATCCTCGCCCTCGTGGGCGGTGCTATTTTTAAGGGATCGCCACACCGCAATGTTGAGTGTACGAAATCAAATCTATCAAAAGGACCACGGCAGTGTGATCTACATTTCTTAGATCGTGGAAGCGAGCAACTATGTTCCCAAACTTATGGAATATATTTCCAACTCTCGAAGAGGTTTCTAAGAGGTACTGCGCATCCGCTATGCGATCCGATCAGGGAACTGCTCCTGGTTCGTAAAGGGCAGACATTCGAGGGCGATCTGCAGGTCTTCCTGAGTATGAATGACGAGAATGTTTACAGGTGATCCAACCTCAGCTATGTCTTCATCAATCAAAGACGCCCTGTTCTTATCAGAATCCAGACGAAGATCTAGATATCGAAAGCGTTCGCAGACAGCGGCACGTACCTCAGCCGAATGTTCGCCGATACCTGCCGTGAAGAGCAGCACATCCAGCCCGCCAAGACTGGCAATCATCCCGCCGATCAGAGCGCATAACCGATGAATGAACATCGCAAACGCAAGTTTTGCCCGCTCGTTGCCAGCGGTGATCGCTGCTGCGATTTCGCGCATATCTCCGGAAATGCCAGATATGCCTTGCAGGCCAGACTGTTTGTTGAGAAGGCAATCGAGTTTCTCGACAGTCGTTTTGCCCTCACGGAGCAGGTAGAGCAGGATCGAGGGATCGACCGAGCCGGAGCGTGTCGCCATCATCAACCCATCGAGCGGCGTGAAGCCCATCGTCGTGTCGATGCTCCGGCCGCCATCGATCGCCGCGAGCGAACAGCCGCTGCCAAGGTGACAGCAGACCATTTTCAGCGTAGTCACATCGCGGCGGAGGATCTGTGCTGCACGCTCAGTACAGTACTGATAACTGATACCGTGAAAACCGTACTTGCGGATGCCCTCCTGTGCCCACTCCAGGGGACCAGGATAGAGCGCTGCTGCCTCAGGAATCGTGTGGTGAAACGAAGTGTCGAAGACTGCGATCTGGAGGACATTTCCGAGTAGAAGCCTGGCAACTTCGATGCCTTCGAGCGCGGCGGGGTTATGTGCGGGCGCAAGAGGGGACAGTCGGGCAATTTCTTCCTCGACTGCGGCGGAAATGCGTGTCGGCTGCTGGAACTTCTGGCCGCCGTGTACGACACGGTGCCCGACAATATGGATTTCTTTCGGGCTAGCCAGGACTGCCTCTGAACCGCTCCAGAGCGTATTGAGAAGCTGAGCGAGGGCATCCTTTTGCGAGGTGGAAGTCAGTGTTTTCTCGTGTTTGCTTTTCGGAGTCGTAACCGTCAGGTCAGCGGTTGAGGAGTCGGGTTTCCAATCGATTTCCGCTTCCCAAACTGCTCCGCTAGTCTCAGGAAGACCCGACTCGCTGCGATCGAGCGAATAAAGGCTGCATTTATTGCTGCTCGAACCAGCGTTCAGTACGAGTATGTTCATTTGCCTTATTCATTCGCCTATCGGCGTCATACTCTTGTGAATGTTGTAATAGGATTGAGCACGCAATTCACAAAAAACAGCATGGGCGTTGCCGCTCATCTACACTGACATAGAGCTGACGACCGCCAACTGCGCTTCAATTTCTAACGGAGTTGAGTCTGTTGCCGGAAGATCACGGTATTTGAGAATACGTGCCGGTATGCCACCGACGATCGCATAAGCAGGGACATCGTTCAGTACCACGGCGCCAGCCGCGACGATCGCCCCGTGACCGATCGTTACACCCTTCGTAATCACGGCGTTTGCGGCAATCCACACGCCATCACCGATCACGACGGGAGCACAAATCAGTCCTTGGTGTTTTATAGGCTTGTCAGGGTCCGAGTAAACATGGTCATTATCAACGATGACGACTCCAGGCGCGACGATCGTATTACGTCCGATCGTGATGCTCTCCGCGCAGCCGATGTAAACGTGATGGTTGAAGGATATGCCCGATCGCAGAATCACGTTCCCATATCCAGCGATATAGACATCGGGATGGAGGGAGACGTTGTCTTCCAGCAGGATCGACCCCGGCTGAGACCGCAGATCGACATTGTTCTGAATGTGGCAATTCGCACCAATGATGATCGAACCGCCCGGATGAATGAGGAAGCGTGCACTTCTGTCAATCTTAGCGGAGGGATCGAATTGCACGCCTTGCCATTTCATCGTCATCTTGTGCGGTATTCTGGTGATTTGACGATAAAGTTTGCGAGCAATGTGCTTGAATGAATGGATTGTATTGTGCATCTGACCGTCCCTGCAAAGAGGTCTACCTCCACATCAGGCTTACCGAAGATTGGAACCTTGTGGGTTCTCGATAACAGTATACATCATGACGACAACGATCGGACAAATTTCTGTTCATGTCCTGTGATCATTACAATGCTCGAGCGTGACTCCATTTCCAGTCGGTCACCTCGGGCATATCTTCGCCGCGCTCCCGGATATGCGCATGATGCTCGATAAGCTTGTTCTGAACGTGCTGTTTGAGGTACGCGGCACGATAACCGAGTTTAGGAACGCGGTCGATGACATCCTGCACGAGATGAAAACGGTCGAGATCATTTAGCACCACCATATCGAAGGGTGTCGTGGTGGTTCCCTCCTCCTTATAGCCTCGTACATGAATATTGTCATGGTTCGTGCGGCGGTAGGTGAGCAGATGGATTAGCGACGGGTAGCCGTGAAAAGCGAAGATCACGGGCTTATCCGTCGTAAAGAGCGCATCGAAATCCGAATCGCTCAAGCCGTGCGGGTGCTCTTTTTCCGGCTGCAGAGCCATCAGGTCCACGATATTGACGACGCGAACCTTTAAATCCGGGCAGTGCTCACGTAACAGATCGACTGCCGCGAGAGTCTCCAGCGTCGGGACATCGCCGGCACATGCCATCACGACATCGGGCTCAGAGCCTTTGTCGTTGCTCGCCCATTCCCAGATGCCGAGTCCGATCGTGCAGTGCTTGACGGCCGCGTCCATATCGAGGTACTGGAGCGCAGGCTGCTTGCCCGCCACAATCACGTTGACATAATGACGGCTGCGCAGGCAGTGATCGGTGACCGAGAGCAGAGTATTGGCGTCGGGCGGGAGATAGACACGCACGATGTCGGCTTTTTTGTTGATTACATGGTCGATGAACCCGGGATCCTGGTGTGAAAATCCGTTGTGATCCTGCCGCCATACATGCGAAGTCAACAGGTAGTTCAGCGACGCGATCGGGCGGCGCCACGAAATGTGACGGGTTGATTTGAGCCACTTTGCGTGTTGATTGAACATCGAATCGACGATGTGAATGAACGCCTCATAGCAGGAAAGGAATCCATGCCGTCCTGTGAGAAGGTAGCCCTCCAGCCAGCCCTGACAGGTGTGCTCGCTGAGTATCTCCATCACCCGCCCGTCGATGGCGAGGTGATCGTCGTACGAAAGTGTCTCAGCGTTCCAGGTACGATTCGTGGCGTCGAGCACGTCGCCGAGTCGATTAGAGACTGTTTCATCGGGTCCGAAAACACGAAAATTTCCGCTGTCGAGATTTTTGCGCATCACGTCGCGTAGGTACGTGCCCATCACACGTGTCGCTTCGCCGTAGGTCGTGCCAGGCTTGCCGACATCGACTGCGTAGTCGCGAAAATCGGGTAGTTTCAGATCGCGTAAGAGCAACCCGCCATTGGTATGCGGGTTCGATCCCATTCGCCGGTCGCCCTTCGGAGCAAGTTCGGCCAGCTCTGGCATCAGCGTTCCGAACTGGTCGAAGAGCTCTTCAGGCTTATAGCTCTGCATCCAGGCTTCGAGCTGTTTGACGTGCGCGTCGGTCTTCATATCGGCGATTGGCACCTGATGCGAGCGCCAGTAGCCTTCCGTTTTCTTGCCATCGACCTCTTTAGGACCCGTCCAGCCTTTCGGCGATCGAAGAATGATCATCGGCCAGCGCGGGCGATCCGTGACGCCATCGATTGTCGCCGCGCGCTTGATCTCTCGAATCTCGGCGATTACCGTATCGAGCGTTGCCGCCATCAACTGGTGCATCGCTTCCGGATTATCGCCCTCAACGAAATACGGCTTGTACCCATAGCCCGTAAACAGATTTTCCAGTTCTGAGTGCGGGATTCTTGCTAAAATCGTCGGGTTCGCAATTTTGTAGCCGTTCAGGTGGAGGATCGGAAGCACTACGCCATCGCGTACCGGATCGAGAAATTTGTTCGAGTGCCAGCTCGTCGCCATCGGTCCCGTCTCCGCTTCGCCGTCGCCAACGACACAGCAGGCGATCAGGTCGGGATAATCGAACACTGCGCCGTAAGCATGGGAAATCGCATAGCCGAGTTCGCCGCCCTCATGGATCGAGCCGGGCGTCTCGGGGGCTGCATGGCTCGGTATCCCACCGGGAAACGAGAACTGCTTGAATAGCCTTCCGATTCCCTCCGCATCCTGTCCAATGTTTGGATAGACTTCGCTATACGTTCCTTCGAGGTAAGTGTTGGCGACGACTCCAGGTCCGCCATGCCCTGGTCCGGCAATAAAAAACGTGTTGAGATCATATTTTTTTATGAGACGATTAAAGTGGACGTAGACGAAGTTCAGTCCAGGCGTCGTGCCCCAGTGACCGAGCAGGCGCGGCTTGATGTGTTCGCGCGTCAGGGGCACAGTCAGCAGCGGGTTATCAAGAAGGTAGATCTGTCCGACCGATAGGTAGTTCGCGGCACGCCAGTAGGCGTTCATTTTCCGCAGTTCGTCCGGACTGAGGGGAGTCGGATTCTGTATCGCAGTAATATCGTCTATTGATTCCGCATTCGGTCGATCCGCAGGATCTGTTGTCGATACTGTGTGCGTATCTGTCATGATGTCCATGTTTACTCCTGAGTATCGTCGCAAGCGAATTGTATTCTTCCTTGATACACTCTTCCCCGTCTTGATGCACTCTTCCCCGTACGACTGAGAATTCCCTGCCGAAGCGCCGGACGATCACATTAAGTTTATGTTAAGAGTCGTGTGGGGTCGAAAGGCATAATAGCAGGGAAAGTTCAATGCTGTGGTTAATTGTCTATTCGGTGAACCACGCAGATACAGTCTATCGAGGCAGGAATTCGTGCGGAATTTTACGCCCACGGCAGAATGATGAGATAATTCGTTAGAGGAGATCGATGGATGGCAACTTCAGAACAAAAAACTCTAGAACATAAAGCACCAGAACAAATCCGTATCGACGTGCCAAAAGTAGTGAGCGACGAGCAGGTTCGCTTCTTCGTCGACAACGGTTACCTGATCGTTCCCAACTTAATCAAACCGGATGAACTCGAGGAGTTGAAGCAAGATACGGCACATATCGCTCGGGGCGGCTACCCGAACAATGCCCTCAAGCCAATGCCCGCTCATTATACCGACGAGCAAGTACTGGAAGGCATCCTCTGCATTCATCAGCCTCACCATATCAGCCCGATAATGAAGAAGTATACACAGCATCCACTGCTCTGCGGTGTTCTCAGCCAGATTACCGCCGCACACTTGCCCTATTGGGATGGAAGCGTCAAGTGTATGCAGTCAATGCTGTTCGTCAAGCCGCCGCAATTTCAGGGGCAGGCATGGCATCAGGACGAAATCTATATCCCCACCCGTGATCGGTCGCTTGTAGGGGCATGGATTGCAATCGACGATGCGACTAAAGAGAACGGCTGCCTGTGGGTGGTTCCCGGTTCGCACCGGAACGGATATCTTTATCCCCAGCATCCGCACAACAATCCCGACGAGTTCGACTTCGCGCCGGAGAGCTTTGGCTTCGATGAATCCGAGCAGATCGCCGTCGAGGTCAAAGCTGGATCGATCGTCTATTTCAACGGGTATCTGTTGCACCACTCTTATAAAAATAGAAGCCCCATTTATCGGCGTGTACTCGTCAACCATTACATGAACGCCTGGTCTCTGCTTCCCTGGCACCTCAAAGAGGGCGAATCGCCGGCGAATGCCGACCGTCGGACGGTATTTCCGGTTGCGGGCATTGATCCTTACGCCTGGAAAGGCAACGAGAGCAGCCCCAATGAGGTGTATCTGAGGACTTCCAAAGCTACTGAAGAGTACAAACTCGCCGCATCGAAATAGTTGCCAGGCCATGCGTCTGGATTTGACGACTGCTCCGTACAGGTTCCGGATAAATCCGTGGAAGGCGGATGTACTTACATACTATATTGCTAACACACACACCTACACCCGTTCAAATCGAACAGCAAGAACTCCACCGCCACAACTACCGGAACTGGATGCGAGGCGGGTTTTTCTCCGCACTCGGCGTCGCGCTGCTCGCACTCCTCGCACTGGGAATATGGAAACTATCGTTTGCAATCTTTGCCGTGTGCACTCCCTTCGTGGTCGCGCTCGGGCTGGCCCTCCTGCTCGATCCAGTGGTAGATCGTTTGGAAGAAAGGGGGATGCGCCGCCTGATGGGTGTGGGTCTCGTCTTCAGCATTTTGCTGCTCGCAGTTGGCTTGATTGGTTACTACGGTGTGCCAGCACTCATCGGGCAAACCAAACAGTTATCAGATAACGGACCGCGCTATCTCGCCGACCTCCAGGCGTATTCCGACAATTTTCTCAAACATCATCGGAAGATACTGGGCATGAAGATGCCTGCCAATTTCAATGCGGTCTCGAAAGACTTCACCGATCGCGCTACGACTCTGCTTGGGACCTCGACGGGACGTGCCAGTTCGTTTTTGCTCGGATCGATTACGACGCTTTTCGAGATCGTAATTTCCCTGATCGTGACTTTCTATCTCCTGCTCGACATCGACCGCTTTCGCGCCCGAATGTTTTATCTTGCGCCCAAACCCGCGCGTGCTCCGATGCGCATTGTATTCAAAGACATCGGGAAAGTCTTCTCCGAATATCTGCGCGGCATGCTGATAGTCTCCGCGCTCTACGGGGCAGGAACGCTTGCGCTGCTCCTCATCCTTTCGATTTTCAAGCACGATCTGTTCCAGTACGCGCTTTTGGTCGGAGTAGCGGGCGGGCTTCTTTATACGATCCCTTATCTTGGACCTCTGGTAACGGCAGTGATCACATTTCTGGTCGCATTCGCGGCAGGCGGTATCGAGTTCGGTGGAATCGCAGTGCTGCTCACGCTCTTCCTGAACCAGTTATTCGATAATGTAATTACTCCGCGGGTCGTTGGTGGTGGCGTCGGCCTTCATCCGATCGCATCGCTTTTCGCGCTGACACTTGGCGGAACGCTGTTCGGAGTCTGGGGGATGCTGCTTTCCGTACCGGTGGCCGCCAGCGTACAGGTCGTGCTGTTTCGGCTCTTTCCGATACTCACGACGCCAACGCCCGTCGGATTTCTCCGTGCCCAGGGTGTTCCGCCCGACGAAGAGGAGAGTTCGAAGGTTATGGAAGGGGACGCCCCGGAACTGCCGGAGGGCGAAGGTCTGAAACCGCCAGATGCATTATGAATGCTGCAAGAAGGCCTATTCCTCTCAAAAAGTGAGCCGCTTGTCTGAGACGCCCGTAGATCATCCTAATGATCTGCGGGCGTTATTTTTATTCAAAATCGTGATCGGCTTCATCTGGACTTCATCATTATCAGGCACAATAACACTACGAATGAGTTCTCTGGAATAGGGTGGGTGTCGGAGAGGGAGGACAGAATGCGGATACTGGTGGTCGAAGACGAGGCAGCAATCCTTAAAGTTGTGAAGCGCGGGCTAGAGCAGGCACACTATGTTGTTGACACCGCGCAGGATGGCACAACAGGACTGGAAATGGCGGTCTCCGAGAACTATGCTCTGATCGTGCTCGATCTGATGCTGCCCGGAATCGATGGTCTACGGGTGTGTCAGGAGCTGCGTGAACGTCGCAGTCGTGTCCCGATTCTTATCTTGACAGCGAAGGGAGGCGTTCCGGACCGCGTACATGGCCTGGAAGTCGGGGCGGACGACTATCTACCCAAGCCATTCGACTTCTCCGAACTTCTCGCACGCGTACAGGCGTTGATTCGCCGCGACAAAATGCACCGTACACGCACGATCCGTATCGAGGATTTGGAAATCGACACCGGTCAGCGGCGCGTTACGCGCTCCGGACACGAAATCGCACTGAGCCATCGCGAATATCAACTTCTCGAAGCGCTTGCCGCCAATGAGGGTCAGGTGCTGACCCGTGAGACGATTCAGGAGCGTGTCTGGTTGGATGAGGAAAGCTACTCGAATACTGTCGATGTTTTCATCGGCTTACTCCGCAAGAAGATAGACCAGAACTACGCGACCAAATTGATACAGACCGTGCGCGGACTGGGCTACACATTGCGGCGTCCCGATGTCGAGGAGACAAATTGAGCGTTCTGTGGCGGAAACTGTTAGGGAATAATGGCTCGGTGCGGACCCGCCTGATCGCCTGGAACGTCGCGGCACTCGCCTTGATTCTGGCGCTGCTCGGCGGCATTATCCAGCACACTGTCGAGACGAATCTGATTGTGGGCGTAGATCGTGATCTCGAAACACAGTCACGGCGTTTTTTGCATCTGGATCGGCCGCCTCGTCCAGACGGACCGCCTGGACCACCGGATGGGGAACAGAGACCTCCCCGCCCGCCTGGAGAAGATGGCTCAGGTATGAACTTTGGTCCGTCACCGAATGGTTTTCGTATGCCGACCTCAGGTATGCACGAACCGCATGGTCCATACAGACAGTTCGGCCCGCCACCAAACGCGTCTACGAATGTTTATCGCCCACGAGTCATAGAACCTGACGGATTCACTCAGTTCCCCGATCCCGGTCTCAAACCCTGGGATGAGGATGCGTTTCGGCGGGGGCTCAATGGTTGGGAGGGATGTACGACAGTGATGGTCGAGGATGTACGGGTTCGCGTGTGCACTCGCCCGATGCGACGGAGCGGCGTAACGGTCGCCGTACTGCAGTATCCCTATCCGCTTACCGATATCGATCGCGCGATCACAAATATGAATCGTACGCTGCTGGCGCTGATTCCGGTCGCGCTGCTGCTTGCAGGGCTTGGTGGAGCGGTGTTGACTGCCGGTGCGCTGCGACCGATCCAACGGATTGCACAGACGGCAGAGCGCATCGGATCGCGTGACCTTTCTCAACGGATGCCGGTCGCGGGCACAGATGAATTCGCTCGACTGGCAGCGACTTTCAACGGAATGCTTGCCCGGTTAGAGAAGGACTTTGCACAGCGAGAATCCCTTGTACATCAACTAGAAACCCTGATCGCGCAGGAGCGACGATTCACAGCGGACGCTTCGCACGAACTGAAGACCCCGCTCACGATCGTCAAAGCCAACACCTCACTGTTGCTCGGCTCCAGTCCGACGACAGAAGAGTACCGCGAATCCATTTCTGACATCGACATTGCCGCCAATACGATGAGTCGACTGGTGCAGGATTTGCTTCTGCTTTCGCGCTATGATGGTGGGCAGTTGGGGCGAGATACCATGCCGCTATCAATTCAGGACGTGTTGACAAAAGCGATTCGCAATGTCTCTAACCAAAATCATCAGCAGATTGCAATCGAGTTTAGCAACGAGCCTGTAGACAGGTCGATTGCAGCAACGAAACGAACTGGAAACGAGATCGCAGAAGCTGGGCTGAATGAGGATCAGCCTCTCATGGTCATTGGTAATGAACATGAACTCGTTCGATTGTTTACAAACCTGCTGGAAAATGCTGCGCGCTATACACCTGCAGACGGCAGAATGGTAGTTACGGTTCGAGAGGACGAAGAGCAGCTTGCAATCGTGATTGCAGACACTGGCATTGGGATCGCGCCTGAGCATCTACCGCATTTAGGTGAGCGTTTCTATCGCGTGGATACCGCCCGTTCACGGCCGGATGGCGGAACCGGACTGGGCTTGTCGATCTGCAAAAGCATCGCTGCCGCGCATAACGGCAGCATAACTATCGAAAGCGCAGTTGGCGTAGGCACGACCGTCACTGTATTGCTCCCAAAAGTCTGAGCGATGAAGTCCACAAATGCCCTTCTGAAACGTGAACGTTCAGACCGATCCGATATATACTAACGGCGCATGAAAAGTTCAAGACAGACTGTACTAGTCCCTTTCCTGGCAATGCTCATCCCATTGCTGAATTCTGTCAAGGTGTGAATGTAACTTGTTCTGGTTATAAAGGACGACACCAAACCAAAAGTCCCCTCTCCGAAACGGAGAAGGGACTTTTGGTTTGATCACTACATACGAGCAGCAGTTCTACCCGATTGCAGCTGGCTCTTCCAGTGGCGGCAATCCGGAGTCGTCACCGCGTTCGCCCTCGATCGGTAAACCCTCATCGATCGGCTTGGACTTGAAGGCGATCTTGCCTTCTTCCATGTACGCCTGAATTGTGTCCCCCGGTCGGAACGTGCCGCGCAGAACCTCTTCTGCCAGCGGGTCTTCGATCAGACGCTGGACGGCACGGCGCAATGGTCGCGCACCCATCGTCTTGTCGAAGCCTTCGATAGCAAGGAACTCCTTGACTTCAGGCGACACCTCCAGTTCGAGTTCCTGCGTCTTGATCTGCTTGTTGACGCGGGTCAGCATCAGGTCCACGATCTGGAATATCTGATCGGCGGACAGCGGATCGAACACCACCACCTCGTCGATACGGTTCAGGAACTCGGGTCGGAACGCTTTCTTGACCTCATCCATCACACGGTTGCGTGTCGCTTCATTTGCGCGATCCTCGTCCGCTCCACGCCGCTCGATTTCGCCACGGATGCCGAGCCCACGATCCGTCGGATTGATTGCTCGAGCGCCCAGGTTCGAGGTCATGATGATAACCGTGTTCTTGAAGTCCACGATGCGTCCCTGACTGTCGGTCAGGCGGCCATCTTCCGCCACTTGCAGCAGAATGTTGAACACCTCGGGATGCGCTTTCTCGATCTCATCGAGCAGCACGACCGAGTACGGATTGCGGCGAACCGCTTCCGTGAGCTGACCGCCCTCCTCGTAACCCACATAGCCGGGGGGTGCACCGACCAGTCGACTGACATTGAACCGCTCGGAGTACTCACTCATGTCGATTCGGATCAGGCTGTTCTCGCTATCGAACAGGAAGTTCGACAGTGCGCGCGCCAGTTCTGTTTTACCGGTTCCGGTCGGTCCGAGGAACATGAACACGCCCATCGGTCGCTTCGGATCCTTCATGCCGCTGCGGGCGCGGCGAACCGCTTTGCTCACGGCGATCACGGCGGTGTTCTGACCGATATAGCGTTTGTGAATCTCGTCTTCCATGCGCAGCAGTTTCTGCGTCTCTGCTTCGACCAGCCGGCTGACCGGAATGCCCGTCCACGCCTGTACGATCTGGGCGACTTCCTCTTCCGTCACGACACGCGCCATACTCTCGCGCTTGCTGTTCCAGTCGAGTTCGAGGTCTTCGATCTGCTGCTTGATATTGCTTTCGACTTCCTGCAGGTTGGTCTCGTCGGTGTCCCACTTGTTGTTCTGGGCGACCGCATTGATCTCTTTTTGCACTTCGACGAGCTTGGCTTTCGCCTGGCGCAGGTCGGCGGGCGGAAGGGCATACTGCAGGCGCACACGGCTCGCGGCTTCGTCGATCAGGTCGATCGCTTTGTCCGGCAGGAATCGGTCGGTGATATAGCGATCTGCGAGCTGACAGGCGGCAACCAGTGCACCATCTGTGATCTTCACGTGGTGATGCGCCTCATAACGTTCGCGCAGACCCTTCAGAATTTCGACCGACTCTTCCGGGGTTGGCTCACTGACTTTGACCGGCTGAAATCGGCGCTGCAGAGCCGCGTCACGCTCGATATATTTGCGGAATTCGTCGAGCGTGGTGGCGCCGATGCACTGAAGTTCGCCTCGCGCCAGCGCAGGCTTCATGATGTTGGAGGCGTCAATCGCGCCTTCTGCGGCGCCTGCGCCAACGAGTGTATGCAGTTCATCGATGAACAGCACGATCTCGCCCTGCGCTTTACGCACCTCATCCATCACGCGCTTCATACGCTCTTCGAATTCACCACGATACTTGGTTCCTGCCACCAGACTCGCAAGGTCGAGTGATACGATTCGCTTGTCCTTGAGCGTGTCGGGAATATCGCCTGAAACCATTCGCTGCGCAAGTCCTTCTGCGATGGCAGTTTTGCCGACGCCGGGTTCACCCAGCAATACCGGATTGTTTTTCGTACGGCGACTCAGAATCTGAATCACGCGCTCGATCTCAGTGTGACGTCCGACCACGGGGTCGAGCTTGTCGGTACGTGCCAGTTCCGTATAATCGCGACCGAATTCGTCCAGCGTGGGAGTTCTCGATCTTCCGGCTTGTTTTTGATTAGGCTGCATTCCGCTGTCGTTATCCTGAAGCGCCATCACCTCGCGTCGGGTGCGCTCCAGTTCGACGCCGAGTTTCGCCAGCACCCGTCCTGCCAGCCCTTCGCCTTCGCGAATCAAGCCGAGCAGCAGATGCTCCGTACCGATGTAGTTGTTGGAAAGCTGTCGTGCCTCATCGTAGGCGAGGTCGATGACTCGCTTGGCGCGTGGGGTAAGCTGCATGTCCTGCCCCTGACGACCGTCGCCACGGGTTACCTGGCGCTCTATCTCGCTGCGAATGCGCCCGAGGGAAACACCCATCCGATCGAGAATACGGGCTGCGACACTGTCATTCTCTCGTACCAGACCTAGCAAGAGATGCTCTGTCGAGACATAATTCTCGCCAAGCCGCCCCGCCTCTTCCTGGGCGAAGAATACGACTCTTCGTGCCCGTTCAGTGAATCTCTGCCACATATCCTTCGCCCCTCCTTCACGTTACCGAAACCTGCTGGCGGATCGAAATGCGCCTGCCAGCTTCGAGTATGGGAACAGCAAAACAATTCTATAACTTACGCAAAAGCGTCCAGCCTACAGGGAAAAACGATCGTTTGCAAGGCATATATTAGCTAACAGCAATTTCCACTCAGGATATCCGACAAACGCCTAATCGCAGTTCTCCGACGAAGAAATAGTAGCAGCATATCTACAGTCTATTTAGTGGCTTTAGGCACCGGAAAGTTCCCTTACCCACGCTTCCCGTCCGTTAGCACAGGTGCTGTGCTCATACAGAGTAACAAATTAAGTCAGCAATTATATTGTCCGATGGCATCAGATACGCACTCCATCGTGCAGCACCAATTTGCGGAACTCATCGACGATACGTCGCGTGACTTTACCGGGGGAGCCATCCCCAATCATGCGGCTGTCGCAGGAGACCATCGGAATGACCTCGGCTGCGGTTCCCGTCAGGAACGCTTCGGAGGCGTTGTAGACGTCGTATAGGGTAATGACAGATTGTCGGCATTGTAGACCTGTTTCTTTTGCGAGGTCCATGACTGCCTGTCGTGTAATTCCGGGAAGAGCTCCCTGACTGGTAGGTGGCGTGATAAGCTCTCCGTCTATCAGGAGGAAAATATTGTCGCCGGTCGCCTCCGCGACATTGCCTTCCATGTTCAGCATCAGCGCTTCGCCCGCGCCGACACGATTCGCTTCCAACTTCGCGTTGATATTATTGATGTAGCGTCCGAGCGATTTCACCTGTGGGTCGATGCAGACGGCGGGCGGAACACGAGTTGACGCGGTGATTACATCGAGTCCGCGCTGATACATTTCAGGCGTATAAAGTCGCAGGTTTTCGGTTGAAATCACGATCGTCGCGCCGGGAGCGAGGTGGCTTGGATCGAGGCCAAGACCGACGCCCCGCGAGACACTCAGGCGAATATATCCAGAACCTACCTGGTTTGCGCGCACCGTCTCGACGACGTGCTGCTGCAAAACAGACTGTTCGATCCCGAGATCAATCTGCATCGACCGTGCTGAGCGATAGAGGCGATCGAGGTGCTGTCCAAGACGAAAAATGTTGCCACCGTAGACGCGAATGCCCTCGAATGCGCCGTCGCCATAGAGAAAGCCGTGATCATAGATGGAGACCTGCGCTCTTGCTTTCGGAACCAGCTCGCCATTGAGATGCACCCACTGTTCGGTCTGTTCGATGCTGCTGCTGCGTTCTGCCAGTCGCTGAGTCATACTTTACTTCTCCGCCAGCAGGGACGCGATCGTCTCCGTTGGTTCTGTCTGCCTGTCGATACTAGTTGCGAAGGTATTCCTGTCTGCGTATTCGATTGGGAAAACCTTTGTGGAATTGAAACCAGTATACCATACAGGCACAGCCAAAATAAAGCAGTCGAACAGATGAAATGCTGCCTGCAGAGGTTCTCCCTCTCCGCGCAGTAATGAGTGACGCAGAGAAGGAGAACTATTCGGCGCTCAGCGCGCCTGACGGGGACGAGCCCGACCGGATTCCATCCACAGGAAGACGGCGAGTTCGTGAGGATTGTGGCGGATGCCATAGTCGGCGAAGTAGGTACAGACGTTTTCGACATCGCGCGCAAACAGCTCGAAAGCATCCGGATTGTCGAGCGGATCGACTGCCTGCGGTAAGTCGATGATCTGGAGTTTGCCCTCCCAGTACAAAATGTTGTAGGAAGATAGGTCGCCATGGACGCGGTCGCAGTCTAGAAATATCGCCAGATTCATCAGCATCTGTTCATAGAGCGGGCGTACTTCATGCGGCTGCAGTGTGACGAATGCCAACTGCGGCGCGGACATACCGATCTCGCCGAAGTACTCGATTAGAAGGGCACTCTCTGCCGAACCGTACGGCTGTGGAACATCTGCCCCTGCCGCATGAAGCTTCCGCAGCGTCGTATACTCGAAATCGATCCACTGGCGAAACTGTGTCTCCAACCCCTTCTTTGAGTGACTGGCAATGGCACGGTCGAGACGTGCATCGAATGTCGTGCGTCCCTGCTGGTAGATGCCGTCTTTCTTGAAACTTCGCTGCTGGCGAGGTCTGTACACTTTGCCAGCGAGCCACTTTCTGCCGACACTCGGGTGCGCTTCACAGCAGTAGACCGTCGCCTCTTTGCCGCTTTTGACGACTACCGGCTCTCCAACGATCAGCTCCTCGACGAAAAAACTCGCCAGAGGTCCGGTATGTTTTGGCTCTTCAAGCCCGAGTGCCGCGGCGGTCTGCAGGGCGGCTTTCGTCGGCTTGAGCTGTTTCATTTTCTGCAGGCGGACTGTTTCTTCTTCCCATTCTTGCTCTTCGTACGATTCCCAGATTTCAGTCTTTGTCTCTGCTCTGGTATCGCTTATTGTCTCATTTGATCTCATTGTCTTCGTGTTAAGGTCGGTTCTCAACTTCTGTGTTCTCCACAAAACGGTCATGGCGCGCTGCGCATCGGTCAGCAACGTCAGAGAAATTGTTTTGACTTTTGTGATTTCAAAGGCGGCTGGCTTGTGGCCGAATCAGACGCAAAAAAGCCGCTGGCGCAGTCGCCAGCGGCTCATTCCTGTTCTCATTCAGACAGACCGGTATTTTGAATGTCACGATTCTGCCTCCGTCAGGGGAAGCAGGAGGCGTGAATTATCAAACCGATACAGCGCAAACGCAAAAGGAGGGCTGCAGCATACATGCGCGGGTTGGGTGCAGGTTGTCGGTTACATTGGTCATGTGTCAGCCCTCCAGATCGAAAATGGTTTTGCGGTCCGTACAATAAAGCGGACGCGCGAAAGTATGAGAGACGATGGGCGGCTACAGCCCGATCTATTCTCTCTCTCGCAGAACATGCACCGTTTGCTAAAGGGATTCTGCTCTGGTTTTGAAATGACGGAGATGAGCAGCACTTCAGCCCGTAGTGCCTCTTTTTAAGGAGCAGTGTGGGCTGAATTGAACCTGTTCATAATCTCATATCCGGCCGATAACGAACTCGCTCATTACGGCGGGCGCGTCCGTCGAGAAGCCGACCAGGTCGAGCATTCCGGGATCGTTCGGGTCGGCAATCGTAAAATTGCTGCTTACCAACCCCACGACGATCAGGCGAGCAGGAATGCCCATCTTTTCACGGTATCGCTGAAGCGCAACGATCGGATGTACCTCGCCAGACCAGGTTTCCGAGTCCGTATAGATCACAAAAGCGTCCGCCTCCACTCGGTTTTCGGCTGCCCAGAGCATCGGCTGCGCGCAATCGGTACGACCGAACGGCACGGCGTCCATACGTTCGATCACGCTATCAAGCCGCTCCTGACGGCTCAACTCGAACTTCTGGAACGTCTGGCTGAATGCCATCGTAGCGACTTTCGCCTCTGTACGGTTAGTGACCATTGCCATCGCTGCCGTACCAATCCGCGGAGTGATGCCCGGCATTCCCGAAAGCTCCCCACTGTTCATCGAAGCGGAAACGTCCAGCCCGAGCACATAACGCTTTCCGGTCGGTTCGATAGCGTCGAATGCCAGATAGAACGCCGTGTCGAGCGCGTCGACTACCTTCGGCACGACATCCCATTCCCCTGACCCGCGAACACCTTTGCCCGAAGCATAGGTCTTCATCGCTACCAGAACACCGAGCGGATGTACACGCCCCCGGCGGAGCGCCTCCCTGTCGGTCAAACGAGCGGTGACCGCTTCAAGCGCCCTGTACCGACCCGTTGCAAGCACTCCCGCCTTCGACAGATTGCCGATATTACGTATCAGCCACGTGATTCCCGCTGTCGGAATCAGCGCCTCGTAGACTGCAGCCGTGCGCTTATCGGTTGGTATGCATTCCATCGGAAGCCCATAGGTCTGAACCAACCTCACAATTTCTGCCTCATCGGCATTGCGGGCGCGTTCTGCAGCCCAGATCGGCAGCAGAGCAGGATTATCGTGGGGCGTTTCGCCGACGCTTTCCCAGCCGCGCGTCACATAATGTAGAATCGCGTTCTGCGTCGAATCCTTTGTTTTCGGGTGTGATAAGCGCAGCAAGTCGTCGTGGCTCCAGCCATCACGCTCGCGGTACTTGACGACATCGCGGGCAAGCAATTCGGGTGTTCGCTCCAAATACCACGCGGCGACGGCATTGCGCAGTCCCTTACCCCAGCCGCGCAGCGCGTTCACGTACTCGGCGTAGTGCATCAGATGCGTACCGACGCGCGCGACCTGCGGCAGTGCAGCGAAGGCAGCGGCACGTGTCGCTGGATCACTCGCCGCACTGCATAGAGCCAGCACGAAAAGGGCAGGATCGTTCTTAGGTGCGCGTCCGGAGCGGCTGACTTCTACGACGGCGCGCAC
This sequence comes from Chthonomonadales bacterium, assembly GCA_038216735.1. GTDB lineage: Bacteria > Armatimonadota > Chthonomonadetes > Chthonomonadales > Chthonomonadaceae > JBBQPY01. The sequence continues at coordinate 26,384 of JBBQPY010000052.1, forward strand.
GACTCGCAAACCGTCCTCCGCGATCGCAGACTGCACAGCGGTTAGACTCTCAGTGGTGAGCTTGCGCTCGCCGGCATAGTAGGAACCACCCTCACTGCCAAGGATCAGAAACCGCTGCAGACGCATGAAGTCGTCCACTGCAAAGGCATACCCTCCTGCACTGTTTTGCACTTGATTCGTGCCTGGCAACGGCTCGCTTTGCGGCGTCTGAGCCGGATCGAGTACGTTCTTGAGATAGTTGGTTGACATGATAGCGCTCCGGCAGAAAAAAGACAGAAATAAAGATCGAGGCAAGTGGATGCGACTGCGCGTGACGACTAAAGCCGTCTATCTTAACAGGATAATGCAGACGCTTCGGCCCCGATCCAGAAAGGGTACAAGAACCGCACCAGATACAAACAATTGAGTTCGCGAACAAAAAACTTGTCGAGGCAAGGGATGCTCGTGCGATTTACTTTTCAAGAGAACACACGAACTTCGGCCCCGACAGAGAGGAATGCCAGACATAATCCACATCTGACCGAATAGCTGGCACCGCATATTTGCTTCATACGTCAGCAAAATCGATCACAGGCGGAACGGAAGGAGTCGAACCTTCGGCCACTTTCTCTATAGGATAACCCTTATCCATCGGCCCGTGAGGGCAAGGTGCGGCAAGGGATTAGAGAATTCCATTGAATCGATAGACCTTCCCGAGTCGCGCGTTGAAACCCGAATCTGGCTGGCACTATTTGTCTGCCGTTTTCAGACAGCAAACGTATCTTTGGAAATCTCAAAGCGCTCTACCGCTGAGCTACGTTCCGCGTACAGCCTGCAGGCGAGTGTGTCCGAAAGGGGCGTCGTAGGAAAGAGAACCCTTCCGGTTCGGCCCGCAGGCATTCTCTGGAGTTGACAGTGACGCTCATCTTAAAGTTGCATCGCGCTAGGGAAATCCTGTAGTTTAGCGATATGGGCGGGCTTTTGCCCGCTTTCTCAGGCAGCCGCCGCCTGCATCCGTGTATTTCCGGGGGTTGCAAGCGGTTCTGGCAAACCCGCAGAAACGCGACACTGCCCGGCCGACACCCGCTTCTGCTGCGAAAGTGTCAGGTACGAAAGCGATTTGCGCCACGCCC
>JBBQPY010000053.1:0-27436 GCA_038216735.1 Chthonomonadales bacterium
CATGGTTCATCTTGATGAGGTACGTCCGGGAGCAGGTAATTTCGATTACCGAACACTGCTAACGGAAGCGGCACGCCTCGATCCGGAACTTCCACTGATGCTCGAACATCTGCCGTCGGAAGAGGAATATACGCTTGCGGCAGATTTCGTGCGCTCGGTCGCTGCAGAACTCGGCATCTAGAACCTGCTCCGGCTGTCGTTCTTTCTTCCGTGGGCTGAAAATCAAGCGCCTGACGGTCCGTCGAGCGTCCAACGAACAGAATTCGGCTCTCCTGAATACTATCTTTTACTTGTGCAGGAATGCGCGTGCAGGACGCTGGCAGTTTATAGCCGAGTATCTCCTACTGCCGCAACTAATTTGAAGATCGAGACCTCGGGACGGCAGCCAAAACGCAGCGGAATACCGACCTGCCCCAGCCCCCGGTTAACGTAAAGTCGCGCCTCCCCGACCGTATACCATCCCGCCCGATAGTGCTTCGCACCGATGCGTCGCAGCTCCCGCTTCGTAAATATCGGCATACGCACCTGACCGCCATGGGTATGTCCGGAAAACACGATACATGCTCTATCGGCAGCCAGCTCCGCCCCTACGGGATTATGCGACATCAGCAGCATGGGCGCATTCTCCGGTACATTATGGAAAGTTCGCAGCACATCCGGCTTTCCATACCGATCGTCTTCCAACCCCGCAAGCCAGATTCCGGTCTCGGCACATATCTCTCCAGACTCCTGTTTCGCGGGCAACCCAACCGGGTTCTCGTTCACAATCTCGACTGTGCCAGTGCGGATCCTCGGGCCAGAATGTTGTGCAGCGGGCGAACCGTGGCTTCCGACTGCGCGTGATTTATCGTGGATATGGCAGGGTAGAAAGAAGCTTTGATTTGTCAACACTGTGATGCCCATGCGATGGAGCATTCGCTCGACCAGAGCTGCACCTGCCGAGTAGTCGTGATTGCCGAGCACGGCATAGATGCCGAAACGGGCTCGCAGCGGCTCGAGAATGCGTGCGCAGGGTTCGATGTCGGCAGGATCCTGCGTCACAAAATCGCCCGTCAACAGCAGAATGTCGGGGTATGCCGCATTGGCAACGCCAACCGCGTGGTGCAGGTGGCGATCATCGGTCATGCTGCTGCGATGAAAGTCCGATAACTGCACGACACGCAGCCCTGCCAACTGAGGAGACAGAAAGGGTACGATCACGCTGTGTTCCGTGCGTTCGAGCATAATCCCTGTTACTGCCCTGCCCCGCCTGGCGCCTGTGCTTTTTGCTCATCGAGCGCGTGCTGATCGGCGTCCCTGTGAAAGCTTGTCTGCTCCTGCGTTATTGAAGCCACACCGGCAGTATCGCCCATCCGTGTGAGTGCGTTGAGCAAGCCGGTCAGGATACGGTCGTAAATAGCGTGCCACTGTTTGCGTTTCGCTCCACTCTGCATATCGAGGGTGGCATAGGTCGAATCATGGCGTTTTGACCAGTAGGCACGCAGGATTTCTGCAGCGCGACGATACTCTTCAGCGGCTTCTCTCCAGCGCGACTGCTGCGCATCGAGATCTGCCAGACCGAGGTGCGCGTTGGCAAAATCGATCTCGATGAACTCAGGCATCGCTCGAACTGTGCCGTACGGACTGGCTTCGAGCGCGATCATATCCCGGAACGTAACTGCCGCGTCGATTACGCTGCCAGCGGCAATCTGCGCTTCTGCCAGCGACCGCAAAGTCTGAAGGTTTAGCGGCTCGCGTTCTCTCGATTTTTGGAAGGTATCGATCGCAAGTGGCGTGTCACCATTCGCAGCATAATATTGGGCTAATCGGTAGAGCGTCTTACCAGTACGCGCCCTGCGAACAGCTTCTAGCAAAGCCGTTAAGGCGTTATTTTTCGCTTCCAGATTCGCATGATCGGCACGTTGCTCCCCGGTATAGACGGACGCGAGACTCAGTTCCGGTTCCGAGTCGAAAGGATCGGCAGCAGCGGCGGCGCGATAGGCTTCTATCATTTGCGGCGCGGAGGTTTGCTGCTGAGCCGCAGCCATTTGCAGTGCGGAATCAGCGACCGCAATGGATCTCCACAAAATCAGCAACGCTACCAGTGCGCCTGCCGCGAGCATTCCTTTGGACAGGGGTCGGGGCTGCTGAGTTGCGAGTGGAGCGATGTCGCGCGCCTGACCGACGAGCAATGCGACGACTGCACCCAGTGTAAGGGCGGAAGCTGTTACATACCAGTCCGAATCGAACAGGCTGTGCAGGAGAGAGGCTAGCAGCGATGCTGCCAGTCCGGTCAGCAGCAGCCGCGATGAGTCCGGCATGAACAGCCCGGTTTCGACAGCAGAGTTTCCAGTGGTTCCATAACGGGAGCGGGGCAGCAAAATGGTGTCTGCCGCAGTTGGGCTGTCTTCCTGGTCGATTGATTTCGAAGGTCGGTGGAGCAGAAGGATATGTGCGGCGAAAGCCGTGGCCGCGGCGAACATTGTCAGTAAAAACAGTATGCCGGGACCACCTGTCTCGCCCGCCCACTGGAGATAGCTGTTGTGTGCGTGCCCTGTGAACGCGGTGATTGCGCGATGTGGATAGGTGACGCTGAATGAGCCAACGCCTGTGCCGAGCAACGGGTTTGCTTTCGCCATGCGCACTGTGCCAATCCATGTATATTTGCGAAAAGCGCCTGAATGGCTCTGCGTGTCGGCGGCGATCAATGCGCCTCCCGCGGGCTTTCCACCGGTAAAACGCAATACGGTCGGAGCGGAGGCGAGCAGCGCGCCAACGATAAAAACAGCCAGTCCTATCCCAATCTGCTTCTTGAATCCGACGCTGGCACCAGAATACCACACCAGGCAGACCCATGCCGCCAACACGACGATCAGCATCCCCACTCCCGCCCTCGAACCGGTCAGGAGCAGTCCGGCGCTTTGCAGAAACAGCCCGAATCCGATCAGCAGTCGTGCCATACGTTCGCCAGCGGCGACGAAAGCGGCGAGCGTCAGGGGAATTGTGAGCAGCAGATACCCGGCCAGAAAGTCCGGGTTGACGAAAGTACCAAACGTGCGCCAGGAGGGATTCCCTGCGCGGAGATAGGCAAGATACTGGTTGATACCAAAGGCGGCAGCGAGTGTGCCCGCCGCAGCCAGTGTCAGTAGGAAGCCATTGAGCGCGCGGCGATCGCGGCACAGTCTCGCGATCAGTGTCGCCGCGCTGAGCGAGGCGAGCAGCGCCGTCATCGCGTTCAAACTGAGGGCGATCACAGGTGAGTGAACGATGGACAGCGCTCCCCATAGTGCCAGCAGAACGGAAGCACCCGCGAGAGCGGGCGCAGCTCCAATCGCTACGGGACGCTTCCATTCGCGCCAGACAGAAACCGCAACTGCCAGCGCGACCAGCGTCGCGATAATCGGCATTCCGATCAGTTGCAACGGTCCGATCAGATCGTCGGAAACAGCGCCGGGAAGGGTAGCAAACGTGGCGGCGCAAAGCGGCGCAAGCACGAGCGCGGCGATAAGCAGACCGAACGTCAGCCAGTCGAGCTTTGTGAGACTGCGCGGATTAGCAGTTTCGGCGGTATGATCGATCAATACTAACGGTGGCTTCTTAGCATCTGACATCGAGGTTTTTCCGTTGTTCAGTCTGATGTTCATAAGTGCAAATTTCAGTTGTTGATTGTCGATAGGATCGGTTTCTTACTTCATCCCCATCCGTTTAGACGAGCTTCGGGAGATGAGGAGTGAATACGCTAGACTGAAGTCGATTCGGGCGGTTTTGGCAGCGGTTTTTTCAGTTCGCCGCGCAGACGTTTACGCCAGTAGAGTGTTCGGTAGAGAGCTAGTTTACCTACCGCTCGCAGCGCGATTCCGACCGGTATCAGCGGTCTCATCAGGATCGGCATCGTCGCGGCGTAGTGCTTTTTATAGAACAGATACTGGCTGCGGTGAAACTCATACGTCATGCGCGTCGGAACCAGATCGCTGCTTTTGCCGATGTAGTGATAGATAACGGCATCTGGGAAATAGGACACGCGCCAGTGTTTCGACGGTGTCGGTTTCCCCAAATTCGTGTCAGCGACGCCATCTTTTGACTTCGGCTGTTCCCCTGTGATTTCGTTTGGGTAAGGCGTATGGTTTGTGCGCCAGCAGAGATCGACGTCCTCGCAGTACATATAAAAATCTTCATCGAACGCGCCTATCCGATCGATCAGCGTACGGCGCATCATCAGCGCGGCCCCTGAAACCCAGTCGACATCGAGCGGCGTGGAGTGGTCGAACTCCTTCATCAGGTAGTCGGAAGCGAAGCGGTTTTTCGGGAGCAGGCGTCCGAGCGGCGTGTTCCGAAAGAATCCCGCGCCGAGGGTCGGATACCGGCGGCAGGAGTACTGGAGCGAACCGTCCGCGTTGAGCAGTTTCGCGCCCACGATGCCGACGTCCGGGTTTCCATCTGCATAACGCACGAGATGAGTCAGCGCGCCTTCTGTTACGACCGTGTCCGAGTTGAGAAAAAGGATATAGCGTCCCTGAGCCTGTGGGAGCGCCAGGTTGTTGCCAGCGCCGAAGCCGGAATTCACCGAGTTGGCGATCAGGTGAACGTTAGGAAAACGACCGCGAACCATATCTGCGCTGCCGTCTTCGCTGTTATTATCGACGACGATGATTTCAAATTCGATACCGGACTGGCTTTCCGGCGTCAGCGACCGCAGGCTGGCGTCGAGCAGAGCGCAGGTATTCCAGTTGAGTATCACGACTGATAAGTCCACCCGCTCCTCCGACAACTCTTTCTCACAGATTATGTTGTGCTTTCATTCCAATCCACCGTGTCATGGTCGATATAAGGCGGAATGGATCGCACGATAGTGGGCAGTCTCGCTTGCGCCTAGGTCTGCTGTCGCTGCAAAGCAGCTTCACTGGTCTACATGGCGCGCAGCAGTACTTCTGGCCCATTGTTTGCGCTGCTGTCGGCGGGACGCAGCAGTTCGTTTCCCTGCTGTTCGGGGTGCGAGGCGCGCAGCAGGCTATCAGCGGCAGGCAGGTCGGCAGCATCGGACTTCGAAAGCAATGCGATATTCTTGAGCGCATTCGTTTTCTTGATATTGTCGATTAGCACCTTACGAAAACTGAATGTGTCGCAACGAACGCAGAAAACGTATGATTCTTTCTTGAACGGGAGCACAAGCAACTCTACAGCAGGATAGAGGGAAATCGCGAGCAACCATCCAAGTAAAATCAAGCAGATCGTAGAGAGTCCGCTGATTACTGCCAGAATCAGTAAGCACAGACTTACTACATTCATCCTTGCACGAAGCGCTTGGATCTTCACGAACTCGCGCCTACTCACTATTCGCTTGCCGGTCGTCATTTGCTCCGTACTTACCCTTCTGCTCAGTCCTTCATACTCAGTTCTTCACGTTAGGGCGCAATGTTCTGCCATTTGTCGGCAAGCGCGAAGCGGGCGATCTGCCGAGAGTTGCCTTTTAGAAACCCGCCAGATCAAATATACGTGGATATTGAAGACGCAGTCACTGTTTCTGCCGCCATTCGCATAACCAAAAATAACTGGGCTAAACCTGAGATTGTAAGCCACTGCTGACGCGGTAATTCACTCTACTTCTGAATACGACGGCGCGACTGCCACCACGCAAACGGATACGATGCAGAGGCGATCAGCTGTCGCAAGGGCAAATATCGCAACGCGCCGTAATGCTTTGCATAAAACTGCAGCAGCCCGCGCCGCGACTCCCATGCCATTGCCGCCCCAACCTGCGCAGTACTCGCGCCCCCGTAATGCACGATCTCCACCTCAGGAGTAAAAAAGATTTTCCAGTCTGCGCGTTTACAGCGTAAACACCAGTCCACCTCGTTGAAAAAGATCGGAAACGCCTCATCGAGCCCACCGATCTGCTCGACGACAGCGCGGCGCAGCAGCAAAAAAGTACCCATCGGCTGATCGACTTCCGCGACGTGCGCGTAGTCGAAGGTCGTCATGCGATACGCGCCGAACACAGTATTTCGGGGAAATAATCGGCTGAGACCGAGCAGTTCGCAGCAGACCGCTAACGGAGTCGGAAAGCCGCGCACCGAACGCTGCAGACGCCCGTCGAGATGCACCTGCCGCACGCCGAGCGCACCAGCATCCGAATGCTCATCCATAAAGGCGACCACTTTTGCGAGCCCCCCGACCGGCAGCAGAACATCCGGGTTCAATAACAGTATATACGCGCCTTTTGCGCATTCTATTGCCTGGTTGTTGCCCTTCGCATAGCCATTATTATCTACGTTGGCGATCAGATTGACCTGAGGAAAACGGTCGGCGACCGCGGACGCGCTTCCATCCGGAGAAGCGTTGTCGACGACGATCACCTCATAATCGAACGGCGGAGGCGCGTCATAGATACTGGCGAGCGCGTCGATCAGCATATCCCGCGTATTCCAGTTAACAATCGCAACAGAGAGCTTCACAGCGATTCTCTATAATCGACGCGCATTCGTTCCTCCACTCGACACTTTGACTTCAATTCAGTGAACGCACAGTTTTAGTGATCGCATCAATCACTTGAGGGAACTCTGTCACCACTGGAATTCCCGATAAAATCGGTTCGGTTTCTGCCGCTGAGTCTTCTACCAACAGCCGAACCAGTATCACTTTTGCACCTGCCTGTTGTGCCCAGCGGATCGCGTTCGGGTCGTTGTCGATGACGATCGCACTTTCTGGTGCGCAGCCCGACGCCTCGAGCACCCGCGTGTAGAACTCTATCCCCTCTTTCGCACAATCGATCAGATCGGGTCCGTAGAGCCGTTCAAAGCAGTTCGTGATACCTGCGCCGGTCAGCGCGGCGGCAAGATGTCGCGAATCGTTACCTGAAGCAATATGCAGAGTATGCCCTTGATCCTTGAGTGCATGAAGCGTTTCACGCACTCCAGGGAAAATCGCGGAGCACCGGCACAGTGCGCCATCGAGCGCATCTACTGCGACATGGGCGGGATCGGGAGGAATTGGGAGCTGCATCTCTGCAAACACGAGTTCTGCAGCCCGAGCAGGCATCTTTGCATACCAGGAGTTATATCCATTGAGGGGATTGCCTACAAAACGAGCGACATAGTCCTTTTCCAGCGCATGGAACATCGATACGACACTATTGATCCACTCTGTGTCACTCCTGCCTTCAGTTCTAAACTGTACTGCCAGTGCATGCCCGAGCGCTACCGCATACTGTTCGATGAAAAGCGCGTGTTCGCTCAGAGTATCGTCGAAATCGAAGAACAGGTGCGCCACTCATCCTCTCCTCTCGCAACCCAGCCAGCGAAGCACAACTTAATTGAGACCTCATTGCATACTGGAGCACTACTGGTACAACCACTGCAAGCACAACCACCGGACATCATTCCGAACCAGACAAATTAGGTAACTGTTCTGTGAATGTCTGGTTTTGGGCTGTGGAATACTTCCCCGTAACCACATGAAAACACGACATTACACCAAAACAAAACTATCACAAACCTCACGTTTCCAGGGACGTTTCAGACGTTCGCCAGGATGCCTGCGTGCATCCGCTTATACCATTCGTGTTCTCGCTGCAGCCCGCAATTCTGGCTGGGCGTCCGCACGATATACACTCTCGAGTGCTCGCCGCCGCAATTCACAATCGGCTGCGAGTACGCAGTCAATCAGGAGAATCCGATGTTTAGATTTCGCATAGTTCCCCGGCTGGGCATACTGCTGACGCCCTGCCTGCTTTTCGCTGCCGCCGCAGCCAACGCTTCTACCTATTATGTCAGTAAATCCGGCACAGATAAAAATCCAGGGATCTCACTGGCAAATCCGTATGCTACGATCCAGCATGCGATCGATAAGGCAGTCGCTGGCGACACGATCTACGTCGTCGCGGACACGTACACGGGGAAGGGTAACCGAGACATCAACTTCGGTGGCAAAGACCTTACCCTGGAAGCCTACCCCAACAGCGATGGTATTACCACAATGGTGACCCTCGATCTGCAGTACAGCGCACGCGGCTTCCTTTTTCAATCAGGAGAGACCGCGGCTTCGGTCATCGATGGATTTAAGGTTATGAAAGGCTACCATCCTTATGATACAGGGGGCGGCGCTTACATCAAAGCCAGCAGCCCTACCTTTATCGACTGTACATTCGCGTCCAATACTGCTTTCGCGGCAGGCGGGATTTACATCTATTCGTATGCGAAACCTTCCTTCAGCGGCTGTACATTTAGTAAAAATGTCGGTCGAGTCGGCGGTGGGGTCTATATGGATTTCCATACCAAGGCGAGCTTCACGGACTGCACGTTTACAGGAAACAGTGCGTTGTACGGCGGCGGCGTCTATACATATTCCAGCAGCGACACTTACACCAATTGTACCTTCTCCGGCAACACTGCCGCGATGGGCGGAGGACTCTACACGACTTCGAACGCGAACCTGAGTTTCTATAACTCGACGTTCAGCGCTAACCATGCTTCCGACCGAGGCGGCGCAAGTTTCATTGGCAATCAGAGCAGCATTGCACTCTATAACGGTGTCGTCACTGGCAATTCAGCGGTCAGCGGAGGGGCATTCTATAACAGCTACCTTGCAAACTCGAACCTGTACAACACGACAGTGAGCGGCAACACGGCCACATACAGAGGAGGCGCGATATTCGATGGCACACGCTGCTACCCGGTGATCTTCGGCTGCATTCTGTGGAACGATACTGCAGGCGCCGGAGGAAATGAGATATTCAACACCAGCGTGTCGAGCGTGCCTACGGTCACCAATACAGACATTCAGGGCGGCTGGGCAGCGAGTGGCACCAACCAGAACGTTGACCCGCTATTCGTAAGCGCGCAAGATTTGCATTTACAGGCTGCGTCCCCGTTGATCAACCAGGGAACTGCCCAAGGAGCAACGATACAACCTAAAACTGGCAATCTAAGTTTAGCCAGCTCCGTATCCGATCTCGGCGCGACCGCACTGCCGACGCCGTCTGCTAATGACGACAGCTATTCGGTCCTTCATAACACAATGCTCGTCGTGAACGCATCGTCGGGAGTTCTGGCGAACGATTTCACCAACAAAGGAGGTATGCTCTCAGCGGTTCTGGTTTCTGGTCCATCAATCGGTGCGCTGACCTTGAACCCGGATGGCTCTTTTTCCTACAAGCCTGCGAACGGCTATGTTGGAACCATCACATTCCGCTATCAAGCGAAGAACGCCAATGGTACGAGTGGGCTCGCAACCGTCTATATAACCGTCCGCTGAGAAGACGTATCGTGAAGTTATAGATCGGGCAAATTGGTGATTTAATTCACCCGTTGCAAAACAGCCGCAGGGAACGCCAGAAAAGCGTCCTGCGGCTGTTTTGTTGCGAGGCGATATTCGCAGCGCTTGAGAAATCACAATTGCCCGCGTAGTGCGGCAAGGTTCCCAAACGTCGGATTTCGCGGGTTCCATCTTCATAGATGGAGCTGAGCGGATTCGAACCGCTGACCTCCTCGATGCGAACGAGGCGCTCTACCAACTGAGCCACAGCCCCAAAGCGAACTATTTTGCGATTTTCGGGTAGATTATGACCGTCTATGTGAAACGGTCTTGTCATCCAAGCCTCGAGCTGAATTGAGCGATCAGGGATATAATACGCCTGTCAGCTAGCCTACAGTATCACTGCCAACCCTTGCATTTTACCCTGAAACAGACTGCTTGTCAACACGCTCTTTCCGTTGTTCAGAAGTCACGCCTCCTTGAAAATCGTCACTGTTCTTGTTTGTGGACGTTGAAGCGTCAGACCACTGCCACCAAGAACAAATACTCGGGGACAATGGCAGGCGATACTCGTGAGAAGGACTGCGGCAAGCCGAACGAGCGTGTATAATATTAACAACATTACGCCCTTAACACGTCTCCTCGCTTGAAGCGTTAGGAAAGGGGAAATAGTATCAAAGATTTGGACGCGGCTGCGCCGTTACGGTTCGTTTTCGATGGAAACTTAACTGAATTCCCGAATGACGGGATTCAGTCCGTTTTATCCATCTCTACTCCTATAAACGGTAATCTGGCGGGTTTCGCAGCTCCAGACCCAGTTTTAAGTCATGTCCATGAGCTGTTACAGATAAAGGCTTCAACTCCGAGTTATCCGTTGCGGACAGGAGACACAATTGCAGAAATCACTGGAGGATATTGCATGCACCTGATCGACCTTTCACAGCCGATTTTCGACGCCGCGCCAAATTGTCCTGCTCACCCTCCGGTGCGCTCGGAGATGGCATCGACGCACGATCGGAATGGCTGGCAGTTAGAGATGCTGACGCTCGCCAGCCATACCGGCAGCCACCTCGATGCGCCACTCCACAAACTATCCGGCAAGCCCGCAATAGATGAACTGCCACTCGAAGGCTTCGTCGGGAATGCCTATATTGCCGACCTGCGTCCGATCGAACCGCTCGCATGGATCACGTCGGAACGCCTGTGTTCCGCATTGCCACACGATCTGCCCGCTGACTGCATTGTGCTGATGGCTACCGGCTGGGGCGTAATCCGCGACCGCACCGAGACATGGCTGCGCGGTTCGCCTAAACTCGCGCCTGAAGCCGCCGACTGGCTCGTCGAGAAGCGGATACGCGGACTCGGGGTCGATCACTGGGGAATCGGGGGCTGGGACACGGAAAACGATGCCGCCGTTCACACGATTCTGCTCGGAAACGGTATCTGGATCGTCGAAGAGCTGCGCTTTGAGCCTGAAGTCTATACTCTGCCGATGCCACAGACTTTCATGGCGCTGCCGATCAATTTGCGCGGTCATTCGGGCGCGTGGTGCCGTCCGGTTTTCCTCCAGGCATGATGTCAATTCTACAAGCATACTCCTGAAAACTCTCAGCCAAAAATAGTGACACGCAAAGTGGGTTTCCAACGTTCTTCTGTTGAGAAATGTCAGGAAGATACCTCATTCCTCTGAAGGACGATTTGCGACAGGCGGGCGTCTTATCGCTTGCCTCTTGAATAAGGAACCTCATAAACGTGACGATCCGGAGAGCAGAACGAACTGATGCTGTATCGCTGGCAGCTGAGCCAGAAGCCGTCATTGGCATCTGCGACTGGGGAATCGGCGGGCTGGGTTTTGCAAGTTTGTTGCTGGCCGAGCGTCCCGATCTCGGAATGGTTTATATCGGCGATCAAGGCGCGGTTTCCTATGGAAAATTATCTAAGCGCATGCTGTCTGCCCGAATGCGACTCGTGCTCTGCGCATTTTGGGGCATGGGCATAACGCGTGTGGTCGTCGCCTGCAATGCGGCAAGCACGGTGCTCGATGCCGTGAAGATCGAGGGTGTGACCGCGACTGGCGTCATCGCCCCTACCCTGCGCGTTTTGCAAAACAACACGTTTCGTACGATCGGCGTGATCGGCGGTGAGCGCACGGTCCGCTCACAGACCTACTCCCGTCGTTTGCGAGCGATGGGTCACACAGTTCCGCAGCGTGTGGCGCAGCCGCTTTCAGGGCTTATCGAAGAAGGAAAGCGCAATGATCCAGAAACCCTTATTCTGCTCGAACGGATCCTGCGTCCACTACACAACGTTGACGCTCTGATACTAGCCTGCACCCACTTCATCGCGCTGGAGCAGCCTATACGTTCACTGCTTCCAGGTGTTGCATTGATCGATCCGGCGACAGAGGCATGGCATGAGCTCGTCCCGACATTACCGCCCATCCCGTTGCTCCCCCAAATCGGAACCCGACGCTGGTTCACGACAGGCGATCCGGTCACGATGTCAGCGCAGGCGCTGAGTGTCTTCAACATTGAGGCCGATACAGAGTATCTATCACTCGAATGAGAGATTTTGAGAAGGCAGCCACCCGCGATGAATACTGTTGTGCATACTACTTTCACCGATTCTGTTGGCGAACAGACGATCGAGGGCGCAGACGGCAGCGACCCCGAACAACGCGAGAACTCCGCCCACAATCAGATCGTGCTGATCCTGTATACAACTCGCTACCGTGAAGGTGGCGCCGAGATGGATGCGGCAGCGCGGCATCTTGCCCAACAAAAACACGCTGAATTCCCGAAAGCAGAAATCAGACTGTCACGTGTCGAAAGCAAAGCCGATTTTCTGCTGGCGCTCGCGCTCGCGTCGGCATGTACAGCGTCTGATGATGCAGAGCCGAAACCTGTAGCTCAACAGGAAAGGGAAGCGACGGCTGCCGAAATTAGAGAACGCTCGCAATCGAAGCGAGTGAGGGAACTTCACTTCATCGGGCATAGCGGGCTATATGGACCGATGTTCGGGACGCGTCAGCACCCGGAACAGATGAGCCGTTACGAATGGGGCCAGCTCACGATTCCATTTGTCCCGGGCGCTGAAGCCTGGTTCCATTGCTGCAGGTCTGGTCGCTGGTTTGCGCCGTTCTTTGCGCGACAATACGGTGTCGCCTCCTATGGCTATCAAAGCTATACTACTTTCTCACTCGATTCCGCCCGGTATCTGCCGACGAACAAAGATAGTCTGCCAGTCGTATCAACCGATGTGGAGGACAGGCATGACACGCTTTCGAGTACTGGTTCAGATGTGAGCCGAAAGGCGTATCGCTCTCCCGAGAATGTGCAGCATTTTCCCGCTGTCTATGTCGTTTCGGTTCCCGGATTCAAAGGCATGGGCGTTCGCGGGCTGTTAAAGAAACGAATTTTTGGCTCGGCGACTCTACCAATGCTGCGTTTTGACCCACACCCGGACTCCGTCCCGGATGCTTCGTACAACCCGATCGCCGAACTTTACGATGCCGTATTTGAAGATTTCCGCGTGCGGCACGATGAGTGGCAGTGGCTTAGTCGACAGTTGGAGGATCGGGGTGGCGATGTCGAACTGCTCGACATCGGGTGCGGGAACGGGGCGCTGCTGCTCGCGCTCGCGCCGCTGCTTAGACGCGGAATCGGTGTCGATGCCGCAAAACGTATGATCGAATGCGCGCAGCGGCGTGGCGCAACCGAGCCGAATCTATCCTTTGTGGAGATCGATGGCCCATCATTGCCGCTGCCGGATGCCAGTGTCGACGTCATAGTTTCGATGCTTTCCTGGCGGTATCTGGACTGGGACCCGATCACGGCGGAGATTAAGCGCGTACTTCGCCCAGGCGGTCAGTTGCTGATCGTCGATATGGTGGTCGCCCCATTCCAGATCAAAACCCTGCCACGTGTCCTCGCGGACAGGGTGCGGACGACCTGGCGCGGCATGGCGAGTTCCAGTTTCCGGCGCACCCTACGGCACTTAGTGGACGATCCCCGCTGGGCGACGATGCTGCAGCACAACCCGATGCGAGCCGAGCATGAAATGCGCTGGTACCTGCCGAGCCGGTTCGCAGGCGGCACGTTCACGACGCTCAACCGCAGTCCGCGCACTGAAATACTCGCGTTTCGCTGGGACGCGGATAGAAGTGCAGATTGATATGTTGACGAAGATTTGGAATGGCTAAGCCAGTGTGTTTCATAGCTATCCATTACTTTCTCTTTTGAGCAGAGTGTGCATGATTACGAGGTAGCTACAAGTCGAGGTTGTCAGCAGATGGATGCCGATCAGGAGAGATAAGATCATGAAAATATTCGCCTTATGTAGTCTGTTCGTGATCACGCTCGCAGCGCCTATATTGAGTCAGGCTGTTTCCAGTCCGCCATTACAGGTAGCTGGAAATCGGCAGGCAGATGCGCCATTCGCGTCCGAAATCGCCGCGTTCGAGGCGGCTGATAAGAAGAGCCCGCCTCCACCGGGAGGGGTCGTTTTTGTGGGCAGTTCCAGTATTCGGTTCTGGACAACTCTGTCCCAGGACTTTCCTGATCTTCCAGTCATCAATCGCGGCTTTGGCGGCTCGCAACTCGCTGACAGCATACGCTATGCCGACCGTATCGTGCTGCCATATAAGCCGAAAATGATTGTTTTGTATGCCGGGACCAATGATCTCAATGCGGGGAAGTCCCCTGAGCAAGTCTTGAAGGACTTTCAGACATTCGCGGACAAAGTGCACAGGGCGCTGCCCCGAACACGGCTTGTCTACCTCGCGATCAATCCGAGCGTGGCACGCTGGAGTCAGGAAGCAAAAACGCTTGAGACCAACCTTTTGATCAAGCGATTTATCGAGAGCGTCGCCAGATCGCAAAAGCTCTCTTACCTCGACGCGCATCAGCGGCTGCTCGACGCGCAGGGAAAGCCTCGTCCAGGTATTTTACGGGCGGACGGTCTTCATCTCAATGCGAAGGGTTACCAAGAGTGGACGAAAATCCTCAAACCGCAGTTAATGGCGTTATGGAAGTCCGACTCAAAGTAGAGGCATCCGTAGTGTACACGGAACGTGCGCCTTGCTCAAACAAAAAGTTTCTTCCGTAGTTTGATGACGACTGGAATGAAGACGTAACCATCTCATGAAGTACTCGATAGAATCGTTTCCTCTGGCAGATCCGCCCGATGTCCCATTCCGTTGGAATGTACACGTATGCGCTGGCACACCGCTGCACCTATCCGCGACACTCGCCTCCGGGCAGAACTTCCGATGGCGGCGAGATGCTTCGGGTGTCTGGTGGGGCGTCGTCGAAAGTACGGTGATCGCGGCGTGGCAGGCGGCTGGAGAGTCGGACAGTCCGCTCTACTGGCAAACTTTCCCACAGCCGGACTGCAGGGAACTCATCGTCGACTACTTCCGTCTCGACGTCGATCTCGATTCGCTTTATGCTGATTGGCTGATGACGGAGCCCTGTATTGGAGAGGCAATAGCTGCGTTTCGCGGGCTCCGAATCCTGCGTCAGCCGCCGGTGGAGTGCTTTTTCGCTTTCCAGTGCGCCACCTGTAATACAGTCACCAAAATTGAGCGCAGCGTTGCTCATCTCGCAGCACATTATGGTGAGCCGTTGCCCGTCGAGCTTGCGCTGGAATATGCGTCTGTTGCAGAGTTGCAAACTGATTCGCGCGTTGGGTTTTATGCTTTCCCGACGCTGGAAGCCCTTGCTTCTGCCGAAGAGTCCGTTCTGCGTTCTGGAATGTGGGGCTATCGCGCGCCCCGTGTCATCGCTCTCGCCCGTCATTTGCTGGCTCTCCCTGCAGGCTGGCTCTATTCCCTGCGGGCAGCGCCGTACGCCGAAGCACATGCCGCACTGACGGAACTGCACGGAATCGGCGCGAAACTCGCGGACTGTATCTGCCTTTTCGCCCTCGATAAGGACGAAGCGGTACCGGTCGATACGCACGTCCGTCAGATTGGGTGCCGCCTTTTCGTGCCCGAAATGGTATCGCGCTCACTGACGCCACGCGTCTATACCGCAATCGCGGATGCCTACCGGCAGCGTTTTGGCAACTATGCGGGCTGGGCACAGCAGTATCTATTCTTTGCAGAACTGCGCCGTGCCTCCGATTTCCTGCTGCCCGGCGACCGTTCATAAACGATTCGATAAACCCTCAGACCCTCCTTCTTAATCAGGGAGAACTAGACGCACCGTTACCTTTTGCCTGCCTAAGGAGGGGAGAAGATGGCTATTCTGTCATCTTTTGCTGCAGCGCTGACAGGAGGACTGCCTGGTTACAACTGTTCGAACACAAGGAATTTCTGCAGCATCTGTTGAAATAGCAGCGGCAATCAGCGATTATTGCCGGTGCAAATCTAGTCGACAAAGTGTTTGGAAAGCTAATGTCCGATATAATACAATCCAGTACAATACAATCCAGAAAAGTACCTATTGATTCGCCGCTCTCCTTTCTTGTCCGCCCGCTGGAAGCAGGAGATGCGGCCGCCTTTGAGGAACTGTGCAGTACAGACCCACTTCGTTTTCTGACGCCGCAGATGAATATCGAGCTCTTCGGTTTTCAGGGCGGCGTGATCCGCTCCTGGGGTGCATTTCAGCCCGGAAGCCGGACTATGTTTGGAATACTTCTGCGCTATAGCAACACCGTGATTATTGCCGACCGGTACGGCGAAACAGCCGCCGCGTTCGCGCCGCTCATCGACGGCGAACTCGGCGTAGCCGGCATCCGCGGCACAAGTGAGACAATATACAAGCTACGGAGTTTATTGCGCCGCTACCATCCTACCGGCGTTGAAAAGAGTCTTTTTTTACAGCTGACACAGCCACCTAAATGTTCCGACGAAGTCCTTCAGCAGGCGCGACGAGCACGACTCGAAGACCTCAATAGCCTTGCCGCACTCTATGCGAACGCCTGGACGATGTATCGCAGCCGCATCAATGTTGCCAGCAAGCTTGCCGAAACGCGGATCTTTGTGGTTGAGGAAGCTGGTCTTGGAAATCAGCCGTCACAGATCGTTTCGTGCGCGCTATTGAATATGGAGAGTGCCGGTGCAGGTCTGATCGGGGGCGTTTTCACCAGCCCGACAGCACGCGGCAAAGGATACGCCGCCGCCTGTACTGCCGCGCTTTCACTGGACCTGCAGGCAAGCGGTAAACTCCCCTGCCTCTACTATGAGAATCCGGTGGCGGGTCGCGTTTATCACCGGCTTGGCTATGAAGAAGTCGGGCAATGGGCAGTGCTCTATCTCGAGAAGCCGACAGGCTGAATCGAGTCACTGACCAACCCGGTTCATCAAAGAATAAACAAAGGCGCGGAGAGAACACACATCCTGTCGACTTTTGCTTCAAAGCTGAAACAATCGGTGAATGGTTACACAATTCAGGACTATTTGTGTCTGACAGGAGACAATGCCCGATGTATCTTTCGATTCGAGACGAGACGGTTTTTGGCGCGGGTTATGCGACGCTGGCTGAGGGACTGCACGACCTCGATATAGCGGGGGTTGAACTGTTCGTTCTGCGCGACGACACTGTTTCAGCCATCGCTCCAACCAATGGTAAAGTGCGTTTGAGTTTGAGCGATCCTGCGGAACGCGCCGAACTCGCCTCTCAAGCGAAAGCCAGCAACGTTCGCATCGCCGCTCTGTGTATGGGCAACAATTTCAATGCCACAGACAAGGCGCAGGAGATCGCCTGGGCAGTCCGCACGGTGGAAGCAGCGAAAGAACTCGGTTCGCCCGCCGTTCGAATCGACGCGATCATGCATGGCGAACATGATCTGCCGCTCGCTGAACGCCAGCGCCTAGTCGCTGATGCCGTCCGCCAGATACTCAAAGGCACCACAGATAGCGGTGTCGATCTCGGAATCGAAAACCACGGTTTCCAGGGAAACGATCCCGAGTTTGTCGAGGGACTCCTGGCAGCAGTAGACTCGCCACGTCTGGGACTTACGCTCGATTCCGGTAACTTTTACTGGCGTGGCTGGCCGCTGTCTCATGTCTACGAGATATTTGCGCAGTTCGCAGGGCGTGTCAAGCACACCCACATAAAGAACATAAAATACCCGCCCGAAATACGCGAAACGCTGCGTGAAATGGGCTACGAATACGGCAAATATGTCAGCCCGATCCATGAAGGTGACATTGACCATACGCGGTATATCGATACGTTGAAGGCGGCAGGCTACGATCGCGACATCTGTCTTGAAGATGAGTCACTCGGCAAATACACGCCCGAACAGCGCAAAGCAAATCTGCGTGCGACTGCCGACTTCTTTCGCAAACAGATCGGGTAGTGAAACAACGCTGCTGTTTCATTCTTCTGTTTCTTATATTTCTTTTATTGCTTGAGAATATTCGTATTTGAGAACTCACTTGAAGGAGCCTGAATACATGGAGTTTCGGATTCTTGGAAAAACTGGGCTTTCTGTCAGCGTGCTTGGCTTTGGCGGCGCGGAGATCGGGTATCAGGGTATACCGGCTGAGACCGTCGAACAACTGCTCAACAGCGCGCTCGATGCCGGACTGAACATTATCGACACGGCAGAATGCTACGCCGACAGCGAAGAGAAAATCGGTCAGACAGTCAAGCACAGGCGCGGTGACTTTCACCTTTTCACCAAATGCGGTCATGCTTCGGGTATCGACCTGCCGGACTGGGATCCTCGCCTCCTAGAGCAGCAGATCGACCGGAGCTTGAAACGCTTACAGACCGACCACCTTGACCTCGTTCAGCTTCATAGCTGCTCGGAAGAGATTTTGAGAAAGGGCGATGCGATCGCTGTGCTGCAGGCGGCGCAGGCGGCAGGCAAAACGCGGTTCATCGGCTACAGCGGCGACAACGAGAATGCTCACTACGCACTAACCTGCGGTGCGTTCGACACTCTGCAGACCTCGATCAGCATTGTCGACCAGTCTGCCATCGACACGAACCTTCCGCTCGCCAAGCAGCACAATATCGGCGTGATCGTCAAACGCCCGATAGCTAATGCCGTCTGGCGTCATGCTGAACTGCCCGACAACAGCTATGTCGTCCCCTACTGGGAGCGACTCAAGTCCCTCGATTACGACTTCGCCAAAGCGGGCGGCGATACGGCAACGAGCGCCGCATTACGGTTTACACTCGCACTTCCGGGAGTCCATACTGCGATCGTTGGCACGACCCATCCGGAACGCTGGCGCAGCAATGCTGAACTTCTCGACGCAGGGGCAATGCCTTCCGAGCAGTTCGACGCGATCCGCGCCCGCTGGCGCTCCGTTGCCCAGCCGGATTGGGTCGGGCAGACTTAGTTTGTCTGTCCGTGAGGGCATAGTACGGACATTACTAGATTGGATTGCGATAGACTGCACTAGAATGCGAATGATACGCGGATGAAAATCACTTTTCTGGGCACGAGCGCGGGAACGCCGAATCGAGGACGCAACGTCAGCAGCGTCGCGATTCAACTGCCCGAACAGGGCCGCCTCTGGCTCATCGACTGCGGCGAGGCGACCCAGCACCAGATACTGCGTTCTCCGCTCAGACTGAGTCAGCTCGATCGGGTCTTTTTTACGCACCTGCATGGCGACCATCTGTTCGGGCTGCCGGGTTTACTCGCAAGCCGTTCGATGCAAAACGGCGGTACGGATTCCGTGACCCTGCATGGGCCTCGTGGGCTAGAGGATTTCGTACGTTGTGCTCTGGAAGTCAGCCAGTCACATCTAGGCTATCCCATCCGCGTGGAAGTAGTGCATCCCGGCGTTGTTTATGAGGACAATTTCGTGCGTGTCGTCTGTGCGGCTGTCGCGCATCGCGTCGAGGCGTATGGTTACGCGATCGAAGAGAAGCCACAGACGGGACGCTTCGATGTCGCGATGGCGAAGGCGCTGGGAGTTCCGGCGGGACCGCTCTACGGCATCCTGAAGAACGGGGGAACGGTCATGCTGCCCGATGGACGCACCATCGATGGCGCGACTCTGATCGGGCCACCTCGCAGCGGGCGCAAAATCGTACACTGCGGCGACACGATCTATACACCGCGCGCGGTTGAGCTAGCACGGGGCGCAGACGTGCTGATCCATGAAGCCACGTATTTGAGCGAAGACCTGATTCAGGCGGAGCGGGGCAGACATTCGACAGCAGCAATGGCAGCACAGGTCGCGCAAGAAGCGGGCGTTCGCCAGTTGATCCTGACGCATTTCAGCGCGCGGTATGAAGCGGGATCACGACTCGGCGAGTTGCTTACCGAGGCGCAGAGCATTTTTCCCAATACCCTTCTCGCTCATGATTTCATGTCCTATGAAGTCGCCCGACACGAACCGAAAATAGCCTCACCCAACCTGTGATCGCGACACGCATATCGTTCATGTCTGCACAACACAGGAGGCAGGTTGCATGAGGGAAGATCCCCATGCAGCCTGCCTCTTACATTTTCTGTTCGCTGAAATTAAGGCTATTTGCCGCTGGCTTTGACCGCTGCCATCGCGCCTTTAAAGCCTAATTTGCTGTGTGAGCCATCGCAGAGTGGCTTCTCAGTCGAGCCTCCGCAGCGGCAGATGTAAACCGGCTCCCCTTCGTCGACCACCTTAATCACTTTGCCGTTCTCATCCACGAAAGTACACGGACCGTAAACCTCGATCGGACCGTCGTCGAAAACCGTCATTTTCCTGTTATCTGCCAACGTATGTATACTCCTTGTTTTGTATCGGTTCTGGTAACTAGTCATCTATCGCGTCTTCCCTGCGGGAAGCGCTGACAATATATGTATTCACTTCCTTACGAAGGAGATGGCTGGAGTGATAAATTGTTACCAGTCTTGTAGATCGGCACTAAAGTGTGTGCAAGGTTCAATACGATCGGGCAGGCATAATTGCTGCCGGAGCGCTGGACAATTTCGTTCGAAACATCATTATTTCATCAGATATTTGCCCCACACTATTTTACCTATAAACGGCTTTATCCGACAATTCGCAGTTCGCGTGCAGGCTCCGCATTCAAAGAACGAATGCCATCGTGCGTAACCGTGACGATATTTTCGATACGCACACCGAAGCGCTCTAGGAGGTAAATCCCCGGTTCAACCGAGAAGCACATCCCTGGCTCGAGTGGCAGTGTGGTTCCGCTGTGCATATAGGGCGGTTCATGCGTCGACAGACCGATGCCGTGTCCCAATCGATGCAGGAAGCGATCGCCATACCCCTCTCCCGCAATCAGGTCTCGGGCGGCGGCATCGACTACCGCACACGAAACTCCAGGCTTTGCAGCAGCACGGGCGGCATAGTGCGCCCGGCTGACGAGATCATACACCGCTCTCGCATCAGGATCGCGCGGTTCCCCAAAGGCGACAGTGCGTGTAATGTCGGAGGCATAGCCATCCGAGGTGCAGCCGATGTCGATGATCACCACATCTCCGCGCCTTAATTTCGTTTCATCGCTGTGGTGGTGCGGCATCGCCCCGTTCACGCCGAAGCAGACGAGAGGCGAAAACGAAGGTGTACTGCCGTGCCGCTTGATCGCTGAGAGCACGACTTCCTGCAGTTCCGTTTCCGTGATTCCTTCGCGTAGTGTGGGGACTGTCTCCTCGAAGATCGTGTCGATCAGTGAAGCGGCGGCGGACATCGCGGCAAGTTCGGCATCGGTTTTGATGCGCCGCAGCTGCGAGAGCGTCCCATCTGCCGCATGGCAGCAAAATGTAGTGAAGAGTTCCTGAAAGCGTATCAGGTGAACGCTCTGTAGTTCGTCGTCGATCAGTACGTTCGCACCTTCGCCTATATTCCAGCCTTCCAGCAGTGACCGTACCGTCTCGTGCCATCCTATGGCATCTTCCCAACCGATAACGGTACTCACGCCTGCAGGATTGCTGCGTGCCTGCTGTACATTCATGGAAGGAACGACGAAGGCAGGTTCTCCCTGTGCCGGAACCAGAAGCCCGAGAAGTCGTTTGTGCCCATCCTCGCAGTAGCCCGTCAGATAGAGCATTTGGTCCGACCAGGAGAGCAGTGCAAGCTGCTGATTCTGTTCACGCATCAGCAATTGCAGCCGCGCAATGCGCTGTTGATAGCCACTCTTCTCCGCCACCGGTTTTATTCCTTTCGTTTCTCGATTGTCGCGTGGTGATCGAATTTGTAACCGACCGTTGAATTACTAATCCAACTTACTATCAGGGCTGCCATCGCAATTGATTGGCTAACTCTGTTAACTTGATATGTCCGTCCGCGAAGCCGACATTTATTCTACGCATATGGCGCCATTTCGCAGGCAAGAGACCACTGCCCCCTGTCGCATTAGGGATCGAAACATCGGCTTCGAAGAGCTGCACGATTTCCTCAGGCTTCTTGATCGCCTTGAGCCCCATGCAACTCATATTATTATTGAAGGCATAGCTGTACTCACTGGACGCAGCAGGGCAATGCGACACCGATTCTATACTTACCCTATGATCTAAATATTTGGTGATCGAGTCGCTCCAGAGCTCGGCTATCGGTCGATGATCGTCCCAATCTACTCCGTATAGCGACATTGCCTGACTGAGTTGCTTCATGTTTTCGGCACATGCTTTCGCCTGCATTTTAGGACGCGCTGACACATATATCGGCCAAAGAATCGAAGCTATAACGAAAATCATCACTAAAATGAGTGCCCCTTCGATAGGAGACGCGATGGAATGCCGGCGTATTTTCAGGCGCATCATATATTGTCCTCTTGCAATCTACGACCGGTAGCTTGCCCTTGCTAATGTCGTTGCAGATGACTCGTTTGCTAGCGAAGCATGCGCTGGCGGTCGGGGGTCCCTGAGCACGCTGTATCTATTTCCGGAGATACATGAAATACTGCTCCTGAAGTATCGGCAAGAGAGTCAAGGCAACTATTACGACTATAAAGACTAGAATAGCACCTTCAATCGGAGTTAAGATCGGGTTTCGACGCATTTTCAGACGCATAGGCCCTAGTCCCCCTCTGTTGGATTACGTTTGCTATGCGAGAAGTCGGTCGCGCTCATCCCTTATCAGACCGCATAGTATAGGCGATGTCGATCCACCCAGCGCGCCCAATTGCTGCGACCATTTCTCCATTTCCTCCGATCTCACAGTGGGCCATTCATACACTTTCTCCACCTTTCCACTTCCGAAGAAACCAATTGATCGAGAATTGCAGTACCTAAGGATAGTATAACATGCCTTCTAACAAAACAGCAAAAGCACAAAGACGTACAACCCAGCGGCTGTACGTCTTTGCTGACACAGAATACTCGTATAGTTAAGAGAGGTTACCGGTCGCGCTCAGCGGCTCCTTCAAGGGTTGCTTGCGCCGCTGCCAATCGCGCGTTCGGTACACGGAATGGACTACAGCTGACATAATCCAGACCGATACGATGACAGAACTTCACGCTCTCCTGCTCCCCGCCATGCTCACCGCAGATGCCCAACTTGATGTTGGGACGTACCTTCTGCGCCTCCTGCACCGCCAGCTTCATCAGACGCCCCACCCCCACCTGATCGATCGTGTCGAACGGATCGGTCGGCAGTATCTTCTGCTCCAGATACGGCATCAGGAACTTGCCCGCGTCGTCACGACTGAACCCGAACGTCATCTGGGTCAGGTCGTTGGTGCCGAACGAGAAGAACTGCGCGTACTCCGCCAACTGATCGGCGACCAGACACGCGCGCGGAATCTCGATCATCGTGCCGAACATGTAGTCGAGTTCAATGCCGGCTTTCTCGATCACGTCCTTGGCGACCTTCTCCAGCATAGTCTGCACAGGAAGTATACCTGCTCGTTTTCTACCGAACAATACATCGACCTAGTTTTTTGCTGTCATTCGGTTTGCGTTCTATATGCGGACATACTCCAAGCGGGCGTACTAAAGCAGGTATTAGCCACTCTCTCGCAGAATTAAGTAACTATTGGCGCGTTTCGTACTAACCAAAGCCGGAGAAACTATGACTTCCGAATCAGAACAAATGCTGTTTCATACTGGTCAATTCATTTGCTTGCGGACGGATCCATCGGCGTTGGGCGTAATTACCGAAATTCTACCAGGCATTCCAGAATACAGGTACAAAACCTTTCTCAAGAATAAACAAGAAACGTTGTATGCCAGTCAAATAATGCCTGCAATTTTACAGCCTCCACAGCAAAATCGATTATCACTTCGGGAATTCGAAGCACGTTTGACTGCCTTGCAGATATGCCAACCTTCCCTTTCGATACTTTATTCGCTAAATTCCGCGCGTATAGATTACATTCCATATCAATTCCGTCCCGTGTTAAAATTTATGCGATCTGATCAGCCGCGCCTGTTAATTGCTGACGAAGTCGGGGTTGGCAAAACCATTGAAGCTGGTCTTATTCTACGTGAATTGCAGTCGCGAAGCCAACTCGACTCTGTGCTGGTCATTTGTCCAAAAGCACTTGTCTCGGAGCGAAAATGGGAGCGTGAATTACAGCGTTTCGATGAAGACTTTACGCCCCTCGACGGAGACAAACTTCGTCATTGTCTCAGGGAAACTGAATTAGATGGTGTATGGCCGACCAAATATAGAAAGTGTATTGTCTCGACATCACTTTTTGATAAGCGCCTTGTAGAAGGAGAGGGTTACGAAGTAAAAAGGAAAGAAATCGGACTGGAGAATCTCGAACCATTTCCACAATTCGATCTGGTGATCGTAGATGAGGCTCATCATCTTCGCAATACCGCCCGTTACTTGTATCGTGGAGTCGCTCGGTTTTGCCAACAGGCGAAAGCACTCCTCTTGCTCACGGCAACGCCGATTCAACTGGGCAGTAACGATCTGTTTGTACTACTGAATCTGCTCCGTCCTGACCTGGTGCTCGATCAAGCCAGTTTCGATAGTATGGCGGAACCCAACCCGTTCATTCACCGAGCAGTTGAGCTGGCGCGGACGGCGCAGATAGGCTGGGAAAGTGAAGCTTATGAAGCATTAGTCAAAGCGGCGGCAACCAGTTGGGGACAAAAAATTCTGCAAGGAAAACCTGAATTCGATGACCTTTGCGAACAGCTTCGCCACACTCGACTCGAACCAAAGTCACGAATAAAGTTCATTCGCGCGGCAGAAGAGCAGTCCACGTTTTCTTCATTGATCAATCGCACTCGACGACGCGATATCGGTAACTTCACAACGCGTAAATCAGAAACCATAGAAACTGAATTTACCCCTTCGCATAGCTTTCTGCACGACGCGCTACTTGACGTTCAAGCACGTATCCTTCGGATCACACATGGCGAAAAGTCTGTAGCTTTTCTAATGACAACGCTCAGAAGACAGTCTGCCAGTTGTCTTTACGCCTTGGCTCCCCTCATACGGAATATTCTCCTGCGGAGAATGGATGATGAGGATTGGAGCGAACTGGACACGAATGAAGATGAAATTGCTGCTGGAACGTTGGAGGCACTAGCGCAAGAGATCAAAAATGTGTTGGTCTTAGCAGATAGTCTCGACCCCTACGATCCGAAGAAGGAAAGGCTTCTCACTCTCATTCGTGATAAGCAAAAGCAGCCGAACAATAAGATCATTATCTTTAGCAGTTTCCGACATACGCTCAGTTATCTGATGCTCCATCTTCATGAGGAGAACATCCGTGTAGGACTGGTGCATGGCGGGATTTCCGACATCGAACGCTCCGACCTACGTGAGCGTTTCAGTCATCTGCAAGAAGAACCTCATGCGATCGATATTTTGCTTTCTTCTGAAGTAGGTTGCGAAGGACTCGACTATCAATTTTGTAACTGTCTCGTGAACTACGACATTCCCTGGAATCCTATGCGCATCGAGCAACGCATCGGGCGCATAGATCGCTACGGTCAAAAAAGCGAAACAGTTGTGATCTACAATATGGTAACACCTGGAACAGTAGACCACGATATTTACACGCGGTGTCTTAACCGAATTGGCATTTTCCAGAGAGCACTCGGCGGTAGCGAAGAGATTTTGGGACGTATCACCCGCGAACTCAGAACCGTTGCCGAAAATCTCGAGTTGACACAAGAAGAGCGCCAGACAAGACTCCAACAGCTTGCTGACAATGAGATCCGTTTCTTGCAAGAACAGGAGACACTCGAAGAC
Organism: Chthonomonadales bacterium; assembly: GCA_038216735.1. Lineage (GTDB taxonomy): Bacteria > Armatimonadota > Chthonomonadetes > Chthonomonadales > Chthonomonadaceae > JBBQPY01. Next base: position 25,304 of record JBBQPY010000053.1, read on the forward strand.
CAGCAGGCTGAATTATTCGGTCTCGTGCTTCCACGAAAACAAATGGAAGAAGAAGTGCGCGACGCTGCCAGCGTCTGGCTTTCACCTAGAGCAATGCAAAATCTCATTCAACACTATCTTATAGCAAGATGTGGAGGCGATGATCACATTTTAGGACAGAAGCCGCTCAAAAATTTGCGCTTGAGCATGGAAGCTCGAACACGCCTGCTCAATGACTATCAAAAACTGCCTCGACAAACTTCACAGGTCTATCGCGGCTGGGAAAAATGGCTACGCGGTTCGGAACCGCATTTAATCTTAACCTTCGATGGGCAATGCGCGACAGAGAATCGGAAGTGCGACTTTATCACTCCAATCCATCCCCTTGCGATTCAGGCGGCTCGAGCTCAAGAAAATGCGCCTCCATACTGCACTATCTGCCGTGTCCAGGCAGCGGACATACCCTCTGGCAGCTATCCCTTCGCAATCTATCAATGGCAGACATATGGTTTACGTGAAGACGTCGAATTTCGCCCCGTTTGCACGAACAGTCAGGTGGAGGGGAGTTTTATAGCTTTACTCGAGAAAGCGAGTGACGCTGCGGACTTACAATCGGAAATGCCCGCAGAGTCCGTCCTGGAGGAGTTGGAGCAGAAACACTATGCTCTCTGGAGACAGGCGAAAATAGAGCATCAATCACGAACAGAACGCGCCATTCAACGCCGTCGCGAAAGTCTGCGAACCAGTCATCAGGCGAGTTTGAGTCTGCTAAAAGAGCAACGGGATACCAACACGGATGAGAAAATACGGCGAATGCGCGAATCGGAGATTGCGAGTGCGGAAACGGACCTTCACCGACGGTTGATCGACCTCAATGCCACTGAAACGCAGGCGGACATCCTCAGTCATAAGGTAGCTTATGGCATCTTGATTATAGAATAAAGGAGTGACGTAATGAGAGAATGGTTTACCGAACTCAATACAAAACGTATCGCGTGGATTGATGCTACCCGTCAGAACGATTTCGAGCGAGGTATCAAAAACCTTACAGTAGACAAATATACTGAGCCACTCCACTTTATTTATGAACTCTTACAAAATGCCGAAGACCAGTATGCAACGAAAGTTCAATTTAGCTTACATGACGAGCGTCTCGAGTTTTGTCATAATGGCGACCCATTTACACAGGCTGACGTTGAAAGCATAACGGGCATCGGGAATACTCAAAAGGCAGGACAAGGAAATAAAATAGGTTGTTTTGGAATTGGTTTCAAATCTGTATTTGAAATTACAGACTGCCCTGAAATTTATGCCTCTCTGGACAATGAGTTCTTCGGTTTTGCTATAAGAGATCAAGTTGTGCCCGAAATGTTGCAGTGTAACGCAGCTGATTTCAAAACGGGGTGGACCCGGTTCGTCTTTCCGTTCAAACCGAAGGCAGATCATTTAGACGATCAGATAAAAACGAAGATGCGGGAACTCGGAGCAGACACACTGCTTTTTCTAAACCAACTCAAAGAGATTCAGTGGGAAACACAATCAGAACAGGGAACCTATCTCTGTGAGCGCAGTGAGCCACCCTATGAATATTGTCATATGATAAGCGAAGCAGGCACAAAAGGCGATAATAGGGTTTGTGACGAAAGCAACTACCTGAGGTTTTCTAAACGATCCAGCGTGGATAGTGGTAAGAGTCAAGCAGTAGTCCGTCTCGCCTTTCGCCTGGAAGCCAACACCATCGTAGCTGAGGAGGGACTGTCCGTACTCAATGTCTTTTTCCCCACAAGCGAGAAAACAAATTTAAAGTTTCGCCTCCATGCTCCGATGCTACTGACTGATAGCCGTGCGAATATCAAAACGGACAATGTTATCAACGCGCAATTGCTCGAGGATTGCGCGACACTTTTAGCGGAATGTCTGCCTTTGCTGAAACGGATTGATCTTCTCAATGCAGAATGCCTGGATTGTCTGCCTATCCGTCAGGAAGATTTTCCACTCAAATCTACCTTTCGCCTGGGTCTCCCCCGAAATACTGTACAAGGAGTTAAGCAAGTCGGTCGCGTCGAATAACCCCTTTAGAAAAGGAGCTTTCGATGCAACAACGACGAGTCTTTACCGAAGCATTCAAACGCGACGCTGTCCGTCTGGCCAACG
>JBBQPY010000054.1:0-27430 GCA_038216735.1 Chthonomonadales bacterium
TATCTGCACGCGCTCGTTCCGCAGTCTGTTTGCGCCGCCGACTATCTGCCTGCCAACGCAGTCGTGATAATCGATGAGCCGAATCAGGTAAAGGACCATTGGGAGCGGTTATCCTCCGACCTGCGCGCGGCGCGCGAGCGACACTGGGAGCGTGGTGAAACTCTTGGCGCCACGATCAACAGCTGCGAATACGACACTGTGATTCAGAGCCTGGCGAAGCATCCCGCCGTCATTCTATCGCTCCTCGGGCGGACTGTCGAAGGCTTCGTGATCAATCAGCGGATCAGCGTCAGTTCCGCGCCACTCGACACATATCGGGGGCGGCTCAGTACGCTTGCAGATGAGGCGGGCAACTGGCTCGACAACGATTGCCGTGTGATCATCGTCTCCGATCAGCCGACGCGTGTGCGTGAGATCGCCGCCGAACTGCATCTCCCCGTGCGTCCGCGTGAAGAGAAAATTGGCAATAAAGCAGGGCTTTTCGTGATGGACGGGCGACTGAGAACCGGCTTCAAGATCGCCGATCTCCGCCTGTATGTGCTGACGGATGCCGAACTGTTCGGCGCGGCGCGGCCGGTTCCGACCCGACGACGCATCGCGGGCGGCGTCGCGATCTCTTCTGTTCTCGATCTGAAAGAGAACGATCATGTCGTGCATATTCATCACGGCATCGGGCTCTATCGCGGGCTGGTCAAGCGCAAGGTCGATAATACTGAGCGCGACTATCTGCTCGTCGAATACCAGGGCGGTGATCGACTTTTCGTTCCGGCAGATCAGATCGACCGTCTACAGCGGTATCTCGGTGCAGAGGGCTCACCCGTTCAGATCAACAAGATCGGCGGCGCGGAGTGGCAGCGCACGACGAAACGCGCCCGTGATCAGGCGCGTGAGATCGCAGGGGAACTGATTCAACTCTATGCGGCGCGTCAGGCGGCGAGCCGTCCCTCGTTCGGACCCGATACGAACTGGCAGGAGGAGATGGAGGAGGCGTTCCCTTATGAGGAGACCGTCGGGCAGCTCCGGGCGATCAACGACGTGAAGGCGGACCTTGAAAACGCGAAACCGATGGATCGACTGATCTGCGGCGACGTCGGATTCGGCAAGACAGAAGTCGCGATTCGAGCCGCTTTCAAAGTGCTCGCTGCCGGGAAGCAGGTTGCGATTCTCTGCCCGACGACGATCCTTGCCGCACAGCATCATGCGACTTTCACCGAACGCCTCGCCGCCTATCCGATCAAGATCGAACTGCTTTCGCGATTCCGGTCGAAGCAGGAGCAGGCGAAAACGGTGCAGGGATTGTCGAATGGGACGGTCGATCTCGTGATCGCGACACATCGTTTGCTCTCCAAAGACGTCGTTTTCAACAACCTCGGACTAGTAATCGTCGATGAAGAGCAGCGGTTCGGCGTCGCACACAAGGAACGTCTTAAGCAGCTGCGAACTTCGGTCGATGTGCTGACGCTCTCCGCAACGCCGATTCCACGAACGCTATCTATGGCGCTTTCCGGGCTGCGCGATATGAGCGTGATCGAAGACCCGCCCGAGGGACGCATACCTGTTCTGACCTACGTGCGCGAATATGACGACGACCTGATACGCGACGCGCTCCTGCGCGAACTCGAGCGCGACGGGCAGATATACTTCGTTCATAACAAGATCGAAAGCATCTATCATGTCGCGCAGCATATCAAGAAACTGGTGCCGGACGTGCGTATCGAGATCGGTCACGGGCAGATGTCCGAGGACGAACTCGAGCGCGTAATGTACGAATTCTATCACCACAATGCCGACGTGCTGCTCTGCACGACGATCATCGAAAACGGTCTCGATATCCCGAACTGCAACACGATCATCGTCGATAACGCCGATCACATGGGGCTTTCGCAACTCTATCAACTGCGTGGGCGGGTCGGCAGATCGAACCGGCAGGCGTACGCCTACCTGATGTATCGTCGGCACAAACAGCTGACGGAGGTTGCGGAGAAGCGTCTGGCGGCGATCAAGGAGTTTTCCGCGCTCGGCAGCGGTTACAAAGTCGCGACGCGAGACCTCGAAATCAGAGGCGCGGGCAACCTGCTCGGCGCGGAGCAGAGCGGCGCGATGATCAGCGTGGGATTCGATATGTACTGTCAGCTGTTGGCGCAGGCGGTGCAGGAGCTGCAGGGCGAAGAGGTGACGGAGGACATTCTGCCGTCGGTCGATTTGCCGATCACCGCGCATATTCCGAACGAATATATTCCGGGCGAGGCGGAGCGGATCTATTTTTACAAGTGTATGAGCGCGGTGCGAAAGGTTGAGGATATCGAGAACCTGCAGGCGGAGCTCGAAGATCGTTTTGGCGATCCACCGCGTCCGGTCTGGGATGCGCTCGCGGTACTGCGTCTGCGTCTGCGATGCAAGGAGATCGGCATCGCAAGCATCAAAGGGGAACGCATCGACGTGACGTTCAAGTTTGCGCCGAGCGTCCGCCTCACGGCTGACTCGCTGAAACTGCTCGCGCATGCGTTCAAGGGGCATCGATTCACTGCGGACGGCGTGATCGTCCCGCTGACGAGCGCGAAAGTGATGGCGCATGTCGAGGACATCGTTGCGGTGCTGGAGCAGGCGCTTGCGCATGGCAGAGACAAAAATGGAAAAGCTAAAAACGGGAACGGCAGCAAGAACGGCAGTGGCAGCCTCAAGCCTTCACCGCTCCTCAGTGTGTAAAATCACTCATTCTCCTACGAAAGCCCTGATTCCCAACCAATTATCTGAACCTTGATTTATAAGATTTGTATGAAATGCATGATTTACGGAGCGGAAATCGGAATGGTTGCTGGCATGCCGTATCCCTATCTCTCTCTGTCGCAGAAGTACGGTGAGAGCAGAGTGGGAATCACGATTTCATCACAGCAATCGTATAAATCAAGTTTCAGACACTCTTTTCTCCTCTCTTAGTGAGGCATGAGCTGAGAGGAAGGGGTGTGGTTAGTGTGGCTCACCGTACAGAACGCCACGACCGTCCGTGCCGATGTAGACTCTGCCGAACACGCGCGGATCGGCGGCGATACAGCGGAAACGTGTGCCCCACTGATGACTCTCGTCGTTGATGCGTACCCATGTCGCGCCCCGATCATCGGATCGCCACACGGCACGTACGTCACCCTGCCGTCCGATCGCGAAAAGCGCGGGATAGGTTGTACCACCTGGCGCTTTGCCGAAACTCAGCATCTCGACTTTCAGTCTTCCAGCAGCAGCGATAAATGTTCGGCCGCCATCGACGGAATGAAATAGGCCCTGACCGCTCACGAGCCAGAGGTCGCCCTCATTCGCTGATGTTACCTGAAGCGGCCAGGCAGCCTCAGCCCACTTAGGTCTGTCGTGGCTGATGTCCGCAGGCAAGCCCGTAGTAGAGGAAGAAGTGAAGGTCGCGCCGCCATCGCTGCTCGTGAATATCTGCCGATTGCTGAAATCGAGCGCGTAGAATCTCGAAGGATTCACTCCATCGGCGACCGGACGACCGATCGCTGGCAAGCCCTGAACGGGCATCCACGTTTTGCCGCGATCCCGCGTGATCTGCGGCACCCTCGTCATCACTATTAGCGTTTTCCCGTCCGCTGAAGTGATCATCGCAGGAGCAGCATCTCTGCCATTTTGCGCAGTGGGTAGTGCAATCTGTTGCCAGGAATGCCCGCCGTCTTCGGAATAGCCATAGGGCGATTGTCCATTGTTGGGGCGCCCACTTCTAACGATGATGTTCGTCTGCTGCGGAGCAAAATCGATCGTGTTCGTGGTATTGAACTGCGGGTTCTCCGACATTCCCCGGGGAGGGGATTTCGTGAGATCGTCGTGAACAAAGCCGCCAATGTCGCCGAACCCACTGATCAAATGCGCGCCCGCACTAGGGCTGGCAAGCGTAATGATCGCCGTCTGTTCGATCCCCTTCACCCACGGAAACCAGTTCGTGACCTTCCCTTTATTGACATCCGAAAAGTCGCGTGTCGCGTAGATCGTGGCGCCGGTAGCGTACGCCGCGAAATCAGAATTGAACGGGTCGATCGCGAAGGCTGCCATCCACCAACCCAACCTCGCTTCCTTTGCTCCCCAGTTCAAGAACGGTGTGGCGCTGACATCTCGGGTACTTTTGCCAACGATATCCGACCATGTCTGTCCGCCATCGGTGCTGCGCCAGACGGTGTCTCCTGCCGACCAGCGGTTCATGGTCGTAACGCCGAGCGTACCGGGATGCTGCCGATCAAGGCTGATTCCCATATAGCCGCCCTGGGGATGATCGGGTCGCTTATCTGGCGTAATATCTGTCCACACATTGTTATGCGTGTCGAGCTTCATCACCGCGCCATCGGTAACACCATTCGGACCGATGCCTTTGCTATAGGTGATATAGAGGACGCCTTTACCATCTATTTCCGCTTTCGCTGGCAGAAAATCTGATTTGGGTTCTCCCTTGACAGGCTGCCATGTCGATCCCGCATCGTCACTGCGAAAGAGATGCTGCGTGCCAGAGTCGGCGGATGCGACAACTATCGTTTTCGTCGCCGTGCCACGGCTTCCACTACGGGGGTCGAAGACGACGAAACTGAGACCGGCATTCGTCGGTCCGTTGCCGGGCAGTCCGCGCCCAGGGAGCGGGAAAGTCGCCGATTTTTTCCAGGTTGCGCCAGAATCCGTGCTGTGCATCAGTCCATCATGCCGCGAACCGAAATACAAAATATGGTTGTCATTAGGATCGACCGCCAGCCGTTCGCCCAAACCGCGCCCATCCTCATTGCCTCCCATACGAAAAGAGACCGGAAATATCTGCCAGGTTTTCCCCTTATCCCGCGAGCGCAGGATCGCCGACGGATCATTCCGGTACATACCCGCTGCAAGATAGACGATATTGGGATCGATCGGGTCGGGAGCGATGCTCTCGGTGCCGAAATAGCTCGATTCGGCGAGCTGATCGTGCATCGGTATCCACGTTTTTTGTCGGTCATCCCAGCGATACGCGCCACCCATATCCGAACGTAGGTACGCCAGGCCGCGCTCGACTCGGCTGAAAACGATGCCAGGCACAAACCCTCCTGCTCCGACTTTGACGCTTCTCCAGACGTAGTCTTTTGCTGTCTGCGCCTCGACATAGGAAGGGAATGCACATCCTGCCAGCATGCCCAGCGTCACTCCCAGCAAACAAGCCAATTTATATATTGTATTCACAAGTCTCCTTCATCAGGGTTCCAGCTTCCCGAGGTGCAGCGATCGTGGCTTGCGCAACATGCTCCCGTGTTTGGCTGTGACACCGGCTCATTCGTGTGCGAAGTCGATGAAGCCGCGCTCCGCGTCTGTTGCGAGCAAACGCACCGAAATACTGTCGCCGACGTCCAGTCCGCGCTCGCCCTCCACAATGCGCCCTTCGACCGGTGGATCGGCCACTCGCGCGAAAACGCCTTTGTTCGTCACGCCGGTGACGATCGCTCTAAACACATCCCCGATCCGGTTGGACAACAGCGCGGCCGCCGCCACTTTCCGCATTTTTCGCTCGACTTTCCGTGCCGCACCCTCCCGCTCCGTACAGTGCTCCGCTATCTGCGTCAATTCGGCCTCTGTGTAGGGTGGGGGAAGATGATTCATCACCGCTTTCGCAGCTCTCTGAATGACAAGATCGGCGTATCTCCGGTTGGGCGCGGTCGAGTGCGTGTAGCGATAAACAGCCAGACCGAAATGCCCTTCCGGCGGATCTGTTTTGCGAACAACGGCATACTCGCCCGCGCCGAGCAGCTTCACGATCGCAAGCGATAGATCCGGAAAATGAACCGGATCGGCGGCTTTACGGCGAATCAGAAAGTCGGCTAGCGCTTTTGCGTTCGGCGTCGACGGAAGAGTAACATGAAAGCCCGCCGCAATCTCGACGATGCGTGTCCAGCGCTGCGGTTCACGTACGACGCGTTGAATCGTCGGAAGTCCCGTCGCTTCCAGATAACCCGCAAGTACAGTATTCGCAGCGACCATGAAGTTCTCGATGATTGATCGTGCGGTATTTTTACGAGCAATCGCAAGCCCCGTGATCTGGCCGTTCTCCATTACCGGCTGCGCTTCCACCGTCTCGAACTCCAGTGCGCCCGCTGCGCGGCGTTGTGCATGCAGCCGCTCCGCCGCCTTTTGTTGAAGGCGGACTTGCGCTTCCAAACCCGCGACCGACGATATCCCCTGAGGCATCTGCCCATGCCCTTCCAGCCAGTCCCCAACTTCGTCGTAGGTCAGCTTGCTGTGGTTGGTCACGCGCGCCCGATACAGTTCGCTCGAGGCTACGGTTCCGTCAATGGCGACGACCATTTCGACGACAACTGCGAACCGCTCCTGTGTTGGCAGAAGAGAAGTCAGATCGGTCGAAAGCGCTTCCGGCAGCATTGGAAAAGTCGTAACGCCCGTATAAACGGAGACGGTGTTTTCGGCGGCATGCCGATCAATCGGCGAACCCGCAGGCACCAGAGCATCGACATCGGCGATCCCGATCAGCACACGAATGCTGCCGTCAGCCAACTGCTCTGCGACCTCGATCTGATCGAGGTCACGCGAAGAATCGTTGTCGATTGAACTCCAGAGCAGTCCGCGCAGATCGCGTATTATGGGCAAAGTCGATAAGCGAAGGTTGTCTTCTTCGATCGTCTGGACTTGCTTCATTGCCGCGGTTGGAAGGTCGGGAGCGAATCCTTCCTCAATCATCGTTCGATGCGCGCGTGCCGATAAGTCGATACCGTTGTATGAGGACATGGAATAGTTTTGCCTTGCAATGACCGATACATATTTGGGAGATGAGTTCGATGCTACAAACTACTTGCTTCCGGCAAACGCCTGAATGGCGCCTGAAGGCATTGATTTCCACACTCTGCCGCATAGTTCCTGCCCTGTGAACGACTGGCGCTCAAGTTCAATGGGGCCGCAAACTCTAGATTTAATCGGAATCCACCGGTATTCCAGTAGATTCGATCGATTTTGATTGATTTTGTATGACATGGAACGTATAATACTCTGTCAGCAACGGGATATGGGTTGTGATGCTCTGTTAGATCGTTGCACAACCGGTCGAACACCCGTTAGCGAAACGACATTCGAGGAATTTGTTATGAACACAACAGCCGATCAGGTCGATCTGGCAGCCTTTATGGGGATACCTAACGACGGATCCGAGCCACTGATAGATACTCCGATCGACACTTCGTTAGATACAACTTATATTCCTGTAGCCGACCGATTTCGCCGAGACGAGTTCGGCGTCGAAGCCTGTGACAGCATACTCGATACGATCGGCGAGACTCCCTTGCTGCGTCTCAATCATCGACTCGCACGTGGATTAAAACCTGCCCTCTACGCCAAACTCGAATATCTCAATCCGGGAGGCTCCGTTAAAGACCGCATCGGCATTAAGATGATTGAGGCGGCGGAGCGCGATGGGCTGCTCAAAAAAGGCGGCGTGATCGTCGAGCCCACGAGCGGAAATACCGGAGTTGGGCTTGCGATGGCGGCTGCAATGAAGGGCTACCGTACCGTTTTCGTGATGCCGGATAAGATGAGCGCGGAGAAGATCGCGCTGCTCAAAGCCTACGGCGCCGACGTCGTTGTCACACCTACGAATGTGCCCCGAGAGTCGCCGGAGAGCTATTATAGCGTGTCCGATCGACTCGCCCGCGAGATACCGGGCGGCTATCAACCGAACCAGTACTACAATCAAAATAATCCGCTGACGCACTACGAGACGACCGGACCGGAAATCTGGCGGCAAACCGGCGGCAAGATCGATTACTTCGTTGCAGGGGTCGGTACAGGCGGTACGATCACTGGAGTAGGGCGCTATCTCAAAGAGCAGAACCCGCGCATCAAGATCGTGGGCGTCGATACGGAAGGCTCGCTCTACACGGGCAAAGAAGTCAAGCCCTATAAAGTGGAAGGCGTCGGCGAGGACTTCATTCCAGGCACAGTCGATCTCGATATCATTGACGAGTGGGAGACGGTCAGCGACCGCGAGGCGTTCCTGATGTGCCGCCGTACGGCACGCGAAGAGGGAATTCTGATCGGTGGTTCGTGTGGACTCGCGCTCGCTGGCGCGCTTCGTTTCGCGCGAAAAGTCAAGGACGACAAAGTGATCGTGGTGCTGCTGCCAGACAGCGGGCGCAGCTACCTTTCTAAAATCTATAACGACGATTGGATGCGCGATCAGGGCTTTATCGACCGCTTTGGGCATCGTCGATCCGTGGGCGATCTGCTTCCTTCTGAATCACGACTGATCTGCGCCGGAGCGAGAGAGACCGTACGTGAAGCGATCGACCGGATGCACCAGCACGGAATCTCGCAGATGCCGATCGTGGAGGGCTCTGTTCCTGCTTCGTCCAATGCGCCGCAACTGGAGACGATAATCGGCGTGATTGAAGAGCGCGGACTGCTCGATCGCGTGTTCCGACATCCTGAAACGGTCGACGCCGAGGTTGCGACCGTGATGGAAGATCGGCTGCCGTTCGTCTATGCGGAGGAAGACGCGGAATCGCTGTTCCCACTGTTCACCGATGGCGGCAATGGCGCGGTCGTCGTGCGCGGAGGTGTGCCCGTCGGCATCATCACCCGCAGCGATCTGCTCGATTTCGTCGCCCATCAGAAGTCCAGGCAGAAAGACGATAAGGAGAGCCACAGCCAATGAAAGGCGACCCGAAAGAGCTTGGCTTCGACAGCCGCGCCATCCATGCCGGACAGCCGCCAGACGCACGGACAGGCGCAGTTTCGGTGCCGATATACCAGACGAGCACCTATGCACAGCATGGAGTCGGCGATACTTACGCAGGCTATGAGTACTCTCGTACGCACAATCCGACGCGCACCGCGCTTGAGGAGTGTATCGCGTCGCTGGAAGCGGGAACGCAGGCTCTGGCATTCGCGAGCGGCATGGCGGCGATCATGACCGTCTGCTCGCTGCTCGATACCGGTGACCATGTGATACTGAGTGATGATGTGTACGGTGGAACGTATCGCCTCTTCGCCCGTGTTCTGTCGCGCTACGGAATCAGTTTCAGCCTCGTCGATCTGACCGATACAGAAAAAGCGCAGGCGGCATTCAAGCCGAAAACAAAAATGGTCTGGCTGGAGACACCGACCAATCCTCTGCTGCGAAGTATCGACGTACAGCAAGTCGCCGATCTGGCGCATGCGAACGGCGCCTGGATCGCGGTGGACAACACTTTCGCCTCCCCGTATTTGCAGCGTCCGCTGACGGTCGGAGCTGACTTCGTGATCCACAGCGCGACGAAATATCTCGGCGGGCACAGCGATGTCGTCGGCGGATTGGTCGTGGTGCGCGACCAGAGTTTGCGTGACCGACTCGCCTTTCACCAGAACGCGGCGGGCGGCGTACCCGGACCGTTCGACTGTTTTCTCGTTCTGCGCGGCATCAAGACCCTCGGCGTGCGTATGCGTCAGCACAGTGCGAATGGACGTACGGTAGCAAACTTTCTCGCCCAACATCCGAAGGTACAGGCTGTCTACTATCCTGGTCTCGTAAGCGATCCTTACCACGAGGTCGCACTTCGGAACCTCGCAACAGGCGGCGCGGCGGACAACTTCACGACATCCGACTCGCTGATTTCAAAAGCTGGTTTCGGCGGGATGGTTTCGTTTCTCGCTCGCGGCGGCGAATCGGCAGCACGTACCATGGTCGCGAAAACGCAGCTGTTCACTCTGGCTGAGAGCCTCGGCGGAGTAGAATCTTTAATTGAACATCCGGCGGCGATGACTCATGCGAGCCTTGCTGGTTCTGGAATAGAAATCGATCCTGCGCTCGTGCGCCTCTCGGTCGGGATTGAAAACGAGAAGGACCTGATCGCTGACCTCGAACAGGCGCTCGGATAAATATATCGCAAATTCCTGAAAGATCAATCATACATTTTATGACTCACACTTTGTTGCCAATCGGCATTTACTACGAGCATCCCGACTGGTTCCGACCACTTTTTGCTGAACTGGATCGTCGCGGAATTCCCTATTCGAAGATCAATGCCGCAAGCCATTTTTACGACCCCGCATCGCGAACGGAAGCGTCGGAATATTCGCTTGTCTTCAACCGTATGAGTCCGTCAGCCTATCTGCGCGGCGGCGCGAACAGTCTGTTCTATACGAAGGGCTATCTGGCGCACCTCGAACGCTGTGGCGTACCCGTCGTCAATGGGACAAAAGCATATGGCAACGAAACGAGCAAAGCCGAACAGATACTGCTGCTGGAGTCTCTACACCTCGATTACCCGAAATCGATTGTGATCAATCGTGCTTCGCTTGCGCCGGTGGCTGCGGAGAGCCTGCGGTTTCCGATCGTCATAAAGGCGAATATCGGTGGCAGCGGCGCGGGCATCGTTCGCTTCGAGACGCTGGACGCGCTCAGAAACGGGGCTGCCAATGACGAGATCGATCTCGGCATCGACGGAACTGCCCTCGTACAGGAATATACTCCGGCGCGAGGCGGCTTTATCACGCGGATCGAAACCCTCGGCGGGAAATACCTGTACGGGATCAATGTCCACACCGACGGCTCCAGTTTCAACCTCTGCCCTGCCGACATCTGCCAGACAAGTGGCGGCGTTGCCCTATCCCGCAATGCCTGCCCTGTCGATGCGCCGCAATCGGGAATGACGGTCGAATCTATAACGCCGCCGACAGAAGTGATCACGGCGGTCGAGCGAATCGTACAGGCGGCGGGCATCGATGTCGGCGGAGTCGAGTTTATGATCGATGATCGTGATGGCAGGCTGGTCTACTACGACATCAATGCGCTCTCTAATTTCGTCGCCGATGCGCGGCGCGTGATCGGCTTCGATCCGCACGAACGGCTGGTCGATTTCCTGATACAAAAGGCGAAAACATAAGATGCGCTACGGGTACTGGCTTCCCATTTTCGGCGGCTGGCTGCGGAATGTCGAAGACGAAAATATGGCTGCGACATGGGAATATGCTTCTCATCTAGCGCAACGAGCCGAAGAAATCGGCTTCGATTTGACTCTGGTTGCTGAACTGAATTTGAACGATATCAAGGGAGAAGACGCGCCCTCACTCGATGCGTGGACCACAGCGGCGGCACTGGCAGCGGTCACCAAAAAGCAGGAGATAATGGTTGCCGTACGCCCGACCTTCCACAATCCCGCACTGCTCGCGAAACAGGCGGCCAACATCGACCAGATCAGTGGGGGAAGGCTCTCGCTGAATGTGGTTTCGTCATGGTGGGCGGATGAGGCGAAAAAGTATGGGGTCGGTTTCGAACAGCACGACGACCGCTATGCGCGAACGGAGGAGTGGCTCGAAGTGGTGGATGGTGTCTGGAGCGGCGACCGGTATTCTCATGCGGGCCGCTACTACACAATTGACGACAATGTGCTTCAACCCAAGCCGGTGGCGAGCCGTCCGCGTCCTCTGATATATGCGGGGGGCGAATCGGAAGCGGCAAGAGAATTGATCGCTCGTACCTGCGACGGTTACGTAATGCACGGCGATTCGCCTGAAAAAATCGGTGCACGCATTGCGGATATGAACGGGCGACGTGAACGGCTGTCACTTCCGAAATTGCAATATGGAATCGCCGCTTATAGCATCGTCCGAGATACAGAAATGGAAGCGCTCGAGGAAAAAGAGCGCATCACAGACGTCCGCAGCAGCGCGGCGGGCAATAAAAATTATGAGCAGTGGCTGGCGGGTACGCAACTGGAGCAGCGCGTATCGCTCGAAGACTATTCGGTCTCGAATCGTGGGTTGCGCTCCGGTCTCGTTGGGACTCCTTCGCAGGTTCGCGAACATATTGCCGAATTCGAAGCCATCGGCGTCGATTTTCTGCTCTTACAGTGCAGTCCTCAACTCGAGGAGATGGAGCGGTTTTCGAGTCAGGTGATTCAGCTCTAATTCTTCTTCCAGTACTTTACTACGGAGCACCAGGAATTATTCGAGAGGCGTCTTGCCTCTCGATTTTTTGTCAGATTTTTGTCGAAGAATTTGTGATGTTTGCTGATTATTTTATTCGAATCATGGTACTATATTATATAGATGATTAAATTGATTGACTTAGTAGATTGATTGCTTTAATCGTTAATGACGGTAGCAACATTTATGAGGACATTTATGTACCGAAGCGATTCCCGATATCCACTCGAAACATCCTCGAGCGTTCACATTTCCAGAGGCTTTGTGCCAGCTCCGCACTGCCTGCTCAATGGAATTGCCCCTGATCAGCTCGCGTGGCAGCAGTCGATTTATGCGCGCGCCTATGCAGAAGCAAGTGCCTTCTGTGGCGCGAAAGTTCTCGTTTGGAAGCAAGATCGTCTTTCACGCAGCTAAGCATCTCGGCTGAAATGCTAACGATTCTACGTCCTCACAACGGCTCTTGCGTGCTCACGCGCTGGCGCGGAACGATATCAGAACTAATTGGGCACAGAGGACGTCGCTGCAAAGAAATGAATGGTCCAAATGAATTCGCGCCGGCTCATTGTGGAGCAGGCGCGAATATCAGCAATGATGTCCCGCGAAAATCGAGGTTCAGCTCGGGTGTCATTGATGGGAACGGATTTGTAGTTAGATGGAGGCGCAGCAGATCGGCATGCTGTTCATCATCACGCAGCAAGAGCAGCCTGCGCTCATCATCTGCGTCATGCAGTCACAGCAAGCCTGGATCATTTTGCAGCAGTCGGCGTCGCCGCTCATGCAGGAAATCATACAGCCCATTTCGGTCATCTCGCATTTGCACATACCCATTGTCAGGTTGCAGCAGTTGACCATCATGCCATTCATCATCATCGCACAACTGCACATACTGCCTGCAAGCATTTTGCACAGACTCTGAAGCGCAGCCGCAGACATTTTGTCTTCGCAGTCGCACATCATTCGCATGCCGCCATCGATCTTTTCCATTTTGATCGTACAGCTCGGCACCATCATCATATTCATCGCAGGCATCGCGGGTGTCGTGCCCGGCATGGCAGGCATACCCATACCGGGCATCGACATTGCGTTTCGATTCATCGTCATCATCGTTTCCATAGCGTCCCCTTGTAAGCGAGAAGCACCGAAGCTTCCGCCATTGGTATTGTGCGTTAAGTTAGCCTGAAGTTCAGCTACAACGTATTATAATCCGCTATTTCGAATTTGGCTAGTGAAATCCGTAACAGTTTCAGAAATAAAATAGATGTCAACATGTGCGTATAGTTACTAAGTTTTCAGACCGGAATAGTCAATTTTATCGATCGTGATACATTTAATTCCATCGCATTACAGGAGAAATTACCGATGAGTGCCATTCTTGAGGATGTGCTGAAAGCCAACGCCGCGTATGCTGCAAACTTTGGAGACAAAGCGAATCTTCCGATGCCACCTGGGCGTCATTTTGCGATTCTGACCTGCATGGATGCCCGTATCGACCCTGCCAAACTGGCGGGTCTTTCTGAGGGTGATGCCCATGTGATCCGCAATGCAGGTGGACGTGCTAGCGACGATGCAATCCGTTCGCTTGTCATCTCCTACAAACTTCTCGGGACGCGCGAGTGGTTCATCATCCACCATTCCGACTGCGGTATGGAGACATTTACAGACGATGTGATACGCGGGCTGCTGGCAAGCTCACTCGAGACAGCTATTGTCGATGCGAGCGGATGGCACGATGTCGGCACAAGCGCGGGTTCACGCGAAGGCGACTATGTAGACTGGCTGACGATCAGTGATCAGGCGCAGAGCGTCACCGCCGATGTCACACGCGTTCGATCGCATCCGCTGGTTCCAAAAACCATCCCAATATACGGCTATATCTACGATGTGAAGTCAGGCAAACTGATCGAAGTCGCGCAAGCGACGGCAATCGGAAAAGCGGTCTGACGCGCTCCGCACCTGCGAGGCAGTCACGATTTTATTCTGCCATTGTATGCCACAATCTTGTACCCAGCCCCTTCCCACATCGGGTAGGGGCTTTGTGGTTTTCGACAACCAGAAAGACTGAGCAATTTCTACAAGGGAGACCAATTTTGACCGATAAAGCCATCCGCACTAATTTATCAATGCAATTATATATTCCTGCACTCGTATTTGCGCTACACATTAGCGTCTCCGTATTGCTGCCGACCCGAGCAGTGTCACAAACAGAGGAGCAAAACTGGTCTCAGGCGGCTGGTCCGCTGGGTAACTGGTCAGCACATGGAAAGATTGTGCCGCTGCACTGGAGTGTTTCGCGGAACCAGAATATCGTCTGGCGAACCACACTTCCAGAGGAGGGACAGAGTGGGATCGCAGTTTGGGGAGATCGATTGTTTCTGACAACGATGAAGCCACTGGTCGATGCGAATGGATCCCGAGAAGGACACGATATCGTCGGGTACTGCCTCGACAGCCGCAGCGGTAAAATCCTCTGGACGGTCGATATAGCCGGTACAGAGAACAGCACCTACGCATATGGATTCAGCGATTCGACGACGCCGACACCTGTAACTGACGGCAAGCACGTCTGGTTCTGTAACTCCAGCGGAACTGTCGGCTGCTGGGATTTCGCAGGGCAGAACATCTGGCTGCGAAAATGGAAACCGACGACCGGACGCCCGTTCAACAAGCAGTTCGAGCCGATACTCTATGGTGATACGCTGCTAAACATGGAGCCACGTGACGAAGGCGACCCGAAGCGGGAAGCAGACCCCTGGAACTATCTGCGCGGTCTCGACAAGCGCACCGGTAAAACACGCTGGGTTTCAGAAGACGCGCTCACGCACTACAACACGCCGGTTTTTGGGATGTTGCCGGACGGCACTCCGGCGCTCCTGCAGGGCAGGGGCGGTTACCACGACGTTCCGGAAGCACCGAGCGGACTGAGTATGATGAGCCTCGCATCGGGCGCTGCAGGACATACACTCTGGCGATTCGAGGGCAGCGGTAAGGCGCTCTATACACAGCACTGGGGCAAAAAGTTCGCCTACTGGTTCGACCTCGAAAACTCACTGCATCAAGTGATCGACGTGCGAAGTGGCAAACTTCTCAAGACACAATCACTGACGGCGAAGGTAGATTATCGGCGCTTTGATACTGGCACAGGAAAATATATTCTCGAGGCGGGAGTTGACCTGAAGAAACGGACGCCTGCGTACTCGGTGTTTCCTGCGTGGTTCTGCAATGTCGTCGTTGGGGACTGGCACTATTTTCTCTCCTTTACCGATACGGCGAGCAAACTGGGACCGCCTTACTGTATCGGGCGGGTCAATGTGGTGACGGATGCAGTCGAGTACCTTGAATTGCCGGTTCAGGTTGCCCGGCAGGCTGGCAGTCCCGATCGCTTTGTGTGGAATCAGCCGCAGCCTTCCTCGACAATCAATGCGCGCGGTATCGATGCCGCGGGCGATCCACGCTCGAAGCGCGATGGCTGGTACTGGTGTTTCCTGGGCAGCCCGACAGTCGTGAACGAGAAAATCTTCATGACCACGATGCTCGGCATCACCTACGTAATCGACGCGAAAGCGAGAGTTCTAAACGCGAATGCGTTATTGGCGGTCAACGATATCGGCTCCGCCGGGCAGACATGGAGCCTCAACTCGATCAGCTATGCCAACGGTCGGTTGTATCACAGGAGCATGAAAGAAGTTGTCTGCATCGGCGTAAAATAGTCTCGATGCGATTTCGATATGCAGGGGGTGGAATGCCAGTTCATTCCATTGTTTGTGCCGACTGGTGTGGAGTGAATATCCACGGAACAATTTCATTCGATAGTGGTTCTGAGTTGATATCGTAAATGCCGTGTAAATCGGAGTGGATCACCGCTCGAGCGCGGAATCGTTACCATTTATGTGAGGGAAATTATGGCAAAGATAGACGAATCGCTAGAACACGAACTACGGCTTTCGAAGGAAAGTCGTGCTGACGACCCTGAGATCGACGCACACCGGCATGACCATACCCATGAGGTTGTCTCAGACGTAGCCTATAAACGGTTGTTGCTCGTTAATGTTGTTTTTTTCGGAATGCCAGGGGCAGGGGATCGAAACTGGGTTCTGATCGACACAGCGATACCAGGCTCTGCGGGAGCAATCGAAGGCGCGGCCGAAGAACGCTTTGGAAAAGGCGCACGTCCAGCGGCAATCATACTCACACACGGGCATTTCGATCACACGGGGGCGTTGGAAGCGCTTGCAGAGCGTTGGGATGCCCCGATCTATGCGCACAAACTGGAACTGCCTTACTTGAACGGCGTCGCAGCCTATCCGCCACCCGATCCGACCGTCGGCGGAGGAATATTCTCGCTACTCTCACCGCTCTTTCCCCGAGGGCCAGTCGACGTCGACCGGTGGCTCAGTCCGCTTCCAGCCAATGGCAGTGTGCCCGGGATGCCAGGCTGGAAATGGCTCCACACGCCCGGACATTCGGTCGGTCATATCTCACTCTGGCGCGAATCCGACAGGACCCTGATCGCAGGAGATGCGTTCATCACGACGCGTCAGGAGTCTGCGTATGCCGTCGTGATGCAGGAAATGGAACTCCACGGTCCACCCGCTTATTTTACTCAGAACTGGCAGCAGGCTCGCAGTTCGGTCGAGATGCTTGCCGCGCTCGAGCCGGAGGTAGCCGTCACAGGGCATGGACGCGCGATGCGTGGCGGTGAAATGCGTCATGCACTGCAGACCCTGGCCGTTAACTTTGATCAGATCTCAGTTCCCGATCACGGTCATTATGTCGAGCACCCGATCCTTGCTGAGAACGGAACTGCGTATGCGAAGTGAAACCTCTTTTCAGCGCTGTAATTCTTGTACAGCCAGCAGCCATACAGAATGTCCTCTCGATATCGAGAGGACATTCTGGGGTTTCCTTGTTTCGCTTCCATTGATCGTCAAAGCGGATAAACTGATGACATCATATGTGTTTTGCTCGCTTCACCGCTGTTTTGGCTCCCGCTGCGATCAGCATCTTAACGACCTCGGGCTGCCTTTGTATTGTTGCCAGCATTAGGTGGGTATTGCCCGCGGAGTCCTTCGCATTGACATTGGCTCTCTTTGCTATCAGATATTGGATGAGTTCAATATATCTCTCTTTTGCTGCTTTTTCCTTTTCAACATGGTCTTCGCCCAACAGCCAAATAGGGTCATGTGCGGCTCGCATAATCGCATACATCAAAGGCGTTTTACCTTGTTTGTCGCTCGAGTTGATCTCCGCTCCTTTTTCAACGAGCTTTGCCACAGTGCTCAGCCCGCGGTTCCCCATTGCGTACATGAGCGCCGTCTTGCTATAATGGTCTTTCAACTTTACCTTCGCGCCATGTTCGAGCAGCAGGGCGACACTCGGGTCCCAGTCGAGTTCCGAAGCCATCATCAGGGGCGTCGTGCCATTCTCATCAATGATATTCACATCTGCGCCTTTTTCGATCAACAATCGAATCACCTTAGGATCCGGACAACCGAACCGGCACGCAAGCACAATCAAGGGAGGAGCAGGATCGGCGTCCGTGCGATGCTCCAGTATCCAGGCATCCTCTTTCCCCGGCGCAACGCGATCATTGGGATCTCCACCCTGCTTGAGCAGCGTCTCTACAACATCGACTTGATTCTGTACAATCGCATGAAGCAACTGTTGCTGCGCTTCTTTGGATGGGGGAGCAGCGTTGCTCGTGGTCGAACCCAGCGGAAGCAGCCAAAGAGTGAGTGCCGTAATGCGATGAATCGATTTCGCGTTCATTGTGTTTTATCCTCCAAGCGAATTTTGCGATTAGACGCAGGAAGCTGTGAGATGGTTACATTTGCTGGTGGTACTCATGTCACCGGTCAGTCATACTGGAAACAGAGGGTGTGGAGATGAGGTCAGCTGTTTTGCGGGAGGGCTACAAGTAATACATCAGGGTTTTGCGCCCGCCGCTTCAAGTATCTCGATAATCTCCTGATTGTGGCGCTTTGCATCAAGAATTTGCTCTGCGTTATTCGCTATAAGAAGAGTTTGAGAGGGTCTCTTCATTACAAGAGAAAGTGGAGATTTGCCAGCATTATTTCGGTGGTTGACGTCTACGCCGTTCGCGATCAGTTCTCGGAGGACATCTAATTCTTCTGCAAAATTATTGGCTTGCTGCAAATAGGCTGTGAGTGGAGTATCGCCATGCCAATCTGGGGCGTCGATCTTAGCACCGTGTGCGAGCAGCAACTCGATCAATGGCAAATTTCCTTTGACGGTGGCAGTGTGGAGCGGCGTGACCTTGTACGTGTCACACACATTGACATCCACGCCATGATCCAGAAGAAGTTGGACTGCTTGAATATCTAGATGCTTGCTTGCCACAAAGAGCGGGCTGCCCTCATATCGTGATTGCACATTCGTGTTCGCTCCATGTGCCAGCAGAAATCGGAATAGTGTATTGCTGCCCACATATAAACCGTCATTCATTAGTGCGGTACGCCCTGCCTTATCGACGGCGTTGACGTCACTACCCGACTGGATCAGCAAGGCAGCAATCTTAACGCCCTCTCCATCACCATAGAAGACTCGGGGACCCTTTTCGACCAGATAATGAAGCGGTGATTTTCCATCCTTGTCACATAGCCGAAGGTTTGCGCCATGGCGTAACAGCGATTCAACGACACTATAAGAATCCGCTGCAACCGCTGCATGGACCAATGGAGGAGCGAACATTTCTGGCGGTAGGTCGGAATGAAAGACAAGCTGTATGTATTGCCAGAGACTCGAGGGCTGCTGGATGACGTCACGGATGTTAGGGTTTGCTCCCCGCCTCAATAAAGAGTCGACTTCATCGGTATCCCCACTATGTACCGCTTCGATGAGACTGAGGTTGAGATCGCGCTGATTTTTCGACCGCAATTGCCAGCCGCTATACAGTGCCAGTACTATGAGAAGCGCTAAATAAAGCGCCTTACTACGGTTTGAATGAACCGTATTCGGGGCGGAATCGGTGATCATATTGTCCTCTTTTGAATGACTTCTTGTCACCGTATTCGCCTTGACTTTCATAGTAAGTCTGAAGCGCTCATGCCTCATCGGATCGCTGGACAAATCTATCAGTTGGCAGCTCCTGCGGCTTCGAGTGCCGCAACAATCTTGGAATACTTCCACTTTTTCGCCAGTGATAGCGCGGACTCACCGAATTTGTTGTGGTGTCCCACGTCAGCGCCACTGGCAATCAGTTCCTTGATAGTGGCAGTAAGCGAATCGACGATGCCGGGTTGATTTCGATACTGAAGGCAGGAGGTCAGCGGCGTATCCTTATGCCAGTCGAGAGCATTGATCGCTGCACCGTGAGCGAGCAGCAGTTTCACAACCTCAACGTGTCCTCCATTCGCCGCGTTGTGAAGAGGTGTAATTTTATAATACTTACCGGAGTAACCGGGTATGGCGCCATGTTCGAGCAGTAAGCGCGTCGATCCGATATCCCCGTTACTCGCAGCTTGCAGCAGAGGACTTCCGCCCGCATCAGACCTCACATCAGCTCCATATTCAATGAGCAGCTTTAGTGCGGCGGTAGAACTTGTTTCCGGCATATTCTGCTCGATCGCCGTCGCGCGCGCTGGTCCCAGCACGATCGGCAGACTCTTTCCTGGAATGGTCATTTGCATTGAACCAATGTTGCTTGATGGCACCGCACTCGAAAGCGCGCTTTCTCCTTCCTTCGATCGCGCATTGACATTCGCCCCGTGCGCGAGCAAATATTTCAATACGGTGTTTTTTCCTCCATAGAGTCTGATGCTCATCAGCGGTGTACGACCTTTATCGTCCACCGCGTTAACATCGCAGCCATGCGAGATCAACAGTTCGGCTATTTTAACGCTGTCATCGCCAGCTTCGTCGAGGTAATAAATCGCCTGTTTACCCTCCTCATCACGCGCCAGCGTGTTTGCGCCGTGATCGAGCAGCATCTGTACAACCTTGCATCGATGCATCCAAACAGCGGGCATGAGCGCCGATAGATGCCGACCGGCTCCTTCCTGGCCTCGCGCTCCTGCGTTCAACAATGTTTCGATGACAGCAATGTTCTTTTCGTCCGATTTATGTGCGCTATCGCTCCGAGTTACAGCATCCCAAAGCGGAGTGCTCGCATCGGGATCGGTCGGCAAGTCGGCGTGGAAAGCAAGCTGTACCTGCTGCCAGAGAGACCAGGGCTGATCGGGGACGAAACGAACATTGGGATTTGCGCCGCGTTTCAGTAACGATCTGACTACAATGACATCCTTACTGTTCACCGCCTTGAACAGCTGTCGGTTAAGATCGCGTTGGTTTTTCGACCGATATTGCCAGCTTCCATACAGCAGCATTGGAAAAAGAAGCACGACATAGAGTGCCTTACGCTGTACGGGATTACGAGTCCTGTTCGCACTGATGAGCGTTGCGCTTTCTTTTCTCAATCAGGCTGCCTTTCAATCGCTCAGAGCAAAGAGGATCCACCTGGTCTGTCCCGAACCTTATCGTTACCACTCAGGGCGCGATGTTGTTACCACGGAATATCTCGCGGGCACGTTCGGGCCAGCCGTCCCATGTCGACTGCGGAATAGTCAAGATAGTGCGCTCAGTCAGCCAACTCCGACGATAGACGAGGGCAAGCATCGTGCGCGGGGTATCGGTAGTATTGGGCATTCCGCGATGCCACATTCTCATATCGCGCAGCACGAGCGATCCGGCGGGGATATTGGTTCGTAGAGAAGTCAAGATTGCTGCACGCTCTTCGAGTTTACTGCCGTCGGCGGGATTGGTGTCAACCATTAGGTGCGTGCCAGGCCAGACCTCTGTGCTGCCGTTCGCTTCCGTAAAATCACAGAGAGGCACATTGAGCGCCAGGCTGGTGACGGGCAGTGCGGATGTAACTTCGGTCCCGAAAATATGGCTGGAGTCACGGTGAATGTGCTGTGTCCCAGAACCTGGGTAGGAGGTGTTGGAGTGGTAGAAACCGCACCGCAAATCCTTGCCGAGCAGCGCCTCCATGATTTGAACGGCGATCGGATTTGCAAGAATACGTGGGTCGGAAATAGGCGGCGTCAGCGGTGGATAAAAGCTGAGATGGTTCTTCTCTGCAGGATTTTGCTGCGCTCCTTCGATACCGCCCTTTACAGCAATGTAGGTAGCGAGAGCGTGATCGTAAGCCTGCCGCAATTCAGCGATCCACTCCCGATCAAATAGATTCGTAAGTACGACAAACCCACTATCGCGGAATGTGCGCACTGCTTCCGCGAGCCGATGCTGATCTAACATTTGGTGGTCGAGTTCTGTGGAAGTAAGCAGCATAACAGTCTCCTGAAATCAGTTCGATCTTGCCGTAATGACGGCTTTTATATCCGAAATATCCTGTGCGCTCTTAACGCTATTGGTGCTTCCAGAAGAATCGCTAAAGCCTAAAGCATATCAAATCTATGACGTGTATCGTGACTCCAACTTGGAGGGGATTCAATGACGAAGCCGTATGGAAAGCATATGCTTTCCATACGGCGTATGTTCGTCCCGTATATGTGATTGTCCTGCGGATCCGGCAAAGAAGGATTCACAAGATTCAATAGCAGGCAAAATAATAATCTACCGACGATGGCGCCCCGAGCATCGTAAAATCGCCCAGAAACTGCCTGAGCCATTCCTCTAATGCCGGTTCGTCATCCACTTCGGTTTTTTCATCACGAACGGCACGCTCACGCTCGACAAAGTCCAGGGCATGAGTGTAGTCCTGCTCCGTGTTCCAAGAAGAGAGTTCAAGATAGCGCACTTTGTATTTCAGAATGGTGTCATCATAGGGCTCGCCTGCTTCTCGTTTGCGGGTCCACTGTTCTAATACCTTCTGATACCTCTTACCGCCACGCATAATCGGAGCTACCCAGACCCATGCCTTACCCATTGGGTCGCTGCAGCGAACGTGTGCAGCCAGTGGGTGACCCAAACGAAACGCGGCGCGCACTTTCACCGGGAGAGCCATTGCATCTATACCTCGGAGAAATCTAACGCTATTTTAATATCGCGGCATCGAGCCGTGCACGATAGTGTTCCGTGTCGGGAACCTGCCAGCCGACCACTTTTGCCTCGTCGTCCCAGCGCCGCAAACGAATTGCCGCTCTAAAGTGAGGATTGCGCTCGAACTCCGCCACCTCTTCAGGCGAAAAGGGTCCCTGCTGCAGTGCGAGACTCTGGATCGAGGCGGGCGAAAGGCGGTGCATGTAGTCCGCATCGACGGCGCATAAGTACCGTTTTGCAGCGACATGCAGCCGCACCGGCGCGGTAATATCGTCGCCGTAATATTGTGCCAGCCAGCGATTACCGACCTCCTCATGTGCGCTATCGATCCCGAGATCGGCGGCATTCTCTGGCAGATAGTGCAGCAGATGCCCGATGTCGTGGAGCAGCGCCGCAACGACGAGATTGTCCGGCGCGTTTTCCTGCTCTGCCAGATACGCAGCCTGGAGTGCATGTTCACGCTGGCTCACATTCTCGCCAAAATAAGCGCTATCCCCCTGTGTTGCAAAAAGTTCGATTATTTGGTCAGTGATTTGCATATCTTCAATCCCCTCTGAATCTGATCCTCTGCGAACTAATTCTCCGTAAAGAGACTCAAGATAACGTGCTACGGTTGTACCGGTATCTGAGTGTTTGATTCCCTGCGGCGCATCTGATTGACCAGATAGAAGATTGCTGTCACGCAGGAGAGCGCGGCGACACAAGCCAGCGCCTCGAACGCGCCCTTCCATCCGTACAACACAGAAATTCTGGCGACGCGCTCTCCTGCCAGCACCCCTCCCAGATACCCGACCCCGTCGATGATGCCGCAGGCGGTCGCGCTCCCCTGCTTGCCGCCAAAGTCGAGCGACACTGCG
The DNA here is from genome assembly GCA_038216735.1 of Chthonomonadales bacterium. Taxonomy (GTDB): domain Bacteria; phylum Armatimonadota; class Chthonomonadetes; order Chthonomonadales; family Chthonomonadaceae; genus JBBQPY01. The sequence continues at coordinate 22,794 of JBBQPY010000054.1, forward strand.
CCCGCCAGGTAGGAGTATGGCCCGATCATAACGAATCCGATGGCCGAAATCAGCCACACGGGAAGGGATTGCGGGCTCGTGAGGGGGATGTTTGCGAGGAGGAGCAGCGCAACAGTCGTCAGCACCAACCCGACGAGAATAATCAATGCGCGTCCATTTTTGCCGAATCGGTCACTCAGGAAGCCAGCGAATACAACCGAAATACCTCCGGTCAGCGGGAACCAGGCGCTTGCAGCCGCTCCCTGCGCTTTTGTCATACCAAATGCTTCGTGCAGATAGGTTGGGGTCCAGGTATTGAATGTCTCGCGCAGCAATGTGAAGCCGAACGAGAGGAAGCAGACAAATATAAAGGCAGGGCTGCGAAATAGCGGCAGGACGAGCGCGGAGAAACTCTGAGGGATAGGCTTATCACCGCTCGTGCCATAGACATTGACCGGGTTGGATTCTGGTTCTAGCATACCACGGCTGGAGGGCGCTTCACGCAGAAATATTAAATTAGCGACGAAAATTACAGCCAGCACTCCTGCCGCGACGAAGAATATCTGCTGCCAGGTCAAGCCCCATTCGATCAATTTACTCATAAACTTGCGGGAGGCGGCGTCGCCGAACAGGTAGCTCAGGCTGATCAGACCCATGACGGTTCCGTAGGTTGAGTAGGCGAACCAGCGGGAGCTTATCTTGACCATTCCTACCCAGCCCATCGACTGAATCGCGCGGTTGCCGATCCAGGCGATCGTGAAGATGGGCAGCGTACCTCCGAGCGCGAACAGCAGCGTGAAGACGACTGCGCCTGCCATGCCGATCAGGAAGTTCGCTCTGCCTCCCATATAGTCGGCGAGACCGCCGCTGATAAATTTGCCGATCGCGTAGGCGAGCGTACTAATCGAAACGATCCAGCCGATTTTTACTTTCGCTTCCGCAGCGCTCATCCCGCGTGCTGCAAGCCACTCGATAATCTGAGGAGTTGCGACGGAGAGGTCTGAGCGGCAGAGATAGTAGCCGGAATAACCAACTACCATCAGCAGAATAGTCGCTAACTGCCAGGGGGAATAGCGCTTGTTTTCGTCCATATTTATCCTCTATGTATCACTTTATTCCGAGTGTAGGTTCCACTCACGTGCACTGCAGAATCAGTCCGCTACGTCGGGCACAGCGGTTAGCTTCATGATTGTGCGTTCGTGTTAAGAGGACATTTAGAACGCCCGCTGTATCGCCTTTTCGTCCCTGCTCTGGTGAGGAGTCCATTCACGATAGGCAGATAGGATCAGGGAAACTATTGACACTTTCACGAGACCGAGTTTTACAATCCCGCTTCCCGATGCTGCGAGCAGTGGGGGCAAGGATGCAGGGAAAAAGCAATGGATAAGGCACGCAAATTCGCTGCATCACTAGACAGCGGCGTAAGCGGCTTTAAGGTGGTGGAGAGAGCGGCGCACCTGCTCGGCAAAATCGTCACCGATTGTGCCTTCGATCGAGAGACGAGCATCATAATGAGCGGCACGAAGTGTGCGGAATAGTGCCGTATGATCGTAAGTACCGGTGCCGGGAGCGAGACGACCGGTATCGGCGGTGTGGACATGCGCAAGAGTGTCTGCTGCGTCGACTATCGCTTTCAGCTCTTCTTCCTCACGCTCCATGTGAAAGGTGTCGGCGAGACAGCGCACTCCTGGTCTGTCGATTTGACGTGCGAAATCTGCCCCTTCGCTGACCAGATGAATCAGATTGGTTTCCGACTTCTCAAGGGGCTCAATCACGATGGTTACGTCTGTATCGGCATAATTATCCGCGCAGAGTGCAAGAAAAGCGAGGAATTGCGCGATCGCTTTTGTGCGGGGGAAATCGTCGGGTATCTTGCGTGCTCCTCCGCTACCGAGTACGATGATTTTACCGCCGACTTCAGATGCGCGGCGCATCGAAGTCTGGATGTACTTGCGGAGTCGTTCGGGGTCTGCCTGCGGACCGACGATTTTGTGTGCGCGAACGAAGGAGTTGAACGCTTCTGGAAGCAGAGGCATCTGCTCGATGGCGCGCCGCTTCTCTGCCCAGGCTGCGGCATCGGAATCGGGTATCAGGTCACCAGCAACGGAAAGTTCGATGTAGTCGTACCCGGCATCGACGAGTGTTGCCGCCGCGCTGATCTCCGCACATACTCCGAATTTCACGATTTATATCCTTTTATAAACGGCTTGTCTGATTATCGACATGGCAGGAATACGAAAGAAGAATCACACAGCAAAAGGTGAAGTCAGAGACTGGCAATCAGGGCGACTTGGCCCTGCATTGAGGCAGCAAAGAACGCACTCCTGCCCGTAAATAATCGGTTTTGCGACAATCTGCTTGACAGCCGGTTGCCCTGGCATCTGACGGCTGGAGCGTCGAGGGTAAAAGTACGCCCTGCTCGGTATGAAGAAACCAATTTCCATCTGTTCGATGAATACATCTGTCACGGCTCTACCTTACCAGTTTCGGTGATTATAGCATATGGGAACCGACCATGCAACCAACCCATGCACCAAAAACTATTTCCGCCATATTTCGACCGATTGTATGTGGTAGGCATCACCCATACCAACTATCGTTTCAGGCAAACTACCCAATCAGGTGCATTCCTTAGCTATGCATTGAGCTTCAAAAACGGCTGGGTTGAGGTGGAATACAAAGTGTCTGCACTGATTCCTCGATGCTTCGCGTACGAGAAAATCGAAAGCTCTCGCACCGAAGTCAGTATGCTTTTATCGAGGGCGTGAAGCTACTGCTGGCATTGTGGTGTGCATGAAATCCTAACTGAGCTCTATCAAACACCGGCGAGCAACCGATCTAGTACCGACGAATGTTGGCTAGTAGAGCGTTTCGGTGTTCCACGTCATACCCAGTTGCAGACGACTAATAGTTATCTCGACACCTCCGAAAAGCACCTTCGGTTCATTGTCGGACAATAGGCAATTGACTGACCCTATGTCTTCCTTATAGATTGGTTCGAATGCATATAATCCGCCAGTCCAGTATGGAAGGGCGGATTATATGTCCTAGTTTGCCTGCTAGCTAAGAGGCTGTTAGGCTGATTTGCAGGACAATCTACGTCGTCGTATGAGCAAGCCTGCCCCGCTGACTCCCATACCTACGAGGAAGGTAACGCTGCCGGGTTCTGGGGTAGTGGCTGTACTACCGCTAGTGCCGAAATAGACATTACCGTAAGCGAAGTTTTCGCCCTCTTCGGTAACGGGGCCCCCGAGGGAGCCAGTTCCCAGATTTCTGGGCAGTCCAGTGTCGGCCAGATCGCCCGAATCGGTCGAGTAGAATATCATGCGGTCTGCTACTCCGCCAGTCAATTCACCCTTGGCATTCGTGAAGCGAATGGCGTCACTGATAGCACCGCTAGAGTCTAGCACGGTTACGTCGCCTGCCCCGATCGTGCTGGATATAGTGGTGAGGTCATAGGTCAGATCCAGTTTGCCTCCGTTGGAAGCATCTGCTAAAAGGATACCTTGAACCGCGTTGCCATTTATGCTGCCTTTGCCATTTTCGTCGAACGTAACATTAAGTGTAACGCCGAACGCAGAATTTTGTAGTAGTCCAGGCGTAAAGCTTTGTGCCTGAGCTAAGGAGGCTGATAGAAAGAGCGCTCCGGTTATACCGAGCGAGAGGAGAGTAATACTGTGTTTCATTGCATGTCCTTTGAGCAGAAGTAGGATGGATACTGCAATTGCATGATCGAATATCGAACACCACTGTACGCATTTCGGTAATTGTAGGTATTGCAAGAATCGTGCCAATCTGACACTTTTCGCAAACGACCGAACTATATTTTTGATTCACATATTTTCTGTTCGATTTCATAGGTGCAGCCAATTATTCATGAGCCAATCCGCTTGCTATTACCTGTGCACAATGGTAGCTAGGGCGTAACTGCCCCGATGCCTGCCATATGCAGTTGATGCGGCCAGACTCAGACCGTAACCTGCTCTGGATCGTCACACCATACCGCGGCCGTTTTTACATCATGACATCAATACTTTTGTTGCTGTGTTAAGTAGATGAGGCAAGAGCGATCAGTATCGTTTTGTTCAATGGTAGGTATGCAAATCAGCAAACCTGTATTGCCTGGTGATGCCTTGAAGAGGCGTCGCGAGTGACATGCATCCAGTAAGCCATTTTGATTTGAAAGGTGTGAATGCTCAGAATTGACAGATTGTATAGGAAGGCATAAAAATGTTTGAACAAAAATCGACCGGCAAAGAATCATGTCTTTGCCGGTCGATGTGCTATTTGCAAGCGGAACAGGAAATGATATACAGTCGACAGGGTTCCTGTCAAGAAACCGTTTGACCCCTGATTAGACACATTGAAGCCTGAACGAGGGACATTGCTGGAGTGATCGATAGTGATGCGCTCACTATCCACGAAGGGCAATTATACCCCCGGCAAGGCTCGAACTTGCGACAACCCGCTTAGAAGGCGGGTGCACTATCCACTGAGCTACGGAGGCCGGGTTACAAAAGCGGGAGACGAGAATCGAACTCGCGTTATCTGCTTGGAAGGCAGGAGCTTTACCATTAAGCTACTCCCGCGCACACCCCTAATATATCACGCCGGACGCCTTGCCGTCAAGTTTTTGAGGAAATTATTTTTCGGCGGCA